>NZ_LT985980.1:1240991-1615991 GCF_900291985.1 Lysinibacillus timonensis | reverse complement strand
CAGGCGACTGTTTAGCAAAAACACAGGTCTCTGCAAAACCGTAAGGTGAAGTATAGGGGCTGACGCCTGCCCGGTGCTGGAAGGTTAAGAGGAGGGGTTAGCTTACGCGAAGCTCTGAATTGAAGCCCCAGTAAACGGCGGCCGTAACTATAACGGTCCTAAGGTAGCGAAATTCCTTGTCGGGTAAGTTCCGACCCGCACGAAAGGCGTAACGATCTGGGCACTGTCTCAACGAGAGACTCGGTGAAATTATAGTACCTGTGAAGATGCAGGTTACCCGCGACAGGACGGAAAGACCCCGTGGAGCTTTACTGTAGCTTGATATTGAATTTTGGTACAACTTGTACAGGATAGGTAGGAGCCTGAGAAATAGGAGCGCCAGCTTCTATGGAGGCGTCGGTGGGATACTACCCTGGTTGTATTGAAATTCTAACCCGTACCCCTCATCGGGGTAGGAGACAGTGTCAGGTGGACAGTTTGACTGGGGCGGTCGCCTCCTAAAAGGTAACGGAGGCGCCCAAAGGTTCCCTCAGAATGGTTGGAAATCATTCGTAGAGTGTAAAGGCACAAGGGAGCTTGACTGCGAGACCTACAAGTCGAGCAGGGTCGAAAGACGGGCTTAGTGATCCGGTGGTTCCGCATGGAAGGGCCATCGCTCAACGGATAAAAGCTACCCCGGGGATAACAGGCTTATCTCCCCCAAGAGTCCACATCGACGGGGAGGTTTGGCACCTCGATGTCGGCTCATCGCATCCTGGGGCTGTAGTCGGTCCCAAGGGTTGGGCTGTTCGCCCATTAAAGCGGTACGCGAGCTGGGTTCAGAACGTCGTGAGACAGTTCGGTCCCTATCCGTCGTGGGCGTAGGAAATTTGAGAGGAGCTGTCCTTAGTACGAGAGGACCGGGATGGACACACCGCTGGTGTACCAGTTGTCTTGCCAAAGGCATCGCTGGGTAGCTATGTGTGGACGGGATAAGTGCTGAAAGCATCTAAGCATGAAGCCCCCCTCAAGATGAGATTTCCCATTCATTAGAAGTAAGATCCCTCAAAGACGATGAGGTAGATAGGTTCGAGGTGGAAGTGTGGTGACACATGGAGCTGACGAATACTAATCGATCGAGGACTTAACCAAAACGAACTTGAACAGATTCGATGTCTTTATCCAGTTTTGAGAGAACAAGGTTATACTATTAGACAAATCTATAGCATTTTAGATAAAAAAAGGTTGCGAATGCTAAGTATATATGTTATAATAATACTTGTCTTTCGGTTAAAAGCCTAGTGATGATGGCAAAGAGGACACATCTGTTCCCATACGGAACACGGAAGTTAAACTCTTTAGCGCCAATGGTAGTTGGGCTTCCCCTGCGAGAGTAGGACGTTGCTAGACTTAAATAAAATTATTCCGAAGTAGCTCAGTGGTAGAGCAATCGGCTGTTAACCGATCGGTCGTAGGTTCGAGTCCTACCTTCGGAGCCAATCTTCTTGGAGAGTTGTCCGAGAGGCCGAAGGAGCACGATTGGAAATCGTGTAGGCGGGTAACACTGTCTCAAGGGTTCAAATCCCTTACTCTCCGCCATAATAACATTTTTGTTATATGGCCCGTTGGTCAAGTGGTTAAGACACCGCCCTTTCACGGCGGTAACACGGGTTCGAATCCCGTACGGGTCACCATTTATTCCTAATAAGTAACACAACTAGTTGGAGGATTAGCTCAGCTGGGAGAGCACCTGCCTTACAAGCAGGGGGTCGGCGGTTCGAGCCCGTCATCCTCCACCATTATTACAAACACAATATGTTGATATATTATCGCGGGGTGGAGCAGTTCGGTAGCTCGTCGGGCTCATAACCCGAAGGTCACAGGTTCAAATCCTGTCCCCGCAACCAATGGTCCCGTGGTGTAGCGGTTAACATGCCTGCCTGTCACGCAGGAGATCGCCGGTTCGATCCCGGTCGGGACCGCCATTTTAATTATAAAATATATGGGTCTGTAGCTCAGTTGGTAGAGCATTTGACTGAAGCTCAAAGTGTCGGCGGTTCGATTCCGTCCGGACCCACCATTTAAAATTTATAATTTGCCGGTTTAGCTCAGCAGGTAGAGCAACTGACTTGTAATCAGTAGGTCGTGGGTTCGATTCCTATAGCCGGCACATTTAATAAGGAGAGGTAGCGAAGTGGCTAAACGCGGCGGACTGTAAATCCGCTCCTTCGGGTTCGGCGGTTCGAATCCGTCCCTCTCCACCAGTTTTTAGGGGTATAGTTTAAAGGTAGAACGAAGGTCTCCAAAACCTTTGGTGTGGGTTCGATTCCTACTACCCCTGCCAATATTTATTTCAAAAATTAGTATATGTTATAATGGCGGGTGTGGCGAAGTGGTTAACGCATCGGATTGTGGTTCCGACATTCGTGGGTTCGATTCCCATCATCCGCCCCATTCATATTTTTTATTAATTCAGAATATAATTTCAATATACTGTAATGGCGATTGTGGCGAAGTGGTTAACGCATCGGATTGTGGTTCCGACATTCGTGGGTTCGATTCCCATCAGTCGCCCCATTTAAATAATAAATTAATTACTTAATCATATTATTGGGGTATAGCCAAGCGGTAAGGCAACGGATTTTGATTCCGTCATGCCCTGGTTCGAATCCAGGTACCCCAGCCATTTTTACTATGCGGAAGTAGTTCAGTGGTAGAACACCACCTTGCCAAGGTGGGGGTCGCGGGTTCGAACCCCGTCTTCCGCTCCAATTAGTTTGGCGGCTTAGCCAAGTGGTAAGGCACGGGTCTGCAACACCCTTATCACCGGTTCAAATCCGGTAGCCGCCTCCAATTCAATCTATCGGTTAATCCGATTTTTTTTATTTTTAATATGCCGGTGTGGCGGAATTGGCAGACGCGCACGACTCAAAATCGTGTTCCTTCTGGAGTGTCGGTTCGACCCCGACCACCGGTATCTTTAAAATAGTGATAGTTTCACTTACGATATGAAAATTGTTAAAGCTCATAAACCTTGTAAATACAGGGTTTGTGAGCTTTTTGTAGTTTATTAGCAATAAGTTAAAACGCCGTGTTCAAAAAACAACTGATAATTTTACCATTTGTATGTTTGAAGTAATATTACTCTAATAACTTTATATGTCGATGTTGGATTGTCGAACATTACTTTCATTCTTATTAGTGGATGATGAAATAAATAAGTTCTTAAATTGGAGGAATGTAATAGGGAGCATTTTAAGAATATAATAGGGAATAAGTTAATCCAAAATAACTACTCAGCAGGTGTACATTACATGGAACAGCTCTTTGACTTAGAAGATATCTTATCAATCTTAGATTGTAAAGTATTTTATAAATAAAACAATCTACTAATGCGTACCTGTATAATGTTGTTTTTTTGATTATTTGTAATAAATAAGGATTATGTAAAACGAGACATCCATTTAGCTTTTACTCAATGGATGTCTCGTTTTTAAATTTATGATTCTCTTCTAAAGTTGAATAGCATCATTGTAAACGCCAATAATAACAATGTAATTCCGGTAGCTAATAACGTATACATATTTGTTGATGTATTAGGTAATTCATAATTCTGCGTATTATTATTTACGGTTGTATTATTGTTTCCATTAACATCGCCTAGGCTGTCGTTATTACCAGGTATTTCCGGACTGCTAGTAGAGTTTCCGGGTGTGTTGTCTCCAGGGTTTTCAGGAGTGTTGTTATTCCCTGGTTTTCCAGGTGTATTGTTATCTCCTGGATTTTCAGGAGTGTTGTTGTTACCCGGTTTTCCAGGCGTATTGTTATCGCCTGGGTTTTCAGGAGTGTTGTTGTCTCCTGGATTTTCAGGAGCTTCATTGTCACTTGGTGTATCAGTAGTGTTGTCATCACCAGGGTCTCCTGTATTCCCACCAGGGTTTTCAGGTGTGTTATTACCACCACCGCCACCACCTGAAGATTTTCTATCATTTTCAAAAAGTAAGATAACCCTTTGATCATCAGCGATTGTAAAGTTAAGTGGCGCAGTATTTAAACGATAACCACTAGGTGCCTTCGTTTCAACAAATTGGTATTTACCTGGTATTAAATCCGAAACAACAATTTTTCCTTCATCATTAGTTGTAAGGTCTTTTATTATGATCTCACCGTTTTCATTTAGTAAGTTGAAAACTGCTCCCTTTAACGTTGTAGAGTGGTTACCTTTTCGAACTTTTGTTAGTTCAACTTCACCTTTATATTGTTTGTTACTATGAGTAACCGTTACGATTTCAGTTTGGTTTGGCAGAATATCAAATTGAATCGATGTTGGATCTAATTCATATCCAAAAGGAGCCTTTGTTTCAATGAATTGGTATTTCCCTGGCTCTAGGTTTCCTACCATTAGTTTGCCATCTTCATTTGTATGAAGATCAATTTTGTCCGTGTCAACATATTCTGTTCCGTCATGCTTTTGCAATTTAAATATTGCATTTGCTAAAGGAACAGATAGGTCAGCCGCATCGAACTTAAGTAATTCCACAGCTTGAACAAGTTTTTTATTCGTAATGGTTACTTCCACTTTTTCCTTATCAATTTCGATCTCTCGTCCATTGTCACTAATATCGAATGTATAGCCATATGGAGCAGACGTTTCTTTTAAAATATATTTTCCATATAGTAGTTTACTAAAGACGGCTTGGCCGTTTTCATCTGTTTTAATAGTCTTAATAGCTATTTTGCCTTCACTATCATATAAAGTAAACTCCGCACCAGGCAGTAACTTCTCGGAATCGTCGGCATCAACTTTGTATACTGTCAGTTCACCAGTTTCACCTGAACCAGTACCGATTCCACCTGAAAGTCTAACTGTAAATGTCTTTGTATCTTCATTATCCTCGTTTGTAAACCCTTCGCCGTCAAGTTTCACTTTATTAGACACTGTATCGCCGTTTTGGGCATTAATATATGTTTGATACTCTAAAATATAGGCAGAATCGATTGTGTCCTTAAAGCTTAATTTGAATATATCATTGCCGTCTTCATCTGTTAAAAAATTAAGTGTATAATCTTCATTTTTAACTAATGGAGTTCCTTTTGAAACTGTACCATCTTCATTAACCTTCGTATCATATAATACAAACGAATTTTCAAGGTAAATAATATTGTTGCTTGGTGTATCAGTTATTGTTGTATTAGCAATAGTTGATTGACCACGGTTAATATGAACCGTCCAGTTCATAACTTTTCCATCTTGCAAAGCGTCTTTGGTAATGTACTCACCACCGTGTTTTACTGAAACACTTGCCGTTAAATCTGTAAGCTTATCCGTATTATTAAATAATGTGGCAGTGTTATGATATTTATCAACTATTAACTGCCCATCAACGGAAGTTTTATAGGTAATAATATAGCCACTATCGATTGGATTTTTGAAGGTAAGCTTAAACCCTGGGTTATCATTTTTCGTTATAGTGTGGTCAAACGTGTAATCATCAGATGAAAGTAGATCTCCTCGTTCGACTCCGTTTGCTCCACCTGTAAGGCTAACGTTATAAACTTGTAGAGAACCATCTACTAATGTTTGCCCTTGTAAAAGGTAGTCCTCTACAATGGCTTTATTAATAGTTTGCAAATTATAGTTAACGCCAACTTCCCAAGTGATTTCTTTCGTTACAGCATTATAACTACCTTTTTTGTATCCATTAGACTTTGTATATAGGTCTGGATCAAAACTAGCTATAACTTCTTTGGGCTTTTCGCTCTCATTCCAACTGATTTTTGCCCTATTTTTAAATTCACTAACGGATGGATCAAATCCCGTTTTGTAAGTCAGGACTAACTTCTCATTAATCATCTTACGGAATTCTACTTTAAAGCCTTCTTTAAAAGTAGTATGAGGGACTAGTCTATAATCCACATCCTTAACCAATTCTCCTGTTGAACTTGTAATCTTAACTGAATTTTCGATTAGTTCAAGTCCATTGCCCACAAACGAGTCTTCTAATATTAGACCAGTCATTTCAAAAGAGTTTCCATTCAACTCAATTTTCCAATCAACTGTCTTGTCTTTGTAGTTTGGATTTTGTGCATTTTTAATAAGGAGGACTTGCTGGATGCCTCTCGAAGCTGTTTTTTCTTCTTCTACTGTTACTACTTTGTTTACAACGGTTCCATTTTCATAAACTGGATTAATCGCTTCGGTACTATACTCGATTTTGTATGCAGAAGAAATAGCATCTTTGAATTGCAGTGTGAAAGTATGTGGTTCATCTCCCGTTAAATTAGATAAATTATATTCAGCAGAATCCACCGTTGTACTTTTTTCTTCTTCTCCATTAGCATCTAGAGTAACTTTATATACATTTAAGCTATCCTGTTTTAGCTTATGTCCTTCAGGTAGGAAATCTTCTAAGAAAGCTTCGTTCTGTGGGATTGATTTCTGATTATAATTGTATTTAATTCGCCAGTTAACGGTTTGTGTAGCAGCATTGTAGCCAGTCGATTCTTTCGCAAGATGGCCTCCACGTTGGACAGAAACAGAGCTTGTTGCTGAGTCAACTTCTTTATCACCTTCAAATAATGTTGCTGTATTGCTAAATGTTTGTTGGTCTTCGTTCGTAATGTTTGTTTGGTACACAATTCGGTATGCTGAGTTTATATCTTCGCCAAAACCAACTTCAATGTCTTTTTCATCTACTACATTTATTGTAATACTATCTGGACTTGCTAGTGCACCTTGTGTAGCGGTACCATCTAAATTGACGTCTAAAGCATAAACATGAATAGAATCTTTTACTAATATTTGACCTTCTTCAATCGTATCCTTCACTGATGCATTTGAAATAGTGTCAAGCTTTGTATTCACATCAATTGTCCATTCGATTGTTGAGGCATTATAAGTATTGTCTGGTACTCCTGATTTTCCTATTGGTTTCCCAGAGTCTACTTGGAAAACAACAGGAATCTCTAATATCCCTGTTTTGGTCGGAAACTTAATTAATTGCTTCGTACTGCCAGTGATTGTAGTCTCGCTAAAGATGCTCCAAACTTTGAGTGTTCCAGAGATATTCGAATTTTTCTCAATTTCCTCATTGAACGTAAAAACTGCATTTCCATCTTTAGTGACTTTATAAGTTCCAACACTTCCAAATGATGTAGTCAATTCTCCGTCAATATCATTATATAACTCGAATTCTTCAGGTAACTGGAATTCAAAGATATCCCCACTTTTATATCTGTGTCCATTTTCAAGTTCCCAAGTGTAGTTTACTATTACCTCAGATCCTAACAATGGTTTATTCATTGGATATTTATCTGCGTTAATTTCTACGTCATCTTTTGTCGTCATTGTAACGTTAGTAATTAAATTCTCTGTAATTTCTTCTGCATATACACCTAATGGTAGCCCGATGCTCATTAAAATACTGCTCATTACTAACATTAAGGCTAAACACATAGAGTTGATTTTCTTCATATTGGTTTGTATATACCTCCTCTGTTATTAGATTGAAGTTTGTTTACATCGGTTCATTATATTTCGCTAGTTCACACCATCTTTCTAATTATTTTGATGAATTTATAAGTGAAGACGAAAATTTTATACGAATCTCTTAAACTATCTGACACTTACAATTCATCAATTAATAATTATCAACGAACATTCTCTACAATTTCTCCACAAGCAAAGCTCCTATCAAATTTACTTAAATCTTTATACCCATTGCCAAATTGTTGGACTATATGTAAATTTATGTAATGTGGGAAAATAGTAGTAAGGAGAGGTATAGTGCAAAAACTTATTCAATATACATTACTTATTGCAGGGTTAGTTTTCATTAGTGTTTTTATCTACCGGTTTTCACAAACCAATGCATTACAGGAGCAGGCGTTAGAAGAGGCAAATAATACAATAAATAGAGTAGAAAGTTTACAGATAGATTCAACATCCAACATAGAAAAAGAAATTGCTAGTTTTAAACCTCAAATGGACGAGGCATTTGCTAAACTAGAAATTCCGAAGTTAGGAAGAACATTGCCGATTGTTGAGGGTACTGATGCAGATGCTTTAGATAGGGGCGTGGGACACTTAACACAGTCTGTTTTTCCAGGGCAAGGTGAACAAATTGTACTTTCTGGTCACCGTGATACAGTTTTCCGAAATTTTAGTGAAATTGAAATAGGTGATCTTTTCATAATTGAAATGCCATATGGAACATTCACATATGAAATTAAAGAAACTGAAATAGTTCATGAAGATGATACTACAGTTATACGAAAAATGGGTGAAGAAGTACTTGTTGTGACTACTTGTTATCCGTTTAACTATGTAGGTCATGCAACAGAGCGTTTTATTCTTTATGCGTATCCTTACAAGGGTGTGGAAGATGGAGTGACGTATTCTTCTTTGTAAAATCATATTGAAAAAATATCGACATAGAAAGGTGGTATATATTTGAGAGCACTTATTGTTGACGATGAGGAATTGGCAATCAATCACCTAGTGAACCTTCTGCAAAAGTTCTCCTTCTTATCAGAAATCTTGACATTTACTACAAGTAAAGATGTAGTAAAATATTTAGATTTATATAAGGTAGATATTGCCTTTATTGATATTGAAATGCCGGAAATGGATGGTCTTGAGTTATCTATAAAAATTAGAGACATGCAACCGACATGTAAAATTATTTTTACAACTGCTTATGATCACTATGCTGTAAACGCATTTGAATTAAGGGCTACAGATTATATTGTCAAACCGGTTACCTATAAAAGATTATTAAATACAATGGAACGAATAGACATTAATACGACCAACCAGATTTATATGAAGAGGCTCTGTCTTTTTGGAGATTTAAGAGTTATTGAAAATGAAATTATTACTACATTCGATAAATGGAGGACTCAAAAAGTTAAAGATATCTTTTTCTATTTGTTGCATATGCGTAATAAAAACATACACCGAGATATTTTAATTGAACTATTTTGGCAGGATCAATGTATAGATAAAGCAACGGCAGGTTTATACCGCGTTATTTACTATCTTCGCAAAATGATAGAGGATCATCAGAAAGTGTTAGCAGATTCAATTGAAATCAAGAAAACAGATATTGGATACCAATTAAAGGTGCAAAATATTGAATTAGATATTGATCTATTTGATAAGCAACTGAAAAATTGTTTAGGCATACAATCCGTAAATGAAACAAATTATAAATCCTTTGAGGAATTAATTTCTTTATATACTGGTAAATACTTAGATGATGTGGATTATTGGTGGATTGAAGGAGAACGAAATAAATATCAAAGTATTTGGCGAAATGTTTCAAAGCAATTACTAGACTATTACTATAGTAAAAAATTGTATCAAGAGAGTATCGCATTAGCCAATCATATGCAAAAAATTGATCCAATGGATGAAGAAACCTATCAGATTCTAATTAAACTCTACCAGGAGACAAAAGATAAACAGGGAGAAATAATACAGAAACAATTGTTAGAAAAACTATTACATTATGAAAATTACTAAGTTAGGGGCTTATTAATGGCAAGAAAATTCTCATTTATTTCTTCTATATGTATATTAATCATCACTCTATTTTTACTATTCGATTTTTCAAATTCAGCACAGCCTAAAGTGGAGAATGGCGTTTTAAATTTGGAGAATTGGAACTTTAAAAAGAATGGAACGGTTCACCTTGATGGGGAATGGGATTTCTACTCGGGTCAGCTAATAATGCCTAATGATTTCAAACAAACCATGGAAGATACTACAAAGCGAACAGATACTATTCAAGTGCCAGGAATATGGAATGACAAAATCAATAAAGATAAATTATATGCAACATATCACCTAACCATACTAGTTCCGGAAGACGGACAGTATGGTTTGAAAATTAATAAAATACGTTATGCAAGTAGAGTATACATAAATGGTAAAGAAGCAGGTCACAGTGGTAATCCAACAACGAATCTTGAACAATATGAAAACAAAGATAATAAATACACAGCTTTTGGAGAAAGTGTTGATGGAAAAATCGACATAATAATTCACGTTGGAAATAAAAGTGTGGTGACAGGTGGAATAACACAATCCATCGATTTTGGAACAGCCACTCAAATAAATGCACTAAGAGATACAAAAATCATTGTTGAAGGAATGATGATTTCAGGTTATCTTCTTTTATCAATTCTATATCTCGCATTCTTTTTACAGAGGCGGAAAAATGTTTATGAGTTGTATTTTGGATTATTTTGTTTTGCGCAGGGAATTTACATGGCTTCCGTTAACGAAAAGGTCCTTTTTATACTATTTAATAATATTAGCTCAGCGCGTCAACTAGATATCCAACTCTTATTTATTCATTTGGCTACTTTATTCTTCTTGCTATTTATCTATCATTTTTTCAAACCCTTTGCGAATAAAAAAATAGTCTCAATTTTGAGTACGGTTATATTAATTCAGTCGGTTATATTGGGAACACCATTACCTGTTGATTTGTTGAGGATTTTTCCAGTTCTTCCTACTCAACTTTATATCATTGTTGGTTTAGCATTTGCTTTCTGTTATATAGTATTTTTACTTATTAAAGTGTTTTTAAAGAAAACTGAAGGCTCTGAGTATGTCTTGATGGCTGGTTCAACATTTGTTTGCTATGGTCTTGCCCTTGCAATTAATTTTATATTTGACATAGATATAGGAAGCATTCCGGTTTTCTTATTCGTAGCATTAGCTATAAGCATATCACTACTTATTACGAACAGATCATACCAAGCTTATAATAGAATCGAAGAGCTTTCAAATGAATTGTTACAGTACGATAAGATAAAGGACGATTTTTTAATTAAAACCTCTCATGAGTTAAATACTCCTTTGCATGGTATTTTGAATTTGTCAAAATCTTTGGCAGAGGGAAGTGAAGGCCCCTTAAAAAAAGAACAACAGGAAAGTGCACTGTTGATTTATGATATCGGAAAAAGGTTGGCAAAGATTGTTGAAAGTTTGCTCGATGCAGGGAAAATTAAACGGGGGGAAGTACTATTTAACCCTTGTCCGGTAAATATTCGGGTAATTGAAAGTTTAATAGCGGAACTGTCATATTTAATTCCGGATGATAAGCAAATTAAGATTATGAACAATACGAATCAAAACTTACCTTTTATGTATATCGATGAAGACCGTTTTAAGCAAATACTTTTTAATTTAATTTATAATGCGATTAAATATACCAAAAGTGGTGAAATTACGGTAAATGCTGAAATCGAAGATGAGTTCATGAAAATTTCTATAACTGACACAGGGGTAGGTATAGAAAAAGACCAACTTGATACTATTTTTTCTTCCTTTTATCAAATTAATTGTAATGGGCATTTTCAAACAGAAGGTCTAGGGTTGGGTTTAAGTATAACAAAACAGCTTGTTGAAATATCTGGTGGACGTATTTGGGCTACATCAGAAGTTGGAAAAGGTTCATGCTTTACTTTTACTGTTCCTCTTGCAAGTGAAAGTCAGATTTCAGAACATACATCTGATTATTCCGGCAAGAATACACAATTTCAATTGTCAACACATAGCACCAACCTTATTCAGCTTGACTTACCAATAAAAATGGAAGGTTCCCGTAAAGAAACTATTTTAGTAGTCGATGATGAACACGCAAATTTAAAGGTACTAATCAATTTGCTCCATTCCTTAGATTATACAGTAATTGCCGTAGATCGCGGGGATGCTGCACTAGAAGTAATGAAGAATGAAGTCATTGATATGATGATTTTAGATTTGATGATGCCAGAAATGTCAGGTTTTGATGTG
Source organism: Lysinibacillus timonensis (assembly GCF_900291985.1). Classification (NCBI taxonomy): domain Bacteria; kingdom Bacillati; phylum Bacillota; class Bacilli; order Caryophanales; family Bacillaceae; genus Lysinibacillus; species Lysinibacillus timonensis. The sequence continues at coordinate 1,604,203 of NZ_LT985980.1, read as the reverse complement.
TGTAAGTTGGTACGGCAGGAATATGAGTTAATCGAGCTCCCAATTATCATTTTAACTGCATCTGGACAGCTTTCAGACTTAATTCTATCCTTCCAATTAGGTGCAAATGATTTTTTACAAAAACCAATTCATTTAGAAGAATTAAAAGTTCGTGTCGAGTCGATGCTAAATATAAAGAACACTTCTGTAGAGGCACTTAATCAGGAATTAAGCTATTTCTATTCACAAATTACACCGCATTTTTTATATAACACATTAAACGCTATAATAGGCCTAAGTTATAGAGATGAAGAACAAACAAGAGAAGCTTTATTAAATTTATCAACATATTTCCGTGCGAAATTAGATTTTAATAGCCATGAAAGCTTTATTCACATAAAAAGTGAAATTGAGACTGTACAAGCATATATAGCTATTGAAAAAATGCGTTTTGGCGAGCGTTTAAATGTTGAGTATGAAATTGACGAAACAATTGAAGCTTACATCCCATCACTGACGTTGCAGCCGTTAGTTGAAAATGCAGTACAACACGGAATTACGAAAAAAGCTAATGGTGGAACGTTGAAGCTTAAGGTCAAAAGAGTGAATGACTATGTAGAGATTACTGTTGAAGATAATGGAATAGGTATTCCTTTAGAAAAGCAAAAAGAAATTATGGCGGATAGTCATTCTCGCATTGGTTTTATTAATCCTTATAAAAAATTGAAGCTCATTAAGGGATCACAATTTTTACTAGAAAGTGTTGAAGGATTAGGCACAAAAATAACGATAAGATTGCCGGAAAGAAGTGAGAATTTGATTAGGACGAGTATAGAAATATGAGCTTATTCTTATGGATGGTACAGTAAAAGATAGGCTCTGTGCTATCCATTTATTCTAGTGTGGTGGTTAAAATACTTCTCTTGCACTATTAATTCGCAAATATTTGGAAATATATAAATTATTCTAAAAAAGTAAATATGAAATATATACTATTAATGACATGATACGAGTAGAATGTGACTAAAAGGGTAAGAATAGGTCTAATTAAGATTAGTTATTCATTTAGAATAAAATTAATAAATCGTGCAATTACATACTTACTATTCGAAGTTATCTGAAAATAGTAAATAGTTTACCTAAATAGTATATTGTGATAAAATCTAATTATTACTTGCTTAATCTTTTTATATTATTAGGAGCGGGGGACCCAAGGATGTATGTGGATTAATTTCCGCTATTGGTGAATTCTTAAATGAAAGGGCTTTAGTTTCCCATAGTCCTAACCTGAAAGCTAACCTCGTAAGCAATTGAGAGGAAACAGTATGATAGAATTATGATTCGGCATATGCCGTTTTTTTGTGATTTAAATCGTTTCTATTTGTTTCCCTAACCTGAGAAGCACATTTTAATTCATTCAATAAGAAGGTGGGGTAATTAATGAAAAAATTCAAGTTAAGTTTAGCTACTCAAATTTTCATTGGACTTATATTAGGTATAATTGTCGGAGGGATTTTCTATGGAAGTGAAACAGCTCAAGGCTATTTACAACCATTCGGTGATCTGTTCCTAAGATTAATTAAATTAATTGTAGTACCGATTGTACTTTCTAGTATTATCGTTGCAATTGCTGGTGTTGGTGATTTAAAATCCGTTGGTAAACTAGGCGGAAAAGCATTGACATACTTTATTGGTATGACTGGTGTTGCAATTGCAGTTGGTCTTATATCTGCTAATCTATTCCAACCTGGAATTGGTGTAGATATGGAAAACCTACAGCAAACAGACATTTCTGGTTACGTTGAAACGAACGAACAACAAGAAGGAAAATCGATTGTAGAAACACTGCTACATATCGTTCCAACGAACCCAATTCAGGCGATGGTTGAAGGGGATATGCTAGCAATTATCTTCTTTGCTGTCGTGCTTGGTCTTGGGATTGCAGCTATCGGAGAAAAAGGAAGAACTGCTTTACATTTCTTTGAAGGTATAGCAAATGCAATGTTTTATGTAACCAACTTATTTATGAAGTATGCTCCAATTGGTGTATTCGCCTTAATCGGTGTAACGATTTCTAAATATGGGTTTGAATCACTTATTCCACTTGCAAAATTAGCGTTAACTGTATACGGAACGATGATTTTCTTTGTAATTGTTATTTTAGGCATTATGGCTAAAATCATTGGGTACAGTATTTTCAAGTTAATTAAAGTTATTAAAGAAGAATTGATTTTAGCTTTCTCAACATCAAGTTCTGAAACCGTTTTACCGAGAATTATGGACAAGATGGAAAAGGTTGGAGCTCCAAAACATATTTCAACTTTCGTTATTCCAACTGGTTATTCATTTAACTTAGATGGATCAGTACTATATCAAGCAATCGCTGCAATGTTTGTTGCTCAAATGTATGGTATTCACCTAAGTATTGGTCAACAAATCATGTTAATGTTAGTCTTGATGGTAACGTCGAAAGGTATGGCAGGTGTACCGGGCGTCTCGTTTGTTGTATTATTAGCAACATTTGGAACAATGGGATTACCACCGGAAGGTTTAATGTTCATTGTAGGTATTGACCGTATTTTAGATATGGGACGTACTGCAGTAAATGTTGTTGGTAATTCTTTAGCTGCACTTGTAGTTGCTAAATGGGAAGGTCAATTCAACCCTTCTGATGAAGCTTTAAATACTAAAAAAGCTTAATGAATAGCGCGATTAAACTAATAATGTCAGTTTGTGAAACGAATAAAGACCTTCAACATTTTTGTTGAAGGTCTTTTGTTGTTAATTACTTTAGAGTAAAAGCATTACATTGATTATGGTGCAATGTCACTTATGGTACGAATCTTAAACCCCACTTAATTTCAATCTTCTATTTACTATATCAATATCAAAATCACTGTACAATTGACTTTTACTCCAAGATAGCATTTTCTCATGTTCAGGATGATTTTTATCATTTATAATTTCAAGAAAGACTTCATATCCAATTTCTCCGCCAACATCTTCTGGTGGTGTATTGCCTTCGCATTCTATGCATGTAGGAAAATTCACTTGATAATCATCAATTACCCGTTCTATCTCAATATCATGTATCCAATTGTCACCAAAGTCATAAATATATGTTATTTTAGCTGACATGTATTCCGATAGCTTGACAGTAGTGTCCATTTTCATTGGAATATCATTATTACCATAGGAAAATGACTCTTCATCACACACGAGGTTAACAAGTGGTTTGGATCCCTCTCGATTGTAAGCAGGATGGTTATGATGAAAAGTTTGATTAGACTGTTTGTTATCAAAAATATAAAATTCATGAAGATGATAATCCTGCCAACCAAATGCAATCTGTATGACGTTATGTAATTGACTGAAAGTGAGATTGAAAGGAACAATTAATCTCCGGAATACTTTAATATTTTCTAGACGTAAAGTGACCTTCAATTCTAGAGCTTTTGTATGGAAAATCGGTATTCGGGCAAATTCCTCCAAATCATTAAATATCGCTTCACTTGGGCGGAAATAGTCCTTATTACCATCACCGACTAAATCACGGCTAACCTTTCGACTGATAGCAGGCTGGTAAATCGTATTTAAATCTAGCATCTCCTCAAAAAAATAGACCGTTTCACAGGCTTTATTCATTCGTGCTACTAATGATTTGTTTTTTGTTTTCGAATATGTTATACCACTCGCTGAACTTAAAAATAGTTCTATTACCTCGTCCTTAATACATTCTTGTTCAAATGTATTTCGGATAGATTTTAAGATGGTCTCGTCAAAATTATTAAAATCCATAGCTTTAAGTCCATGTAAAACAATTACGTATCTATTCTTATCATTCACAATAACAACTGTTTTTCTTCTGTTAATTGTAATCAAATTTGCATGCCATGAAATGAGAGGATTCGTCTCCTCAACTGTTTTTGGCTCTTTGTTTAATAGTTCTAATAGTTTTTTCGTACATTGTATGTGCATAAGAGAAATCCCTTTCCTAGAATTATTAATAATCACGTAATAAATATAACATCTTAATATCCTCTATTTCCGATAAAAAGACTGCAAACGATAATTCATTATGGGGAATTATGGATTAACTTGATTATTTAAAGTTAGTGCGAGCTTCAATATAAATGCATCTTCAAAATTTTGTGGATTGTAACCTGTTATTTCATAAACTTTGTTTAGGCGATATGATAGTGTGTGTCGATGAATACCAAGTTTGTCAGCGCATATATTTAATTGAAGGTTACTCTCAAAAAAGGTTAATAAAGTGACGATCATTTTATCAGTTAATCCTTGGATTTTCGATAAAAACTTATGAATTTCATTACTTCTACTATTTTTAAATAAAGTATAAATCTCTACTTCTTCAAAATAAGTAGCATGTTTCTTTTCACTAGAAAATGCAAGCGCTGTTTTTGCTCCGTTATAGCAATAGTTTAATTCTTCTACCTCATTAACAATAGGTCCAACACCGATAGTAATACCAAACTTATTTTGAATCTGATTCATTTTATCAATGATGTCGGTAGAATTTTTTACAGAACTTCCACATAAGAATAGGTAATATTCATTTAAATGAACTTGACCAAATAAAGCTTGCTGTCTATAAAGTATGTTCTCTAAATTAAGAGATAGAGTATTAGAAGACACCTCATTCAGCTGTTTGATAAGGATTATTTGATAAGGGCCTTCCAGCGGAAAAGGGAGTTTTTGAATTCGCTCTTTAAATGCACTATCAATGGGGACATTCTCAACTAATGCTTTGAAGATAAAATCACCATTTTTCCTTTGCCATTCACTTTTACTTTCTGTTAGTACTTGATGAACAATCATTTCTGTTGTTAGTTGTACTAAGTTTGCAATTTCTTGTAGATCATGCGGGTCTCCAGTAATCCCTATTACTCCAATCATTTTCTCGTGGAATTTAATTGGCAAGTTAATGCCAGGTTTACAATTTTGAAATTCCTTAGATAGAGTTTCATCGATTAATAATGGCATGCCTGTTTTCGCTACTTGAATAGCACCTTCATGAATAGAATCAATCCGTTCTTTTTCCCCAGAAGCTAAGATGACACCGTCAGTACTAATGACATTGATATTATGATGGAGTCTCATCATTGTTTGGTGAACTATTTCTTCGGCTAATTTTATCGACAACAAATTTATACACCTCGTATAAAAACGAATCTGTACTAATACAGTTATTTTGTACACCTATTATAATGCTTTTTTCCACAGTTTGTCACTATAATTAGTGTAAGCGCTTTATTGGGAGGGGGAAGAGGATGAAAGTTGTAATAAGTCCAGACTCTTTTAAAGGGACATTAACAGCACTCGAAGCAGCTCAAGCAATCGAACAAGGAATTAAGCGAGCAAACTCAAGTGTGGAGACGGTTTTATTGCCTGTTGCTGATGGTGGTGAGGGAACAATGGAGACATTAGTTTTAGCAACGAATGGTCACTTTGTTAAAACGACTGTACTCGATCCACTAGGGCGAGAAATAGAAGCTTCCTTTGGCGTTCTAGGTAATCATTCAACCTGTGTCATTGAAATGGCTTCAGCATCAGGTATCACTCTGTTACATAACAATGAAAGAAATCCTAGAATCGCATCATCATATGGAACTGGGCAACTTATACAAACTGCATTAGATCAAGGGTTTAGAGATTTTATCATATGTATTGGTGGAAGTGCTACGAATGATGCTGGTGTTGGTATGTTAAGAGCTCTCGGATTACGTTTATTAGACGAGAATGGACATGATGTACAAAAATCAATTGATGGTTTATATGAAGTGAAAAGCTTAGATTTTTCTAATTGGGATACAAGACTGAATGGTTCAAAAGTAGCGATTGCATGTGATGTCAATAATCCACTAGTGGGTGAAAAAGGCTCAACGGCGATCTTTGGTCCTCAGAAAGGTGTGAAAGCTGACGAGATTGACTATTTTGATCAAGCACTTACGCACTGGGCAAATGTCGTGGAAGCAGAAAAGGGAATCCGTTTACATGATTATCAAGGCGCGGGAGCAGCAGGTGGCATGGGGGGCGCTTTAATAGCCTTTCTTAACGGGCAATTTCACCAAGGGATTCAATTAGTGTTAGATGTTATGAATTATCGTGAAAAAGTACAAGACGCAAATGTGGTTATTACTGGTGAAGGAAAATCGGATCGCCAAACATTGCATGGGAAAGCACCGATGGGCGTTTTACATTGTGCAAAGGAATTTGATATTCCAATCATTTTACTTTCGGGCAGTATTGATGAACAAGACAAAGAAATGTTAGCACAACACTTTCATGAAGTTGTATCAGTAGTGAATGAATCCGTTTCATCTGAAATGGCTATGAAAGAAGCATTTAACTATTTGTCTCAGAGGGCATATGAAACTTTTCATCATTTAATAGATTAAGGGGGAGAAGGGAATGTTATTTTTCATCATATTAATAGGGGTATTGTTTGTCGTATTTGCGACTGCAAAATTAAAGTTACATCCATTTTTAGCACTAATACTAAGTTCATTCTTTGTTGGGATTGCGAGTGGAATGCCATTATTAGATGTTGTAACGAATATTAATAGTGGTTTTGGTAGTTTAATGACGAGTATTGGGATTGTCATTGTAGCAGGGACAATGATTGGTGTTATTTTAGAACGTTCTGGAGCGGCTCTTCGAATGGCAGAGGTAGTTCTCCGAATTGTGGGACCGAAACGTCCGCAATTAGCAATGTCTATTATCGGTTATATTGTGTCAATTCCAGTATTTTGTGATTCAGGTTTCATCATTTTATCGAGTTTACAAAAATCGTTAGCTAAACGTGCGAAAGTGACAATTGCATCGATGGGTGTAGCACTGGCAACAGGTTTATATGCAACACATGTACTTGTTCCTCCGACGCCAGGGCCAATTGCAGCTGCAGGGAATATCGGTGCAACTGATTACTTAGGAACAGTTATACTTGTTGGTTTAATAGTAGCAATACCAGCTACATTTGTAGGTTATTTATGGTCTGTAAAAGTGGCTTCAAAAATTCAAGTTCCATTAGATCAGGAAGAGTCAATTGATTACGAGCAAGTGGTTAAATCATTTGGTGAAATGCCGTCAACATTTAAATCATTTTTCCCTATTGTACTACCAATCGTATTAATCGGAATTGGTTCTATTGCCGCATTAGTTGGTGATCCGGAATCTACGTTTAATATGATATTACGCTTTTTAGGAAGTCCAATTGTTGCGTTGTTGTTAGGTGTATTTGCGGCATTCCCATTACTTCCAAAGTTAAACGAAGAAACATTAACTGGTTGGATTGGAGATAGCTTAAAAGATGCAGCCCCTATTTTATTAATTACAGCAGCTGGTGGCTCTTTCGGTACAGTTATTAAGGAGACTGGTGTCGGTGATATGTTGCAACAAATGGATTTAGGTGCTTTAGCTACAGGTTCACTATTCTTACTAGTACCATTTATTATTGCGGCTGCTCTTAAAACAGCACAAGGTTCTTCAACAACAGCTTTAGTTATAACATCCACTCTGGTAGCACCGATGTTAGTAACTGCTGGTATAGAAGGTGCTCTTCCATTGGCATTAGTTGTAATGGCGATTGGAGCAGGAGCTATGACTGTTTCTCACGTAAACGATAGCTTCTTCTGGGTAGTAACGCAATATAGCGGAATGGAAGTAACACAAGCCTATAAAGCACAAACAATGGCGACACTTTTACAGGGTGTAACAACGATTGTATTCACAATCATTTTATGGATGATATTTGTATAAATCATCAAAGCATACTTGCACATATCAGTGCAGGTATGTTTTTTTTTTTTTTTTTCTAATTCCTAAAGATTCTTTTAAGGAAGTATTTTTCTTATTCCACAAAAGGGCCAGATTGTGGGTGCGAAATGTTCCTGACTCAAATGAAATGTGGTCACACAATTTCGGTAAAGGTCAGGCAGTTTTAGAATCTAAAACTGGAGGGTTATGTCGAGGAGTCGAATGAAGAAGTAACGCTCTGAAAGGCTCCCTCTGCGTCGAATTGCACGCTTCTTAGTAAGAAAAAGTGTGTTATAAGCTCGGCTAATAGGCGCAAGAATTTACCGTAACAGTCCGGCTGACGAAACTCTACCTGATGAGGTGGTGTAAATCATGGTGCTTGGGTTAAACAGATATGGTGAGAATGCAATGAATTAGAATAATAAACTAAGTTGCTGACGAACTTCTGAATGTACGGGTCTAGACTGGCAATACATAGAAATGTGTATATCACTAAATGTGAGGTTAGCTGTGGATGAGTAAGAATCCGCAATATAAAAGTCCATCATGTGTTACAGGCACATGCAATGCTAACAGGCTCATAGGAAGCACCTAAGTTTGTTCCATAATAGATGTAACTCAACGTTTTAAGCTGATAACGTGGAGAGCTTACTCTCGATGAAGCGTTGGAAAGGAAAATAATCGTGAGATAAGCGAGTGTATAACTTTTCTTCACATCAGTGAAAGTGGTGGCACAGTACCGTCGAAGCGTGTAATGAACGCCGAGGGATAGCCACTAGACTAATAAAAGATTTATTCACCATGCAAGGCAGTTCTTTGACGATTAATAAGGTTCTTGTGAGACTAATAGAGGTTCAGCTCCAAAAGGAGCAACCGACTTGTTAAAACGAAAGAAACTGAGACATAACGAGTATTATGACATGCAAAAACATTTTGATATGTTATATGCCCGCAGTGTTAATGGTCAAAATTTTTATGATTTAATAGATTTAATGCAATCCAATGGAAATATTCGATTAGCTTATCGTAATATTAAGCGAAATACCGGCAGTCAAACGGCTGGACATGATGGATTAACGATTGAAGATTTAAAGAAACTATCTGTATCAGAGGTTGTATCAACGATACAACGAATGTTTGAACGCTATATTCCCCAAGCTGTTCGGCGGGTCTTCATTCCGAAGGTAAATGGAAAAACACGTCCTTTAGGAATTCCAACAATTTGGGACAGACTGTTCCAACAGTGTATCTTACAAGTGCTTGAGCCGATTTGTGAAGCGAAGTTTTATAAACATAGTTATGGATTTAGACCCAATCGCAGTACACATCATGCGAAAGCGAGGTTTGAAACGCTCATCAATTGGGCTTGCTTATATCATTGTGTAGATGTGGACATCAAAGGATTCTTTGACAATGTGAACCATGCAAAACTATTAAAACAAATGTGGTCATTAGGCATTCGAGATAAAGCAGTGCTCTCTATTATTTCGAGACTTTTAAAGGCTGAAATCATAGGCGAAGGCCTCCCAACGAAAGGTACACCACAGGGAGGTATTCTATCACCTCTATTATCTAATATCGTGCTAAATGAACTGGATTGGTGGGTCAGCCACCAGTGGGAAAGCCTTGAAACACGAAAGCTATATAACTCGTATAGTGGCAGATATAATGCATTAAAACAATCGAACTTGAAACACTGCTATATTATGAGGTACGCAGAAGACTTTAAGATCCTATGCCGCACTCGTTCTCAAGCAGTCAAAATGTTTTATGCCGTCACAGATTTTCTTCAAATAAGGCTTCACCTTCAGATTAGCGAAGAAAAATCGAAAGTGGTTAACTTAAAGAAAAACTCATCAGAGTTTTTAGGCTTTCGACTTAAGGCACACCCGAAGAAAACGAAGAAAAGAACTCTTTATGTTGCTCGCTCACATATGACAAAGAAAGCGCTAAAAAACGCACAAATAAAAGGTAAACAAGCAATCAAAGTCATTAAGAAACACCAAACCGTGGAGAACGTCTGGCGCTTTAATACAGTAATAATGGGAACTCAAAATTATTATTCAGCAGCGTCACACATCACAGATGATTTAATTGAGCTGAACAACCGTTTTCATAAAGCGTTATATAATCGGTTTAAAGAAATGAAAAAAGAAGCAACGTTCCAAGACTTCACCAAGTCCTTACAGAAGCGGTATAAGGAATATGAATGTAAGCTCTATAAAATAAAAGAAATGGTACTTGTACCTATTCATTCCCAACGCAACGCTGTAAGGTGAATCTAAATTTCTCTCAAACAATCTGTAATTATACTACCGTAGGTAGGAATAGGATTCATCAAAACTTGAGAACTATTAATAAACAAGTAGTCGCTCATGTGATGAAACTGTTTATTCCAAATCGCTCCATCGAATACAACGATAATCGGATTAGCCGTTTCATTGCACAGTATGGAAAATGCGCTGTTACAGGACTTGAATTAGGACTAAACGATTGGCATTGTCATCATAAAACACCGTACCATCTTTCAAAAGATGATTCATACGGGAATCTATTGATATTACACGAATCTGTTCACCGCCTCATTCATCTGAGAAATAATGAGAAAATTCAAGTGTTATTAAACACACTCAAATTAGATAAAAAGCAACTTAAAAAGGTTAATGAATTGCTTGAGCAATGTCTGAACGAAGCTATCTGATTCTATATTTCATCTTGCATATACATAAAAATATTGAATGAATTGGATTAGTTGGAACGCCGTATGCGGTGAAAACCGCACATGCGGTGTGAAGTGGGGGAAAAGCTAGCGATAACGTCAAAGGCCTACCTATCACTATAGTAACTCTATTTCAATTTAAATTAGATAGGGGATTGTGAAGAGTTGTTACTTAAAGTAATAGGAACAGTAATGGTAGTCGCTCTTTTTTAATTATTTAAAATCGAAACACAATTTCAATAGGATAAAGAGCAACCGAAATCTTGTTCAGTTGCTCTATTTTTATATATGATGTAGTTTTTAGATTTCTTTCAATTCATATTTATCATGTTTTCATACAAAAACTGGATAATCCATTAAATAGTTTTTTGTGTGTCTATTAATTAAAAAGCGCTTAAAATGGGTTCAAAATAACTCTCATATTTGTAAATGTTCGAAGACAATTATAGAAAGTGATTTTATAATAAAACACCTTGCCAATAGCTAGCAAGGTGTGAGAGAAAGAAAAATATAATAGATATGTTAGAACTATTATAGCTATTAATTTAAATTCATATTTTCTAAATCGGCAATGCACCAGTTATAGTATAAACAGCAAGGTATATAAATATTATTGGCCATGCGTAGATTACATACTTTACTTGAAAGTCTACAAAGTTTGTCTCGGTAGAATTAACTAGCATATATAGGGCTGGAATAACTGGTGATATTAGACGGAAAGCCTGTCCAACCATGGAAGCAACTGCTGCTTGGTTAGCAGTAATTCCATATTGCCCCATTACATCAGCCATAACCCCGGCAATCCCAAAATAAAAAGCATCTTGAGGTAAAAATGTAATTGCAGGTGCAGCCATTAATGCGTAGATTGGTGCCATATTTGAGCCTAATGATTCTGGGATAATAGCTGTAATAGAAGTTGCGAGAGCAGTTGACATCCCGCTACCAGTTAAAATGCCTGAGAAAACTCCTGCGGCTAAAGTTGCTAAGGCTGGTGCTAAAGCATCTGCAGCTAAGTCATCAAGTCGTTCATTGATAAGATTTGCAGATTTGTAGTTTACTGTAAGTGCTATTGCTGCTCCTATGCCAAATAAAACACCGCCATGCGCAATATCCATCACTAGCATCACTAAAATCACGAGCGTTAAAATCAAGTTAAAAGCATATAGCTTAGGTCTCTTTAATTCAGGATCCTTTAGACGAATAGCATCTAGCATACTTTCCATTTGTTCTGGAGCAATGTCTTTAGCAGTCTTGGGATTATAGTTTAAACGTTTTCTTTCTTTTATACCGATAAAATAGGCCATACAAATTGCGAACACTTCAGCAGCCAGCATTCCTGGCAATAAACTTGCAAACAGTTCGCTAATACTTACATCCATTGCTGTGGCAGCTGCAATTGTAGGTCCTCCCCATGGTAACTGATTAAATATTCCGATAGGGGTAACAATTATAACAGCTAAATAAATTAGCTTGATTTTCATTTGTTTATAAAGTTGAAGGAAAGCAGCAACACATATGATAATAGTTGTCGTAGTATCACCATTCAGAGTAACAACTGTCGCAGTTAAAACTGTCGCCATTGTTACTTTTAGCGGGTCACCTTTAGCTTTTTTAATAAAGAATTCACATAATGGGTCAAACAAACCGACATTCAACATGACTCCAAAATACAACACCGCAAATAGAATAACAATTGCAGGTGAAATAACCCCTGTAGAAACCTTTCCAGTTTCTTCATCTACACTAAATAAAATCCCATCTTTAATCCACTCAAAAAGATCCATAAAGGTAGCATCTGTTACAAATGTGGCAATTGCTCCAAAAACAAATGGAACAATGGTTAATGCTCCAAATACGGACAATTTATTTTTTGAGAGAAGTATAATGAACACGATAATCATCAATAAAGCCAGAAATGTTAACATACTAACCATCCCCTTTGTAATTTTAAAATTAAGTCAATACCGCATTATAAAGCTATGAATTTATTCATCTCTTATCTAGAACTAGGTAAGAAGGCCGCTAGTGTCCTTGAGATTTAGTCTGTAAATTAAATGCGATGGAAGCGTATACAAAATTGAATAATATGAACAAACATATTTGTGTATGGAATTTCTAAGAAGTATCTTTTTCTTTAAGTTTAAACCTACATTTTTTTGTGATAGGCATTATTTTTATAACTAGGTTCAAGCCAAGAAGTTAAGAAAAAATAAAGCGCTTCCAATAAAATCACTCCTTTTTATTAAACAGTGGTATGAGGAAACAATAGGGAAGAAATCCATTGAATAGATTGTATTTTAATGTATACGTTAATGTCAATTAATTTTTAGAATATTTAATCTAATTATACTTAGACATTAAAGGTTAAGTATACGTTTTATTTAATTTATAAAGGATTTAGGCTATATAGTTAAATCTGTTCTATATATTCTGAAAATAATATTAATTTAAAATATAAAGTTATTGACTTTAACGTATACATTATTTAATATTTGGTTCATAAGATCTTCACATGAAGAAGTTGGGGATGATGTCGGGAGTGTATCTATGCACTTAATTGTAAATTTACACTGGAGCACAGATTTCTCTCATTTCTTCCAACAAAAATTTAGATATTAAGGAGAGATATTATGACAGTTGCTATGGATAAAATACAGCAAAAAGTAAAAATGATTGAGTTGATGTCAAAGTTTATTTCCGTTGTTAGCTACAAACTTCCAGATGATGTAGAAAAAAAATTAAAAGAATTAAGTGAAGAAGAAGATAATAAACTGGCAAAAATTATTTACAAAACAATGTTTGAAAACCAAAAACTAGCTTCTGAATTAAAAAGGCCTTCTTGCCAAGATACCGGAGTACTTCAATTTTTCGTTAAGTGTGGTCAAAATTTCCCGTTAATTGGACAGTTGGAAAATATCCTAAGAGAAAGCACCTTCAAATCTACGAAAGAAACACCTTTACGTCATAATTCTGTTGAAACATTTGATGAATACAATACTGGAAAAAATATCGGCAACGGGTCACCTAGTATCTTCTGGGAAATTGAAGAAAATAGTGATAAAGTAGAAATTTATACTTATATGGCTGGTGGAGGATGTACGCTTCCAGGTGTTGCAACAGTCTTAATGCCAGGTGAGGGATATGAAGGAGTCGTGAAGTTTGTTCTTGATCGTATGACAAGTTATGGACTAAATGCATGTCCACCACTTCTAGTTGGAGTAGGTGTAGGAACTTCTGTGGAAACAGCTGCTTTAAACTCTAAACTTGCTCTTATGAGGCCTGTTGGTAGTCGTAATGAAAATGAAAACGCTGCAAAAATGGAACAGCTTCTTGAAGATGGAATTAATGCAATTGGTCTTGGGCCTCAAGGGTTAAAAGGTTCAAAGTCCGTTATGGGTGTAAATGTTGTAAATACTGCTAGACATCCTTCTACTATTGGGGTGGCAGTGAATACAGGTTGCTGGTCACATAGAAGAGGCAAAATTATCTTTGATAAAGATTTAAACTATGTAATTGATACACATGAGGGGGTAACACTATGAGTAAGAAAGTACTAACAACTCCTATAAGAGATGAAGACTTAAATGATATTAGAATTGGGGATATTATTTATTTAACTGGGACACTTGTAACTTGTAGAGATGTTGCCCACAGAAGACTGATTGAAGAGAAAATTCCACTACCTGTTGATCTTAAGGGAAAAGCAATCTTTCATGCTGGTCCGATTGTGCGAGACCTTGGTAATGAAGAGTACGAAATTGTTTCCATTGGGCCAACAACAAGCATGAGAATGGAAAAGTTTGAAAAAGAGTTTATTGAAGAAACAGGTGTAAAACTCATTGTAGGAAAAGGTGGAATGGGTAAGAATACCGAGGAAGGTTGTAAAAAACATAAAGCATTACATTTAGTTTTCCCAGCTGGAAATGCTGTTTATGGAGCAACAAAGGTAGAAGAAATCAAAGAGGTGCACTGGAAAGACCTTGGAATGCCTGAATCACTTTGGGTTTGTGAGGTAAAAGAATTTGGTCCTCTTATTGTTTCCATAGATACAGAGGGAAATAATGTTTTTGAAGAAAATAAGATAGAATTCAATAAAAGAAAAGAAGAACAATATGAATATATCAGTCAACAGGTAAGATTCATTAAATAATTGAAGGAGTTCTTGTTATGATGCAGGTACTACAAAAAACACAAACGATAGTACGCTACCAGAAAGATAACGGGAATGTGTATTATGGAATTGTAGAAGAAGATGAAATTCTACAATTATCCAGTTCCTTTACCGATATTGTAAATCATGAATACAAATATGATGGTGAGAGAGTTAAATATTGTAGTGTGAACATATTAGAACCCGTAGTGCCTTCAAAAATTGTTAATTTTGGTTGGACATATGCCGAGCATGCAAAAGAAACTGGAGGGACAGCTTATCTTAAAGAGCCATTTTTGTTTCTAAAACCCAAAACCTCCTTAATACCACATCAGGGAGACATCATTCTCCCTCCAAGTAATCTAACTCAACAAGTGGAAATGGAGGGGGAATTGGCTCTAATAATCGGGAAGTACGGGAAAAATATAAAAGAAGATAATGCGTGGGAATATGTTTTTGGCTATACAATTTTCAATGATGTAACTGCAAGAGACCTCACAAAAACGGATCCTCAATTTACTAGAGGAAAAGGTTTTGATACGTTTGGTCCAATAGGTCCTCATATAGTAACGGGTATTGATCCAACTAATTTAGAAATCGTTACAACGTTAAACGGAAAAATTGTTCAAAAAGGAAATACAAGCCAGATGTCACTATCAATCCCTTACCTTATTAGTTGGATTTCGCAGGTGATGACACTAGAGCCAGGTGATGTCCTGGCTACTGGTTCCCCTTCTGGAAGTTGCCCAATGGAGAAGGGAGATATCATAGTTGTCGAAGTAGAGCAGATTGGTAAGCTTTGTAACTATGTAAAATAGAAAGTTATTCAAAAAGGCTGTGGTTGATTTCTTTGAAATCTCCACAGCCTTTCACTAATATTAGATTCTTAGATCATGGATGAAAATCTACTAAATTACCGTTTATTCTTGTAGCCGGGGCATAGATTGAAGAGTCTCTAGAATTTCATTGCGTGCCCTATAACGATGGGACTGCAGCATAGTTCGTACAGCTTCGGGGTCACCTGCACGCATGACCGCTAAAATTGCCTTATGTTCAATAACTGAACGTATCGGGCTTGGTCGAAACTTAATAGTGTACAAGCGTGCGCGATAAAGTTGATCAGATTGACTGTCAACTATCCCTCTTAGGCGAGGGTTTTGGGCTAAATCAACAATGTAATTATGAAATTGTTCATCAAGTTCCGTCCATGCAAGTAGGTCGTTTAATTCAAGTGCTTTTTCTTGCTCTTTAATTAAATCCTCAAGTTGGTTTAGCTCTTTGTCAGTAGCACGACCAGTAGCCAGTTTACCAGCAACTCCATCTAGCGCTTCCACCACTTCATAAATTTGTTGAAGATCATCTGCCAAAAGTGGAGCAACAATAAAACCTCGTCTAGGTATGAGCCGCACCCATCCCTCCGTTTCCAAACGGACAAGTGATTCACGTACAGGTGTCCTGCTCATACCTAGAATTTCTGCCATTTCCCTCTCTAGCACGGTCTGTCCAGGTGGCAATTGAAGGTGACGAATCACGTGTCGAATAGCTAGATAAGCTCGCTGTGGTAATCGTGACTCCCCATTTACATCTAAAGTGGACAAAAATGCACCTATAACTAGAGCAAGATTAGAATAATCAAGTCTTTTGAAATTAGAATCAGATGTTTTTTCATTATGCATTTCCCTATCACTCATTCCGATAAGTATAAATATTATGTAACCATATAACTAAACTCTGTTGATTAGGTTATGATTAGAAGTTATGTTAAGACATTACAGGTAAAATTATAACAAAAAAATAACAACACCAACAATAAAGAATAAATCAATGCTTTCGCAATTCTTGAGTAGAATTTTGCCTTTTTCAGTAATAGCGCCATATTGTGGAATAAAGGAGTTTATGTACAATGAATCAAGTAAACAGAGATTTCTGCACTTTGTTAAATGATACATAATTTATGATATGATAAATGCAACCTATTTGAAGGAAGTGATGCAGCATAGGCGAGTTAAGCTACTCTATTAAGGATATGAAGGGAAAACCCCTGCTGCAACAGTATGTTAATGTCGTAGGCGGGTATCGCTACCATTGGCACGAAAGCATAGAAATACAGCTGATTGTAACAGGTGAATGTGAAATTTGTATCGATGGTGCAAAGTATAATCTGGTCCCTAATGATTTAATTCTTGTAAATGCAGGATGCGGCCATGCCACGCTGCGTCATAAGGGCGAATGCTTTTCTATTGTTACCCACGTTAGCCCAGAGTATCTAAATTTACTTGGTTTGAACCCGGATATCATCTGGCTTCATTGCAATTCAGCAGAAGATTCGCTGAGTAATTCACCAATATTCCAGTCACTACGTGATAAGCTGTGCAGATGCTTGCTTGCACTCAAGTCAGATACCCCAAGTGCAACAATAGCAGCCAGGGGTTACTTTGAACTCTTCCTTGCTACTTTAATTGACAAGTATCCCCCTGAGGCACTGGACAGGAGCCAACGTAAAAAGAATAATGAATTTATTCAGACCATAATAAAATTTATCGAGCGTAATTATCGCAAAAAACTAAGTCTTGATGAAGTAGCACGGTTTGCAGGATATAACAGAAGCTATTTTTCAGCCTTTTTTAAAAATTCTATGGGAATCGGTTTTTATGAGTACCTTACCCGGTGTCGCCTGCAGAGTGCTACCATTGATTTGATGGAAAGTGACAAGTCTATCTCGGATATAGCGCTAAGAAATGGTTTCTCGGATGTTAAGTCCTTTAACCAGGCGTTTCGGCGTAATTTTCACATATCACCAAATGAATATCGAAAGAGTGTGAAGAAGCCCTTTCCGACTCCTAACACATTGAATCGCATGATTGTCGAGGAAGACAACCCTGTGGTATGTCGCTATCTGGAGCAATATCGTGAAAAAGCCGAGCAGGGAAATAGCATACCTACCACTCATGCATTGCAAGAAATTACACTTAGCCTCCGTGCAGATGAGACTATAACGGAGCTGCTTTCCCAATTTGTTCAAGCTGGAATTGAAATTTCTCTTGATGTAAAAAAAACGAGAAATACAAAATAAAACGCACCGGAAGATTATTTGGGCTGTTTCCTTTACAGGAAACAGCCCATTTCTTTATAAAAATGGTTTATGTAAAGGATAGTCAAGGATTTTAGGGAGGGAAATATTTTGATAAATAAATTAAATCCGTTTGAATATATTGAATTTTTTGCATATTAACAAACGAAAAAGTCATTAATAATTTCTGTGTTCAAGTTTTTATTAGATTGTTACAATGCTTTAAAGTAAGATGTTTAGTTTTCGCAATATTCTAAATCTAACGAAAGAAAAGGAGAATCAGAATGAAAGTAACTGATGTTGAACTTGTTTATGCTTCCAAATATCTTTTTGTTAAGGTACATACCGATGAAGGTATCATCGGTTTAGGTGAGGTGGGTGCTTGGGGCTACATAGATGCTGTTGCTGGAGCGTTAGAGAAACTACGTCATTATATTATTGGAAAAGACCCAAGGTTAATCGAGCATCACTGGAATTACATGTACAGAAGTCTATACTTCCGTGGAGCAATTGTAATGAGTGCAATTGCAGCTATTGATATTGCTCTGTGGGATATTCTCGGGAAAAAATTAGGCGTGCCTGTCTACAGTTTGCTTGGCGGCAAAACACGAGATAAGGTGCGTACCTATGCACCTGTATTTGAATTTACAGCCGAAGCGATGGCTGAAGCCTGTATAAAACTTAAGAAAGAGGGTTTTACAGCAGCAAGACTTATGATCATGCCAAGAATGGACCAGGAAATAGCTGATGGCAAGGACGATATTTTCTCTTATAAAATTAAGGATTACATCGAACGAGTACGTGCCTGCCGCGTGGCTGTTGGCGATGAATTTGACCTCATCCTTGAAGTCCACCGTAGTATGACTCCACCAGAGGCGATTGCATTTGCCAAAGGGGTTGAGGAATATCATCCGTTGTTCCTTGAAGATCCCATCCCACCGGATAGCGTGGAGGTCATGGCGGATGTTGCATCCCATATTTCCATTCCAATCGCAACCGGAGAACGTGCGATCAGCTTGCAAGAGATGGGAAGCTTAATAAAAAACGGTGCATTAAAATATGTTCGACCTGATGTGTGCGCTATCGGTGGCTTAACACCAAGCAAGAAGATTGCAGCCCTAGCAGAGGCATATTATGTAAGCATTGTACCGCATAATCCACTTGGTCCGGTTTCTACAGCTGCCTGTTTGCAACTGAATGCTTGTGTACCAAACTTCCTGATTCAGGAGTTTCCGTCCTTCTATCACTTTGGCAGCGAAGACCAGATGCTGAAACAATCATTTAAGGTTAAGGATGGTTACATCTACATACCGGATGCTCCAGGTATAGGAATTGAACTTATTGACGGTATTGAAGAGAAGTTCCCTTTCAATCAACGAGATTTAACTGTTCAAATAGGTTTTGACGGTTCTATCAAGGACCGCTAATATAAAATATTGTTTATAGGGGGGAGAAAAATGACGCCATTGGTTGCAACGCTAATAATCCTTGTAATTGCTATTTTTGCATTTATGTCGGAGAAGTTATCTTTCATTGTCATTACACCATTCATT
This sequence comes from Lysinibacillus timonensis, assembly GCF_900291985.1. Taxonomy (NCBI): domain Bacteria; kingdom Bacillati; phylum Bacillota; class Bacilli; order Caryophanales; family Bacillaceae; genus Lysinibacillus; species Lysinibacillus timonensis. The sequence continues at coordinate 1,584,956 of NZ_LT985980.1, read as the reverse complement.
ATAGTTTCACTGATTCTGACAGGCGTTTTAACACCAGAGGAAGCGCTTTCAGGATTTGCCAACACCAACGTCGTTATGTTTGTGGCAATGTTTGTGGTTGGAGGGGCTATTGTTAAAACTAGCTTGCTCGATAGATTGCAAGTGGTAGTAGTTAAATACAAAGATAAGCCAAAAATGCTTGTATTTATTTCCTGCACGGTTGGCGCTGTTATTGCTTTGATTACAAGCCAAACTGCAGCAGCTGCCATCTTGCTTCCTTTACTGGTAGGTATTGCAAATGAGATTGGTTTCAGCCGTTCCCGACTGTTGTATCCAGCCATTGTGTCGGCTGGTGGCGGGGTTGCCCTAACTTTCCTCGGACAAGGCGCTGCTAATATGACATGGAGCGATGTCATGATAGAAGCTGGTGGGACAATTGCGTTCGGTCTCTGGGATTTCTTCATTGGAAGATTTCCTATTCTTATTATTACAATCATTTACTTTATAACTATCGGTTACAAGCTCTTGCCAAACATACCAAACGAGCAGTTCGATGATTTCCGTCAATCCCGACAGAATACCAAAACCAATCTGGTTCTTAGCCCTATCAAAGAAAAAATTGCAATTGCAATTTGCTCGCTGACAATCGTACTAATGTTTTTATCCGATTTCATCCATGTAGAGTTGTACATCATCGCTACTATCGGCGCAGCTTTACTGATTCTTACTGGTGTGTTATCTGATAAAGAGGCAATGAATTCCATCCATTGGCAGACCGTATTCTTGTTCGCGGGTGTACTGCCGTTGTCCGCGGCTCTTACAAGCTCAGGTGCGGCAAAGATTGTGGGAGACTGGATGGTTAACGTGCTGGGGGATACTACAAATCCCTATGTTATCATCTTTTTCTTCTTAATGGTCCCGTTGCTTCTCACACAAGTAATGTCAGATCTAGGCACCATTGCTGTCTTTATACCATTGGCTTGTGCTGTTGCAATTAATATCGGTATTGATCCTCGTGCAGCTGTAATGGCGACCTATATTTCGGCCTGTATCAATACTTTGTCACCTATGGCCAACCCGGCTCAGTCTATGATTGTGGGACCTGGGGGATACAGGATGAAGGATTATATGAAATGTGGTTTGCCGCTTACTGCTTTAATAGTTATTTTTACTGTTATCTATTTGCCGATAGTATTTCCTCTTTATAAATAAATTGTAAGCGGAAACATATAGTTTGATATTTTTGAACATCAGATAGTTATTCTATAAAAGGGCGCAATTCGGTAGTGACCCCATAAAGTTAGAGTTTTTGTTATGCAGCTAATTGGCTGGCGTGTTTTCGGTAATTTACCGGACTCATGCCTGCCAGTTTTTGTTTAATACGATCGTTATTATAATAATTGATATACTTTTCTATTTTATTTTGTAATGCTTCGTAAGAGATTAATTGTTCTCCATAATACATTTCCTGTTTTAGTATGCTGAAGAAGTTCTCCATGGCCGCATTATCTGCGCATGTTGCTTTACGAGACATGCTTTGGAAAATCTTGTTCTGCTTTAATGTTTTCACCCACGTATTGTGTTGATAGTGCAATCCTTGATCGGAGTGAATCGTTGTTCGATACTCAGCACGCTTCTGAATGATTAGAAGTGCTTGTTTAAGTGAATCTAACACAAAATCTAGGCTCGGCCGTTTTGACATACTAAACCCAATAATCTCACCGTTATATAAGTCCATGATCGGGCTTAGATATAATTTCTCATCATTTGTACATTTAAATTCGGTTACATCAGTCACCAATTTTTGAAGGGCATACGGTGTGCTGAATCTAAGATTCATAAGGTTTTTAGCGACCTTCCCAACCGCTCCTTTGTAGGATTTATAGCGTGATTTACGTACAAATTTTACACATTTCAATCCTAGCTTTTTCATAATTCGTTGTACTTTTTTATGATTAATTGTGTATCCTTGCGCTCTTAATTCCGCATGAATACGTCGGTAGCCATATCGACCTTCATGCTTTTCAAAGGTCTCTAAAATCAAAGTTTCCCATTTTTCATTCGAATTTGCTTGTTTCATTTGTTTCATCTGATAATGATATGTCGCTTCTGGAATACCCACTTGTTTTAAGACATCTTTTAATCGAAATCCTTCTTGTTTAAGTTCGAAGGCGATGGCTGCTTGTGCTTTTCGAGGAAGGTATCTGGATTCTCTCGAAAAGCCTTCAACTTTTTTAAATACGCCACCTCTAAACGAAGAAGCTCATTTTCGCGTTCTAGCTGCTCCTCACGTGACATTGCTTTTTCTTGGTTATTCGGTGTTGATTTTTGTTTCTTAGACATAGAAGGGCGCCCCTTTGATTTTTTTTGCAGGCCCTCTATCCCTTCTTTTGAAAACCGATGATACCAACTGGCAACTAAAGTTGGATCATTCAAGTTAAAGTGAATCGCAGTATCTTGATAGGAAGCACCTGTTCGTTTCATAAAGTTTAATACATCTATTTTAAATTGAACAGAATAAAACTGCTTCGTTTTTTTAACGGATAATCCGTTACGCCCAAACTCTTTATAAGCACGTACCCATCTCCTTAGTGGAGAACCACCTATACCATACTTCTTCGCTATAGCTCGATATCCTAGAGAGCCACTTAAATATTCTTGAACCACCATCAATTTAAATTCTTCATTATATTTAGTCATAAAAAATCACCCCAAAAGTTAGTTTTTTACTCTAACTTTTGGGGTGCAATACATACGAAAACAAGCTTGTATAAATAAAGAACATTGATTGTGAGGATTCCGTATTTACTAGTTAAAAACAACATTTAATTTTAACAGAGCCTAGCAAAAAACTGTTAAAAGTTCTTCTTTAGATAAACTAAAGCAGACAGGGAAATAAATATCTTATCTGTTTTTTACCTCTTAAATAACTACGGTGAACCGTCTTATAGGTAGGGCTAACCATATTATTGCGATGTCATTACTAGGGTTGGCTTTGCCATACTTAAAATTTCCGGATGAACTAGCGTGTAGGTTATCCTAATCATGAGGTTAGAATAGAACATCCGGTCGCCAATACAGGGATTATGGGTCACAGGTACAGAACCTTCATCATAGACACACGCATATAGCATTGCTATAATAGACATTATGAACACATATGACAAAATATTGGCAGCTGCTCTTAGGGTACTCGAAGAGGAAGGTGGAACCCAATTTTCGACGCGAGCCGTAACTGCGATTGCGAAGGTTTCAGCTCCTACACTTTACCACCATTTCGGCAATGCCGATGGACTCCTAAGTGCAGCTATAGAGGAAGCATTTAAACAATTATTTAAAAGCAAAATTGCCGCTGTGGAGTCCACCATCCCAGAGATGGCTCTTCGTCAAGGATGGGATGACTATGTCCGCTTCGCGGCTGCCCGTCCTCGGATTTATGCGGCGATGATGGGTCGACTGATCGAGGGTGCACATATCGAGGCGGCTGATCAGTCGTACCAAACACTAGTGCAAAATATTCAAAGAGTCGCCGACGAAGGCAAACTGGCTGTGTCAGTCCAATCTGCGGCAGATCTGGTTTGGGCTTCCGCCAATACTGCCTCTTGGCTGTATGTGACGGCCCAAATTCGCAAAGCACCTCCACCCCAGCCCGACGTCGTAGATCTCATTAGAGAAAGCGTAATGCAGATCATTTTGATCCAAAAGCCTGACGCTGATTCAAAATGAGAAATTCAATGACAGAGCCTTCAGACTCCAGGCAAAGCCCTTTTAGAAGAAGCATAAGAAAGATCGTCTATCCAACCTGGCCCCCAGGAGGATGACGATCTTTTTTATGTTTGGAGGATGTAAGATTAGTTCTTTAGGATTTGTTTAGTGTGACCGGTGAAAGATGGCACGTCGTGTGCATCACGCAATGCCCGTCAAAACGATGTTTCGGATCACAGGGATAACCCTTCGAAAAAATATATAGCACCGCTATAGACAGATTTATATAGCGGTGCTATAATGCTTGTATAGCAGTGCTATACAATGATTCATATCTTATCCAACCTAGGAGGGTTACTATGCCATTCAAAACTCAAGAACTGGTCGTCGTCACAGGTACATCCAGCGGCATCGGTAGAGCTACCGCGGAGCAGCTCGCCGCTGAAGGATTTCACGTTTTGGCGGGGGTTCGTCGTCAGGAAGATGCTGACAAAATCAAACGCAAAAATATCGAGCCGGTGATCGTCGACGTTACCAAAATCGATACACTAAAGGCGCTGGCCGAAAGGGTGGTGCAAGATCCGCTTGGCCGCCCTTTGCGGGCAGTGGTCAACAATGCTGGCATTGCCGTGAATGCACCACTCGAGATGGTTCCGCTCGATGAATTTCGCCGCCAAATCGAAGTAAGCGTTATAGGACAGGTCGCGGTTATTCAGGCGCTTATCCCAGCTTTGCTGAACAGCGGAGGGCGCGTGGTCAATATCGGTTCCCTTGGGGGCAAGGTCTCCATGCCCGGTTTCGGAATTTATTCGGCTGCAAAGTATGCTATGGAAGCGATTAATGATAGTCTTCGCAGGGAGATGTCCTCGTTTGGACTCAAGGTTATCATGATCACTCCGGGGGGGGTCAGCACTGGCCTGTCGGAACGAGGGATTACGACAGCGGAGCGGCTGGCCAAGTTAATGACGCCGGACCAGCACAGGCGACATGACCGTCTTTTTGATGCCGTAAAGCTTCAGGCTGAAACATGGGCAACGGACGGTATCCGCCCCGAGAAAGTAGCGGCAGTGGTTTCACGAGCAATCCAAGTTAGTAAGCCGCGCACCCGCTATACGGTTGGTCGCGATTCGGCACTGCTGACCCGGCTGGTCCGTATTCTCCCAGACAAACTACTCGATCGGATGCTCCGCAATCAGATGAAATTGCAGTAACGGGAGAATGAATGATGCCACAAAAACAATTTGAACATGCGATTATTATAGGAGGATCTTTGGGTGGTCTAATGATGGGGCTTGCGTTATCTCGTTCGTGTTATACAGTTACCATTCTTGAACGTGCAGATTCATCATTAAGAAATGGTGCTTTTATTCGTTTAGACAAAAATCCTTATAGTAATAGTGAAATTGAACGAGAATTAAGACACTTGACATCCAATGGTAACAACAATGTTGAAGCCTGGTCAGCCATTCAAGAACGTTTGCGCAATGCAGTTGCTAAAGAACCTGGCATTACCCTTCAGCACAATACAAAAATTGTTAGTGTTGGGCAAAATGAATCATCTGCTTGGGCTACCAGTAAAGAGGAGCAGACGTTTAAAGGAGACTTTTTGATTGGCGCAGATGGATATCGTAGTATTGTCCGCCGCTATTTAAACCCTGACAGACCATTTGCAGATTATGCTGGCTATCTGGTTTGGGTAGGGAAGGTGGACGAAAAACTGTTGCCCAAGAAAGACTGGAAAAAACGGCAACTTTCGACCGCTTATTTCAACAATAGTGCTGTAGGGACATTGACAACTGCGGTGATGCCAGGGATAGAAGGGGGGACCAATCCTGGTCAGCGATGGATAGGTTTTTGCTGGTTTGATCATTCGCATAATCAATTGCTGTCTGAATTAGGGGTGTTAAAGGACGGCGTTGCCCAGTATTCCTTATACGGTGAAGCTATTCCGGATTCGCTACTGGAAGAACTATCACAAACTAGCCAAGCAAATTGGAGGAAAGAAGACGATGCCATTTTGCAAATCGCGATTAAGGACCGCAGCTTAATTGGGGCACCTGTTAATGAATACATCCCTAATATATTGTCAAAAGGAAGAATAGCCATAATCGGAGACGCAGCTCATACCATGTCACCAATGACTGGTGCAGGCTTTAATAACTCACTTGATGATACGGTTGCCATTATCGACTCCCTTAAACAGTATCCGAATTCGATAATAAATGCTTTGAGTGAATACCAAACACGCCGTTTAGATGTGGTTCGTCAAGATGTGCTCGCGGGCCAAGGCTTTAATCGTTCTTTTGGACGCTTGTAACAGCATGAAACTAAGCCATTGATACACTGGAATTTCAAGTATAAACGTGGAATTCGACCTTTTGAGAAAACGGTAAAGCAAAAAATACGAAGTATTTTATAAATTAGGAGGAATTAGCATGAGCGATACAAAGAACGGTACGTTACTGTACTCTGGGAGGCGAGAGCTAAGGTAGGGAGAGAAGCCGAAATGAAGGCATTCATGGCTGCTGCTGTCACTCCGTCGCGCAACGACCTGGGTAACATTGACTACGAGGCTCACGAAGTAGAAGGCAAGCCTGGCACATTCATCATTTACGAGCGGTGGGAAAACCGGGATGCTCTCGATCGGCACCTGAACGCACCCCGGATGCAGGAACTGGTGCCCCAGCTTTTAGAACTGATGGAGGGATCTATTGAGGAAGGGATTCGACTCCTGCAACGGTTCCGTCCAGCGCAGTAAATTGCAACATCAAGTGGTTAAAAACTTTAGTGGAGGAGGCAAATCGTGGCATCAATCGAAAATTTTATAGCACTGGATATTCGTCTCGAAACGATTATGGAAGCGGAGTTTTTTGAAGAAGCAAAGATCCCTGCGATAAAGCTTAAGATTGATTTTGGACAGGAGATTGGAGTGAAATCCTCAAGTGCACAAATAACTTAGCGTTACAAGGTTAAGCAAATTGTAGGAAGGCAAATCATTGGAATCGTCAATTTTCCTCCTCGGCGTATTGCAGGTTTCAAATCGGAGATATTAATTTTGGGGGGAGTCCCGGAAAAAGGAGATGTTATTCTATTAAGGTCTGATACTAAAATACCCAACGGTACTCCTATTGCGTAAGAATAAGGCTTTAGTTAAATCGGGCAATGTAGTTATTTGTAAAGTCGATCATTTAGCTAAATACGGGGCCTCTGCAACCCTCTGTCTGAATAAAGTTCTTACGTTTTGTGATCATATAGTACTGGAATAATTCCCTCGATTGGTTATCCCAGATACCCACCAATCATTAAGAGATACGGAGAGAACAGAGAAGGATAAGAGCTGTTAAAATTAAAGAAATGTAGTTTCAAAGACAACTCAACAATAGGCTTTCAGTTGATAGTCGTAATACCATTCCATGCAGACGAATAAGATTATAACGAGCAACTTTATAGCTATAGGAAGATTTCGCCCATTACTTATGATACGGTGAATCGTATCATAAGTAATCACATGGTTGTGATTTTTTTGAGAAGTATCAAAGTACAGAATGATGTCTTTGATACTTTTTTCTTTTGGAGAATTTCCTTTATTTATAGCAATTTCTTTAACTACTTTATGGATTTCTCGGAGTATGTTGATAATTGGTTTGAAAACCATTACCAAAATCGGATTAAACAAACATCTGCAATAAATAGTCAGTACATTATAGAGAAACATATCTTAGTTGAAAATCCATTTGCAACAAAGGATATTGCCAAGATAACGACTGCTGATATTGACCTTTTCTATAGCCTAATACTAAAAGAGAATTATTGTACGAATTTGGGGATTCGTGTGACTTTGAAACAAAGTTGAACTATTTATAAATTAGAGGAACTGGGAATTTCCTATTTTTATAAAGAAGGGATTTTCAATTTTTCTTGTGAATTAAGAACCTGTTAAGTGAAAATAAAGTTATTCTATTAAAGGGCCATATTGCCGAATAACACTTATATTTCTAAGTCAAAGTTTAGAAGCAGTGTTCTTTATTTGTTATTCTTAAATAGGTAAGTGATAAAAAACATAGGAGTGAGTTTTTATGAGGCAAAACTTTATATTCTTTTACTTATCTTTTCTACAGTTGCTCCAGTACAAGCATCAGTAAATTCGGAAAATAATAAAACTTATAATTATAGATTGCCAATGGCAGAAATTGCAGAAAAGTTTAACAATGAAAATATTGAAAAAGGAAATAAGAAAAAGCTTGGATTAGAAAAAGAAAAATATAAAGATACATACATTAATATTAAAATAACTCTTGGTGGTATGCATGGAAATAATGCAGAAATAAGTGTAGAAACAATTTTAAAGATGAACGGTAGCTTATTTAAAGGGAGCTATCATGGTGCTATTAACAAGTTTGAAGGTGAAGACGGAGAGTATTATTTTGGGCCGGTTGAAGGGATTATGTCTACTAAACTAGGAAATGAGGATAGTGTACTTGGGTTGTATTTTAATCCAAGTCTAAATGAATCTATTGCAACTGTTTCTATTGGTGAAATTTCAGAAGATAATGGAATTGGTATGTTATATTTTGGTGAATATACTGAAAAAACTGGGGAAGAAGTAACTAAAGCCAATAAAATATTAACTGAGGATGTATTAATTGATAATCCTAGTAAAGATAATAATAAAGTATTAAGTTTGTTAAAGGAAAACCTTAATTTAACATCAACAGTATATGCAGCTGATTCATCACAAAGTAATCCATACTATCATAAAGGGACAGATGGAACGATTTATCTAGGTGAGATACAACCTGTATACGACGATAGTTTACCAAGTACATATAATAATGCAAGTACTACTGTTGGTATTATGAATGCATCTGTTATTAACTCAAGTGTTCAAGGAGTGAAAAGAGTAAGGTTACAAATCTTTAGTAATACAACTAATGTAGAAAAATATATGGCTACCAATTATGATCCATATAATAAAGGAAATGATTATGCAAATGTAATGGGCATAAATCTATTATTTACGGGCTCTAATGTAATAGATATTTTTCTACAAAAAGTTGGCCAAAGGAAGGGACCGCAGTGACTATAGCAGAACAAAATTGGTGGGTTAAAATTGCAGGATCTTTAAATTCTGCTTTAGATATCTTTAGCAATCTATTTAGTACTCAACCTGCAATAACATATGTTGATAAATACAATGGTGGTAATCTCTATTATAGAAATGTGCAACTTCGAAAGAATATGGGTACTTCTTTAGATTTTCCTACTGGTGCTTCTTATAATGACGCATACAAGCAAGACGGAGGTTTTACTGTTTTGCACGACTATCAGGTTTGGGGTTCAGGTAATATACAATTTGAACCTGTGGGAAGAATACTTTATGCAGTAACTAATGACGCACCAATTGCACCATACTACGGTTATGTCTGGACAGGAAGAATAAATGAAGCTATATGGACCGATACTTACTAGAGGTGAAATTAATTGAAAAAAAAAATAGTAATAATAACGTTGCTCTCATTCATTATTTGCATTTTTTATTATATATCTCATGACAGAAGTAATCAGAATCTTTCTATTTCTAAAGAAATTTATTTTAAATATATAGATAATATTATTAAAATGAACTCTGCAATTAATATTTTAGATATTGATGTAAATTCACATGATATTAATAAAAATATGATAAAACAAATAACATTATTGGCCGAAGAAAATTATTACAATACTAATGGTATTATAGGTAACTCAATTGATGTACCATTTGAGGTAACTGAATTTTCATTATATGTTAATGATTTTTTCGCTTATTTTGATGAATTGGTTTTAACTGGTAATATTACTGAGAAGGATATAAATAATCTAAAGAAACTTAATACGCAATTAGAAACTATTACGTTTGGAATCGGGGAAAATTATAGAGAAAAATACAAAAATATGTCTGAAGATGAAATAAGACAAGATTTGTTCAAAAGAATACAACCAAGTTATAAAGCAGGTTATGGAGGATTTTATCAACCTCAGAACTAATAAATGAAAAATAGAAATGTTCATTGTGCTAACATAAGCTCAAATAGCGCCCACGTATTTTTTCGTGGGCGCTATTTGACGATTACATACCGGGGTACTTCTAAAATAGAAAGCAGCTTAAAAACACTTAAAAGTTTAATATTATTGTAAAAGTAAAATTGTGAAGGATTGCATTTTAGCTACGGACTGCTTTAGTTGAGAATCAATATTCAACAATCGGGCGCAATTCTTGAATAGAATGGTGCTTTTTTTCAGCAATAAGGCCAAATTGTGTAGCAATTTCTTTAAAGAAAAATTGATGTCTAGCTAAAATTACTACTGTACAGGTTGAAAATAACAGACAAAAAAGACATTCATTTAGAATGCCTTTTTAACAAATATTTTCTTTAGTTGTAATATCCTTCACAACATCTTCTAAAGTAAAACTTTTTAAAACCTTCTCCATTGCTAATTGGGCTGATGTAAATAATGGTTCAATTGTATTTTGAATGTTCTTACCTACAGGACATTGAGGATTTGGATTATCATGTACGGTAAATAATTCATTTTCCTGTACAACATTCACTGCCTTATAAACATCAAACAGTGTAATTTCAGATAATTCTTTTGCAAGTTCAGCACCTGCTACGCCTGGTCGAACGTTGACCAAACCTGCAGTTTTAAGCATCCCCATAATTTTTCTGATTACAGCAGGATTTGTATTTACACTTCCTGCTAAAAACTCTGAAGTACTTATCCCACTTTTATTTATCTCAATAAGAGCTAATATATGAATACCTACAGAAAATCGACTACTAATTGACATTCTTATCACCTTTCATACATAGATGTAACATAATAATACACCTGTAATTCACTTTATTACAAGTGTAATTCTAATGTGTTAATATTAATGAGTGAATGAATAAAGTATTATGCAAATGAAAAGAAATAATAAATGTGTTGACATACATCTTAATTGTAATTAATATGATTACAGGTAATCAATTTGGTTACAATTTATTTTACTTTGAGGAGGATTTTAAAATGAAAATTGCAATTATTGGAGCAAGTGGTAAAGCGGGAAGTCTTATTTTGAAAGAAGCTCTTAGTCGTGGACATGACGTGACTGCTATTGTGAGAGATGCTTCAAAACTAGACGATAAAAACGTAACGATTATTGAGAAAACAATATTTGATCTTACATCGAATGATGTGAAAGAGTTTGACGTAGTTGTTAACGCATTCGGTGCGCCTCTTGGCGAAGAGCAAGAACACGTTGATGCTGGGCATGCATTAATTGAGGCACTAAAAGGAACTAAAACAAGAGCAATTATTGTAGGTGGAGCTGGAAGTCTTTATGTAGATGAAAGCAAAACAGTTACGGTAATGGAAACACCTGATTTTCCAGATATATTTATCCCAACTGCAAAAGGTCAAGGACGTAATTTACAAGAATTGCAGGAAACTTCTAATATTACATGGACATTTATTAGTCCTTCAGCGATGTTCGATGCGGAAGGAAAAAGAACTGGTTCATATAAGTCTGGAAAAGACCATCTTTTGGTTAATTCAAAAGGTGAAAGCTATATCAGCTATGCAGACTATGCGATTGCAGTAGTGGATGAAATTGAAAATCCTCAACATATTAATGAACGTTTTACAGTTGTCGGGGAAGCAGAATAAGTATTTACAATTGGAAAAATAATTAAATGCCATTAGTGTTTTACGCTAGTGGCATTTTGCTGTTCACTATGATGTCAGAGTAAATATCTATAGAATTTTCATACTAAAGATCTGAAAATGGCGAGATTATGAATGAAACTTTCGGTAAGCGTATAGAAAATATTTGTTTGGAAATTCCCGTTCTTTCCAATTTTTATCGGTTTGTTTCTTTTTGTTAGCAGGATTTGAATGAACCGCAAGTTGAAAAAGTTTCGATACAAGGAAGGGAGAACAAAAAAGGTCCCATAAGGAAGTGCCTTTTTCCGTTTAAGGGCTATTATGTAACTAATATATTTCACATTTAACGAATGAAAGAGGACATTGATACGCCTTAAAAGAAATAACATATATTAGGTAAAATTCCAGGGGAGGTATAGAGTTGGAAGAGAAATTAATTTATGAATATGAAGAAAGGTTACGGAAAGCTATGGTAAATAGCGATGTAGAAAATCTTGATAAACTTCTCAGTGATAAACTTGCATTTGTTAGTCCCTTTGGACATGTAATAACGAAGAAAGATGACATTGAAGTTCATAAGTCAGGGATGCAGAAAATTACTAAAATAGAATTTTTAAGTCAAAAGATAATCCCATTAGTAGATGCTGTTGTTACAATTACACAGGCTCAAGTAAAGTCAATTTTAGCTGGAGAACATAGAGAAGATGAATTGTGTTATACAAGGGTTTGGCAATCAGATGAGAATGGATTCAAAGTTATTTCAGGTAGTTGTAATTTCGTTCAAAAATCCTGAATTATTCCACAATCAGGCGCTTTCCGTAAAAAGGAAAGTGCATTTTTTTTCTTGTTTTACAAGAGTTCTTATAGACTGGTAAACCGCTATTTCTAAAAATTTGAATATCCTCGTTTTAAAAAGACTCTCCTTGAATATAGAATTTAGATTAATAGATTTAATTAGATATGCTCCCCTTAAAGTAGCCAGATTTTGATTTTTTAATCTGTCTACCTTAAGAGGAGCATAAAGCGAAGGATTGCGTTTTTTTATTCAGTAAAGGTGCAAGTCAGTACATATTAAGAAGGTGCCAACAAAAACTGAACGAGTATCTGTCCAATTAAATTGTGAATTTTACTAGTTTTCATAAAAACATTTAACGTAAAAAGTGGAATCCACTGTGGATTAGAGAAATTCGGGCATTGGATCTTTCCTTCTATTGACTTTTAGCAAATACGTGCTAGAATGATAAACGGCTTTATGCTTTATTGCGTTGAATCGTTGAAGTTTAACGTGTGAAATTATATCATCTAGGAGTAAGCATATGTTCTCAATTGAGTCAAAAACAAAACCGTCAGTATTCGAAGCATTATTCATTGTCTTAATCGTTATTTCAATCATTTCTATTGCGATAGGAAAGCTTGGTGCTGTACCACATATCCCTATTCTTTTATCGATTATTCTTCTCATTTTTTACGGTTTGCTAAAACGTGTGCCATTTAAAGTGTTGGAAGAAAGTATGAGATCTGGAGCCTTTTCAGGAATAGGAGCTATCTATATCTTTTTTTTAATAGGTATACTAATTAGTAGTTGGATTTTAAGCGGTACGATACCAACGCTTTTATATATGGGTTTTTCTCTCGTCACTGCTAGTTTCTTTTATGCGATTGTATTTATCATTACAGCAATTATCGGTACAGCAATTGGTAGTTCATTGACAACTGTAGCGACAATTGGGGTTGCTTTTATAAGTATTGCAGGAGCTATTGATGCATCGCTTGTCTTGACGGCTGGCGCGATTGTATCTGGCGCTTTTTTTGGCGATAAGATGTCTCCATTGTCAGATACAACCAATTTAGCTGCGAGCATCGTCAATATTGATCTATTTGAACATATTAAAAATATGAGTTGGACAACGATTCCTGCGTTTTTAATTAGCGGTGTCCTATATGCTGTTTTATCCCCTTCAGTTTCAGGAGTAAATAACACGGTAATTGCGTTCTATCAGACTAGTTTGCTAAATACAAATTTTGTGCATTGGTATGCGATTGTGCCATTGCTAGTCTTGATTGTTTGCACATTCAAAAAAGTGCCGGCATTTTTAACACTTATTGTTAGTTCCCTTGTAGCACTTTTCTTATCACTATTTCATACGTCTTTATCAGTTAGTGAGTACTTTGCAATTTTATATAGTGGATATGTTTCTAAAACAGGGGTTGAAGTTATTGATTCACTCTTAACTCGTGGTGGTATCAGTAGTATGTTCTTTACAATTATGCTTGTGGTGCTTAGCCTCAGCATGGGTGGGTTATTGTTTGCTTTAGGTATTATTCAAACATTGCTTAGCAAAATTGAACATTTATTAAAATCAGTTGGTGCGTTGATTACAGGGACGGCTTTTACTGCAATTGGTATGAACATAGTAGTTGGAGAACAGTATTTATCGATTTTATTAACAGGGGAAGCCTTTAAGCAACAATATAAAGGACTAGGCTTACATCCGAAAAATTTAAGCCGGGTAATGGAAGATGCGGGTACAGTCGTCAATCCGCTTGTGCCTTGGAGTGTTTGTGGTTTATTTATTGCCTCAATGCTTAACGTTTCCGTGATTGACTATTTGCCTTTTGCGTTCTTTTGCTTACTAAGTCCAATCCTTACGATACTATTTGGATGGTTAAACCTGACAATATCAAAAAACTAAACATATTAGCATTAGTAGTACAAACCAAGGCCATGGTTTGTACTACTATTTTTTTATAGTAAAAGTATATGCCCTTTATTTCGTTGCTACAAAATGACTCCATATTACATACTTTTCATTAAATTATAAAATATGTAATCAACACTATTGCTATAGAATATAAATTAACTTAGAATCTATTATATAAATATTCCGAAAATTTAGTATACTGATATTTGAAATGTGTTGTTAGGAATTATATAAAGATTCCTAAAATAAATTTAATTAGCTTAGAGGAGGTTCAGAAAAGGTATTGGGGAATCTATCGATAAATTATGCCCCGGTGAGAAGCCTATAATTTCGGTTTCATAGTTATTGAATTCAGAATGAATTTATTTTAAAGGAGAGAATTATATGATGAAAAAACTGAGTTATGTGTTTCTTTTTATAGTAATTACAATTCTTCTATCAGCTTGTATGGAAAATGCTAATGCCCCTACTTCTACTGAAACGACATCAAATGAAAACGAACCTACTACTGAAACCTCTAACAATGATCAATTAGTCATAGCGATTCCTGCAGACGTAACTTCTTTAGATCCAGCAATAACAATGGATAATACGACATGGAAAATCATATATAACGTTTACGAAAGATTAGTAGACTATGATGGTGCAACAACAAATATTAAACCAGGCGTTGCAAAAGACTGGGATGTAAGTGAAGACGGAAAAACATGGACGTTTTATTTAGAAGAAGGTCATACATTCTCAGATGGTACTCCTGTTGATGCAGAAGCGGTAAAAGCAAGTTTTGACCGCAGTTTAAAAATTGATCAGGGGCCTGCAGGTGTATTCAGTATGGTATCTGAAATTCGAGTAGACGACCCAATGACTGTTACATTTGTACTTTCTGACCCATTCCCTCCATTCTTGTCAACATTAGCAGCTAACTATGGGAACATTGTAAATCCAAAAGTGTTGGAACATGATCAAGATGGAGACTTAGGTCAAAATTACTTAGCTACAAACACAATGGGTAGTGGTCCTTATCAATTAACGGATTGGAAAAAAGGAGATTCATTAAAACTTGAATTAAATGAACATTCAAAAGTGCAACCAGCAATTAAAACAGTACTATTTAAAATTGTTGGAGATCCTTCTGTACAACGAATGCAATTAGAGAAAGGTGAAATTGATATTGCTGAGGGTATTCCAGTAGATCAAATTGATACTGTAAAATCGTTAAACAATGTTGAGTTATTACAACAACCAAGTCTATTAGTAGATTATATCTATATTAATAACAATAATGGGAATCCTGCTCTTCAGGATATCAAGGTTCGCCAAGCACTAAACTATGGTATTGATTATGCAAGTTTAATAGATGGCGTTCAATTAGGTTATGCTACACAAATGCAAGGGCCAATCCCTGATGGTATTTGGGGACATGATAAATCAGTAAAACAATATAACTATGACGTAGAAAAAGCGAAAGAATTACTGAATGAGGCTGGGGTAGAAAATTTAGAGATTGATTTACTATATTCAGATAATAAGACTTGGTGGGAAACTGAAGCTTTAATGATACAAGCGAATTTAGCTGAAATCGGCGTAAAAGTGAATTTAAACAAAGTAGCATATGCAACATCAAGAGAAATGATGGATAAAGGTGAATTCGATCTTGCTTTAGGTGTTTGGAGTCCAGACTTTGGTGATCCATTTATGTTTATGAACTATTGGTTCGATTCAAGTAATCACGGCCTAGCTGGAAACAGAGCATTCTATACGAATAGTGAAGTAGATAAATTGCTGAAGGAAGCAGCTACGAATAATAATCAAGGGCAACGAGAGGAAATTTATAAGCAAATCCAAGATATCGTAATAGAGGAAGCACCATATATCTTATTGTATCAAAAAGATTTTATGTTACCGATAAGTAAAGATGTAAAAGGCTTCGTCTATAATCCAATGTTAGAAGGTATGTACAACTTAACCGAAATGTCTAAATAAACTAACTGGAGTGACGAACCATGGTAAAGATGATTGTGAAACGATTAGGGTTTCTTGTGTTTGTTGTATTTGGAGTGACATTGGTGACATTCTTTATGTCCCATGTCATTCCAGGAGACCCAGCAAGCATGATTGCTGGACAGAGAGCAAGCGAAGAAACAATACAATCCATTCGTCAACAATTGGGTCTAGATCAACCAATCTGGATCCAATATTTTCACTACATTGGTGATTTATTGACAGGTGATTTAGGTACATCAATACGAACGCAGCGACCAGTAATAGAAGATTTAATTGCATATTTCCCTGCAACACTTGAATTAGCTATTGCAGCTTTTATCATTGCCATTATTTTCGGCATACCATTAGGGGTACTTGCAGCATTAAAAAAGAATTCGTTTTGGGATTATTTTAGCCGAATCTTTTCTATTAGTGGCGTTTCAATTCCGGTTTTCTTTAGCGGTCTCATTGTTATTTTAATTTTTTATGGGCAATTAGGATGGTTCCCTTCTAATGGAAGAATCGCACTTGATATTAATCCGCCAACACATATAACAGGGTTTTATATTATAGATAGTTTGTTAACTGGGGATATGATTGCCCTAAAGAGTAGTTTACAACATTTGTTTTTGCCTGCTTTAGTATTGTCTTATGCTCAACTAGCGGTCATAACAAGACAAGTTCGAGCTAGTATGCTTGAAGTCATGAGTCAAGAATATATTCGTACTGCAGTTGCAAATGGAATTAAGGGATATCTATTAATTGTCTCCTATGCATTGAAAAATGCATTAATTCCAACAGTAACTGTAATAGGGGTTGCTTTTGGATCATTGCTCGGAGGTGCAGTTGTTACAGAGACGATCTTTGGCTGGCCAGGAATGGGGAAATTTGTAGTAGATTCTATTGAGTATTTAGATTTTCCTGCAATGATGGGTTTTACAATCATTATTAGTATAGGGTATGTAGTCATTAATTTAATTGTTGATATTGTGTATGCAATGTTAAATCCACAAATAAAAGGATAGGGGGAAATGATAATGGTCAGTGTATTTTCAAAAGCTAAAAATATCAAAACAAGCCCTATCTGGTATAAATTGAAACAAAATAAAATGACTTGGGTAGGTATTTCTATTCTAGTCATTATTGTATTACTATCATTATTTGTGCCATTCCTTACGCCGTATGATCCGAATAAAGTGAATGTAATCGATAAATTTCAACCACCTTCTTTTGAACATTGGTTTGGTACAGATGAAGTGGGAAGGGATATTTTTACGCGAATTCTATATGGAGCTAGGTTATCTCTTGGAGTTGGTCTTCTCATCATTATGATTGCTGCTGCAATTGGTATTTTGATTGGGACAATTTCAGGTTATCTTGGTGGTATCGTGGATACAATTATTATGCGTTTAGTCGATATGATATTAGCATTTCCAAGTTTAATATTAGCTATGGCATTAGCAGCAGTATTAGGTCCAAATCTACAAAATGCAATGATTGCCATTGCCATTGTTAAAATTCCTCTATATATTCGACTTGCTCGTGGTGAAGCTTTGGTATTGAAAGAAAAGCTATTTGTAAAATCAGCTGAAACATTTGGTATTCATAAAGCTGTAATAATTACTAAGCATATTATTCCTAATGCCGTTTCACCTGTTATTATTCAAGCAACGTTAGATGTAGGTGATACGATTTTGTTAATTGCTACACTAGGTTTCTTAGGATTAGGTGCACAACCTCCTACACCTGAATGGGGTGCGATGATAAGTATCGGCTGGACATACCTTTTAACTTATTGGTGGTATCCAGTATTCCCGGGACTTTTCTTATTCTTAGCATCTGGGGCACTCAATTTAATAGGAGATGGAATCCGAGATGTATTGGATCCAAAATCAGCGCGTTAGGAGGAATTTCTCGTGTTATTAGAAATAAAGAATTTATATGTAGATTTTAATGGGATGCGAGGCAAAACAGAAGCGCTTAAAAATATGAATCTATCTATTGAAAAAGGTGAAATCGTAGGGATTGTTGGTGAATCAGGCTCAGGGAAATCAATTACTGCATTATCCATTTTAAGACTACTCGAAGAGAATGCTATTATCTCCAAGGGTGAGATCATTTATAAGAATCGTAATTTACTAGAGTTAGGAAAAAAAGAAATCCAACAATTAAGAGGTAAAGAAATAGGGATGGTTTTCCAAGAACCGATGACTGCATTACAGCCAACGATGAAAGTTGGGAAACAGCTTTTACATGTCATAAAGAAACATCGAAAACTATCGACAAAAGAAGCAAAGGAAGCCGTTATTCAATCTTTGAGGGAAGTTCATATAGACCAACCCGAGCTTGTAGCAAAGAAATATCCATTTGAACTGAGTGGTGGAATGAGACAAAGAATTGTCATTGCACTTGCAATGGCTTCACCACCCAACTTATTAATAGCAGACGAACCAACGACCGCCCTTGACGTAACAATACAATATGAAATTATTAATTTAATTAAAGAATTGAATCAAAAAAGAGGGACTTCCATTTTACTTATTACCCATGATTTAGGTGTCGTAGCCAATGCATGTGATCGAGTAATTGTCATGTATGCAGGTGAAGTTGTGGAAAGCGGACATACAAAGGATGTTTTAAATCGACCACAGCATCCATATACAGAATCACTTTTAGGTGCCTTACCTGATACAGTTGAACCTCACCAACCGTTACGAGCAATAGAAGGGGAATCACCTAATTTGCTGAATCGACCAATTGGATGTACTTTTGCTGAAAGATGTACAAAAGTAATGGATATTTGTAAAACTGAACATCCCGAGTTGAAAATGCGCGAGGCAAATCATCTAGTATCTTGTTGGTTAGAGAAGGTGAGTGTATGATTGAAATTTCGCAAATTGAAAAAATCTATAAGACCGGAAATCAAAACATGCATGCAGTTAAGCCAACTAATTTAGTTATTGAGGAAGGCGAAATTTTAGGTATCGTAGGTGAGTCCGGTTCAGGTAAGAGCACATTAGGAAAAATGATAATAGGGTTGGAATCTCCTACGAAGGGAACGATATCCTATAATGGAACACAGTTATGGGTAAAAAATAAGTATAAACGAATCCGAGCAGGAGAAATACAAACAGTTTTCCAAGATCCACAAAGCTCACTTGACCCAAGGATGAGAGTGAAGGATATTATTTTAGAGCCGTTATTAGCCTTTCCTAGATTACAACGAAATCAAATGGGAAATATAGAACGACTCCTCCACTTAATGAAAAGAGTAGGATTGAAAGAGGAACATTTAAATCGTTATCCGCATGAATTTAGTGGTGGTCAAAGACAAAGGATTGCCATTGCGCGGGCATTAATAACAGATCCAAAATGTATCGTACTAGATGAACCAACCTCTGCTCTTGATGTGTCTGTTCAAGCTCAAGTATTAAACCTCTTGAAAGAATTACAGAAAGAGCGTAATCTTACTTATTTATTTATCTCTCATAACATGTCAGTGATTCGTTATATGTGTCAAAGAGTCGCTGTCATGTATAAAGGAGAACTAGTAGAGGTCGGTAGTACAGTAGATATATTCGAGACACCAAAGCATTCATATACACAGAAACTATTATCTTCTGTATTGAGTATTCAAGAGAAAGAAATGGCTGGCATTAGAGACTAATTCATTTGGTGTTTGTTATGTATCAGTTTCCTCCAGTATTGTAACTGCTTTTCCTCATAGAAAAACCCAAATAGCGACTTTTAAAAAGTGTCAGCTATTTGGGGGCAGTTCAGTTATAAACGGGATGAATTATTATTTATTCTTTTACAGGTGTAGGTTCGGAAATTGATGCTTTAAACCCCATCTTATTAATTCTGTTTATAATATCAGTAATGCTCGTTAATGAATTATCGAAAGACACGATGCCGCTTTCTGTATCATAGTCCACTTTAATTTCACTTACCCCATCCAGCTTTGAAACGGCTTTTTCCACTTTTTGCGGGCAATCCGGACAATGTAACTCTTTTACATCTAAGTAAACTGTTTCGTTCACTTATTAGTAGCCTCCTTTATATTTCCATTAAGTTTTTATTTGTAGCTAATTAATCTTACTTAATTTAATGAAAGTTTATGATAAAGAATTTGTGAAATAAATAAGAAATCACTTTTGATATCATTTAATTACATAATAACTTTTCATGTGAATTATTGCCTCGACGAGAAAAAAGGAATAGGCTGAACTTGTGAATTCCCAACATTAAAACAGCAGCGATGAATTGGTCCATTTTTGTACTATAAGGAAATGGAAATAAGTTTATAGAGTTAATATCTGGGGGTATACAAAGTTGTACTGCTAGTTGATTTAAAAATGGGTTATGTGTCTCAACTACTAATGCGCTTAAAATAAATACTATACAAGCAGGCATTAACATAAGGCCACTTAGAAACAGATAGCGTTTTTTTTGCTCATCGTAAATTCGCATGAAGGGATTAGGTGAAACAATAGGCCACCATATACTAAAAGAAAGAATAAACAAAATGAATAAATACCCATTTTTCATAAAGGGACTTTGGGTGAGAAAGTTTAAAACTAATGGTAAATGGTAGATTAGAAATAGAATAGAAAATATATATAAAGCTAGTCTCGGTGCAATTAATAGCTGACCTGTTCTCTTAATCATTGGGATCTCTATTATTTTTTCAAACAAGCTCTCTGGGATACTCGTCAATAGTAAGGGGGTTACGATAAAGTAAAGAATGCTCATTTGTAACATGTGTAAGCTGAATGAAAAGTGACTTATTGTGGAAAGAGGTGTTCCGAGTAGGAGGTATATGATACATAAAGCTAGATAAAAGAGTAGTGGTTGTTTACTGTAGAATTTAATGATTGTGAACTGTTTAAGCAATAAAGAGTAAATAATAGCAATGCCTACAAGGGAAATAAACAAAGGAATATCCCAAACACTTCCTCCTATAAGGAGTAGTTCAAATAACAAAGAAACCGCCCTCCTGTTAAAAGATAACTAAATTTAAGCCTTCCACTACATTTGTCTAACTGTACATTGTATGTGTAGGCAAAAATTTTATAATAAACACTTCTTACTATAAAATAATAATGGAGTAGATGAAGACTAGCGAATATGGTTCGTTTTCTATTTTTGAAAAGGCAGGCAAACAAAAAAAGTGGCCCTGCTGTTTAACACGGCATAGCCACCCTTTTAAGTTATTTGTTTACTTTTCATCGGTATCAGAAAGTTCACTTGTTTTTACTTGGAGCCCAACGTCAATTTTATCTCCTTCAACTGTTTCAACGAGGAACTTTTTACCTACTAGTTCACCTTTTTCAACCGACGCATATCTTCTTGCGGGTTCTTTATCTGTGCTAGATTCATCGGCTTCAAGACTTACAACAATTTTCACTACATTATCGTCTATAACTTGTAGTGCTTTGTATTCCATATCATGATCAACATATTTTGGGTCGTTTATTTGAACGAGTAATAAGTCTTCTGTTTCCCAATCAACGGTGTTATCAAACCCTGAAGGAATTGTTTCTGATGTATAAACCCAAATACCACCAGTTGGCTGACGATCCGGACTGCCGAAGAACCAATTAATATTTTGGAACGACACTTCTGGGTAAACCGGTGCTGTTTCAACAGCTTCAATTAAGTCAGAATCATCGATAGACTGTTCATCTTCTGTTTCAGTATTTTCATCATTTTCTTTGTTATCTTTATTGTTTTCTGCTTCCACAGTTTCGTTATCCTTGTTGTTTTGCGCTTCCGTGTTGTTAGACGAACTGCATCCAACTAATATAAGTATGGTTAAAGTTACGTAAAAAATGGATAATAAATATTTCACTTTCAAAATTTCCCCTCCCAATCTTATTAATTCCGTAGTGGTATTAGGTAATACCCGACAATACCACAAAAAACTCTCCATCTTATCTTACCTATAAAAACTATTAAATGAACACTGCAAAAAGTATAGTTTTATATAAATAAAAATGGTGAATAATGACTAATCCAATTATTGGTATTTTAATTCTTATGGTGTATCCTATATCACTACAAGAGGGGAAAAAGTATTAAGTTTCATCGGGTTTGGTTAGGATTGAATAAACAGTATGTTAATGGATACCGTCGATATGGGAACTTGTACAAATGCCCATTATTGCTACTCATAAATTATGACGGTGGAATGAAAATAACCACCCAGATCATTTGGATGGTTATGGACAACTTTAATGTTTAATGCAAATACTGTTATGTTAATTCTCTGGATAATGAAACGCATAAATGAAATGGATAAACTCTTCAAAAGGGAGGGAAGATTCACCCTCAAGTTCACCATTGCCTGTTACGCTTGTTTGGACTTGGCTACCCCAAGTCTGTAGACTGTCGTTGTTAGGATTATAAAAGTATACTCGCATAATGCCGGATGGATCGGGCTCTATTCTTTGAATCAGTATTGCATGGGCCCCAAGTACTTGGCCGTTGCGATTATAAATAGTAATTCCAACAGGTTGAGGAAGTCCAATATTCACATCAGGATTATACATTGGGTGATAGTAAAGTCGGAAATTTTCGATGAAATTTAAGTCATGATAGATATCTGAAAACCCAGGCCATACGCCTGTAATATGAAAGGCGGGATTAACCCATTTATGAGGGTCCTGATGACGATTTTCAGCTGCTTTTAACATTTCAAAATAGATTGAATCTAAATGGGGAACTAAGAGAAGTGAAATCGGATCGATATTGATTTCATCATCCAATGGAACAGGTGATAGAATTTCTGAAGAAAATGTTCTTCCTTCGAAAGTCATCGAGATACTCCCGTTTTTCAAAAATTGATTACATAATTTAAGCAGTAAGACAGGTTCTTTTTGTGACCAATAACTAATGGCCCTTGTGGATTGGCACGTAGGATTAAACCCTTGCCCAATACCAAGTGGCATTCCTAGAATGTTAATTATGCCTGAAATTATTATTGATCGTAGGTCGTTATCATGTTGTAGTTTGTAACGAGAATTTAGTTTGTGGATTATCTTTTCATGAATTGGAATCTGCATTAGTTCCCTTAATTCAGTAACGATCTCTTTGGTGAATAGATCCCTTTGTAAAAAACGTAGTAACCCATAGATACTTCTTCGAGTTTCAATGGTTATGGAGGAGCTAATGAGTGAAGAAATGAGATCATTATTGAAATGTAGATTTCTTTTAGCGATATCATCTACAGCAAAAATATATTTAAGGAGGTCTGGCTTCTCGTTAATAATATAGTTTAAGAAAATAACATGGAAAATTGACACGAGCCTTGTTTCCACCAATGATGAACGAAGTTGTTCGGCCTCTTGAATAAGTACTGTATCACTTGCGTCCTTTAGTTTGTCTTCATAGTTTTCAGTAGTATCTAGGGCTAGATTAGAAGGAGAATAGATAGCTTTTACATACTTCAAAAGTTTTGGCTCTACATCTTGGCCTTCAGCTAATTTTTTTGCACTAGATATTAATTTGTTAATTTTATTGGTGACGATAGGTCCTTGAACTGCTAGAAGATCTATTTCCTTGTAAAGATTTTCAAAGACGCGAGGTGAGAAACAATGCTCGGATATAAATCTTAAAAACTCAGAAGCCTGTTCATCTTTGTAAAGCTTCGTCACCCGATTCTCTTCTGTTTCCTTCATAAGGAGTAAATCTATATTTAAAGCCAATACTCTCGTTAAAAAATCAGAAGCCTCTTTAGCAGTCATTTTTGGGTGCTTATACTCACCTCTGACAATAGCAAGAATTCTTAAATCGCTCAAAACTTCCGCTACAGCAAGCGTACCTCCAGCATGTAGGGTACCTCTAACTAATGTTGGGTCAAGTTTTTCAATACTTTCCCAAGGCTTTCCAATAAAGATTCCCGACTGATCAAAGAGAGGAGCAAGCTGAAGAAGTATGTTCAATCCATGAGGCTCATTGATAAGGTCTGCTGCTTTATCTAATACGGTTGGTTGAAATAATTTCTTACTTTCTAACGGTGCAAACAATAGTTGGTGAAAGACGTTTTGAAATGCATTCTCTGATGAAAATTGTAGAAGTCCCATATAGCATTCCTCCTTTTTGAGTAAAGTTCGTTTATATATTTTATTGAGGAGTACAAATAGAGTGACGATTTCTTTGAATTTTTAAAATTTGGATAAATGTACCATAACCAATGAAACAATTCAAATAGTGAGGAAGATTACTATTAAAAAAAGACCACGAACGACTTACTTCGGGTCTCTAATTTAGTCAATAAAATATATTCAGTTCTTAGTCTTATGCCCATTCATAAGTTTTACCCCAACTGTTTTTAGCCAAAGCTTCAATTTTTTCTACAAGACTATCTTCAACCATAAATGTATCCCCTTGTTCATAAGGATTGTAGTGATAGGCATACAATCTTGAGACAAATTGATGGAATAATAATGAAGATTCCCCTTCTTCTTCTCCAAAGCCAGCAACGCTTGGTTTTATGTCTTGCCCCCAGTTTTGTGTACGATCGTTATTAGGATTGTAAAAATAAATACGTACATCCCCATTTTGATCCTTCATTATTCTTTGAATAGAAACTGCGTGTAGACCGAGTAAATCCCCATGAACATTTGTTAAAAAGATACCAACAGGATTTGGGTAGATTAATTTGTTGCCTTCATTATAGTCCGGATGGTGTGAGGCATAGAAAAGTTTCACAAAGCTTGCGTAATTTGAAACTTGAATAGTTAAGGGGTCAATTACATGAATAAATCCACTTGGAATATAATACCCATAGAATTCACGGTTAACCCATTTATGACCATCTTCACCTCGAAGTAGTGTTCGATTCATCATTTGATGATAGATTTTATCGAGATGAGGAACTAAGACAACCGATATGGGGTCCAAATCTTCCTTATCTTCACTCTCAAAATCGTTTAATAGAAGAGAAGAATGAATGAGCTCTCCTTCAAAACTCATGACAAGATTATGATCGCGTACAACAGACGTCACAAATGATAGTAATTTACGAATATCAAATTGAGACCAAAGAGAAATTGCTCTCGCGGATTGACAGATTGGATGCGTTCCTTGTCCGATACCAAGTGGTTGACCAAGCACACTTATGACACCTGCCACTAGAATTCCGTTTACTCGAATGCCACTTTGTTCATGTTTATTTTCTTTAAGCAATTTACTCACTTGAGAGTGGATTGGTAGTTCAAATAATTCACGAATTGCTAATGCTACGCCATCCGTTTTTAGTACACCGCGGTTTAGCAATTTTGCTAGACCATAGATGGACTGACAAGTTTCAGGGTAAATTGATATTTGGATCAGGTCATGAATAAATTTCGGATAGTTATGAAAACTTTCGGTTCCTAAATCAGTTAAAGCTAGTGCTGTTAGTAGTATTTTATGATTTTTCCGGTTAAGGAAACGTATGAAAACTGCGTGAAATGGAGAAACCAAGCCGGTTTGGTTCATGGATGATACAAAAATTTGTGCTTCTGCCATCAGTTCTTCGTCAGTTGCACGTTCTAAACGTAAGCGATATTCTCTTTGATTAGATACCTCTTGGCTAATGGGTGTTGGGGCATCGATTGCTTGTGAATACTTGGTTAGACTATCAGCAGTTTCTTCATCCATATCAGTATGATTTAACGTTTGTGATGTTTGAATTAACTCGACAATCCGATGAGTAATAATAGGACGTTGAACTGTCAATCTTTCTATCTCATGAACTATTTTTTCTGCAACAGATTTATATGAAAGTTCTTCACCGAGATAAGTCAATAAATGATAAGCGCGGATTATATGTGCTTCAGGTTGTATTGTTTTCTCTACCATTTCGATTGGGGATAAAAGATCTAGATTTAAAGCCATTACTTCATTAAGGAAAGTAATAGCTTTCTCCTTAGTAAAATGCTCATGCTTATAGGCACCTTTTGCGATAGCTAGAATTCGCATTTCACTCAGTAATTCAATAATTGAATAGATAGAACGAACTCTCAATGAGCCACCTACGAATTGTGGCTCTAATTTTGTTAGGTCTTCCCATTCACCATATTGGAATAAGCCTGCTTGGTCGAAAAGGTGAGCATATTTATCAATAATAGAAATACCTTCTCTTGAAGCAGCAAGTTCTACAGCCAATTGGAAAACGTCTGTCTGATAAAGACTTTTCGCTAATGGTTTTGCTTCATCTAGGAGGTTTAATGCTATTTCAAATTTACTTTCTAAAAGAGTTAAATGTTTACTTACAGTTTTCTTCTTTTTAGTCGTGCTCGTTGATTTTTTGCGAGTAGTTGTACTTTGTTTTCGTTCTTTTGTTGCAGTAGTACTCATCTTTTATTCACTCCTTATAAATAGAAATCGTGATTTTCGTAGTTTACTAGAAGGTTACGTAATTCTTCGCTATCATCACCGTAAAAATAAAGAGAGCCATAATGGTTTCCAAATCCTATACGTTGTACAACCTTCGATGTAGCAGGAATGAACATATTGTGCTTTAAAAAATAAGGATGTTCTTTTAACTCATTAGGTATGTTTAATCGTGTAATGTTTTTCACCTTCGGATAGACCATTAGATTCCCTGAATACCCTTTAGCAGATACAACTTCTTCAGGGAAGAATGTTTCTAATTCTTGTTCAGTAGTTTCTGGATCACAGCACAGAATTTGCGCTTGGTAGGGGCTGAAATGATAAACTCTTTCAATATGTTCAAAAATATGACCGCCTGGAATACGGTTTGCTACCTCGCCAAAATAAATTTTCCCGTTAGATGTTACGAAAAATTCCGGATGTAAAAGCCCGAATTCAACTTCAAAGCCTTCTACAAGTTTTTCAACCGCCTCACGAATTTGAGGTCTCCATTTTTCAAGAGATGGAGAAGCAGGGACAAAGTTTGAGTGTCCAAGTTTTACATATTCCGTTATATTTAGAAATTTAACTTTTCCATTATGAACAAATACCTCACAAGAAAATTCTTGGCCATCGAGATGACTTTCTGCTAATAAAGGAAATTCGGAGTCGTCAATTTTGTTAATATCTTCAGGTCTTTTAATCATATGATGACCGACTGTTCCGGCTTTATCGAAAGGCTTTACATGAATTGGTTCAAATTGTTGCTCATCAAAGTTTAATAATGAATCATTTAAACGAAGAAAGAATTTATGAACATCTTCCTTATTAAATACCTCTTCAAAAACGCCAACGTTAAGGCCGACAATATGTGCGCGGCGTTTCATTAATCCTTTATCTCTAAGAAGTAGTGATTTATTGAAAATTTTTGGATTATCCCATAATAATGAATTCAACATTCCGGCCCATTCAACAGTTTGTTCGTAAATTGGAACAGCTACGGTTACATTCTGTTCAATTAATTGTTCATAAAGTTCATGTGCTTGTTCTATGGGTGTTTCAAACTGCCAGGAAATATGCTGTATTCCATTCTTTTTTGCAAATTCTTTAAATTCTGGTGGACCAACAACGACAAAAGGACGTCCCATCTTATCAATTGCTTCAATTGCTTGTAGACTCCATCCGAGTAGTGCGATTCTTTTTTTATGATTCTCACTCATTCCTATGATTCTCCCTATCTATTAAAAATTAAGAAATCTTCCTAGGAATAAATATTAATAAATGTTCTATTATATTCTAATATTTCTACTTAATTAACAATTATTTAATTTCTGATAATAATTTATTAACAAAACATTAACAATTAAAAGCGTCTAAATTTGAATGCATAGGAATAAATAAATAATGCAATATTTTATTTCTTTAAATGAATAAAATATTCTAAAATAACGTTTTTTCATTCGAAGAAAGTTGTGTTCTATCTAAGTTCAATTAAGGGAGTGTCGGGATGAGTAGTTGGTATAAGAAGTTGAGAGAATATTTTCCAGAGAAAGAGATGAAGACAAAGGAGCACTTTGAACTTCTTTTGAAGGAAAAAAAGGGATTATATCAAATAATTGACGATATGGAATATATATTGGTTTATTTTGAAAAACTAGATTATATATTCATTGACTATATATTAGTAAAGGGAACTACTAGAGGTAAAGGAATCGGAAGCATGGTTTTGAATGAGCTTAAAAAAAGAGGAAAGACCATTATTCTCGAAGTTGAACCAGTCACAATTCAAGATCCCGATTCAGAACGAAGAATACGATTTTATGAGCGCAATAATTTTAAAAAGATAGATTCGATTCGGTATGAAAGAATTCATAATATAACAAATGAGCTAAATCAAATGGATATTTACTGTTGGTCGGAAGCGCCTGTTTCAGATGCTTGGGTGCTTAATCGCATGGCTGATGCGTATCTTGAAGTGCACTGCTTCGGAGTTAAAGAAATATATGGGCGTGACCCACAACCCGTAGAAGAAGTAATTTGGTTTGAAGATAGTAAGGCGAGAACGGATGTTTCGAAGGTTATAGTATAATAATGCTTTCCAGGATTAGATCTAAACTAATCACTATTTAAGCCTTATAATCGAATCATAATAGGGACTGAGTATCATTTTATTGCTCAGTCCCTATATGTTGTTTATTTAAGTTTTCCTCTAGATAGTATCGGAAGTTCTTCTACAATATCCTCTACATATCACTCCTTGTTAGATATCGATATTACCATTTCGCCTCTAAACTGATTGATGGGGTACTGATCGTAAATCCTACAATCCTCGATACTTGTATAAGAAATCCTACATAGATATATAGGCTTCTAAAAATAAATCAAATTTGATGTCATTCATAAACGATACAACTTACAGCATAGTATTATTTAAAATTATGATTCTTAAAGGATTCATGACCGTCACGATACGAATTTAGAATTACTATTAAATTAATATATCAAAGGAGGTTAAATATGAAAAAAATTGGTTTGCTTTCACAAATTTTAATAGCTTTTGTTATTGCCATTATTTTAGGTGTTATTGTCGGACCAGGTATTGAGGTAGTTAAGCCACTTGGGGACTTATTTTTACGACTTATTAAATTTATCATTGTTCCATTAGTTCTTGCTTCTCTAGTAGTAGGTGTTGCTGGGACGGGAGATTTAAAGGGAATCGGGAGAATGGGTGGAATAACGTTTATCTACTATATGTTGACTACTGCAGTTGCTGTAACAATTGGAATAATTCTAGCAAATATCTTCTCACCGGGTTCAGGACTTAATCTCTCATTATCTGGTGAAAAAGCTGAGCCAACAGCTACACCAGGAATTGTTGATACATTTTTAAATATCATCCCAACGAATCCTCTTGCTTCATTAGTAGAAGGAAATATGCTCCAAATTATCTTCTTTGCAATCTTCCTAGGTATAGCGATTACAATGATTGGAGACAAAGCTAAACCTGTATATAACTTCTTTGACGGGTTAGCTGAAATTATGTATAAAATTACGAATATGGTAATGAAGGTAGCTCCTATCGGCGTATTTGGTTTAATTGCACCAACAGTCGGTCAATATGGAGTTTCAGTATTACTTCCATTAATTAAGCTAATCCTCGTTGTCTATGCAGGGTGTATTATTCACGCTTTATTAGTCTATTCATTTTCAGTTAAAACCATTGCAAAAATGAATCCTCTTACATTTTTTAAAGGTATTGCACCCGCGAGCTTAGTCGCATTTAGTACGTCAAGTAGTTCTGGTACATTGCCTATTACAATTAAAAATACGGAGGATAACCTTGGTGTTTCGAAGAAAGTAAGCAGCTTTGTACTTCCATTAGGTGCTACTATTAATATGGATGGAACAGCATTATATCAAGGTGTATGTGCGTTATTCATAGCACAATTTATGGGCGTTGATCTTAGTATTACTCAACAAATATTGATTGTATTAACTGCAACACTTGCTTCCATCGGTACTGCAGGTGTCCCTGGTGCCGGCTTGATTATGCTAACGATGGTGACAACCGCAGTAGGGTTACCATTAGAAGCTGTAGCACTAGTCGCTGGAATTGACCGAATTTTGGATATGATGCGTACATCCTTAAATGTAACTGGAGATGCTTCTGCTGCAGTTGTAGTCAATGCTTTAGAAGAAAAACGTGAATTAAAAGCTTCAAATAATGTGAGTGTATAAGTTATAGCTAGTAAAACGATTAAACTTCTATTACCGGTTGTTGGAAATTGGGTATCTAATTTTCAGCAACCTTTTTTATTTCAAGATCTCTTTGAAAACAAAAAGTATTTACGACACACATAAACGTATCAATCTCTAAAAAAACACAAACACTACTCCCATCGAAAATAGATAAGCTGGAGTGAAAAAACGGTGATACTTAGATTTGGATATGTCTCAACAGCTCTTTCTTTGTGGGAGGCTTCACCTTCTCGAACGTTAACTTTTACAAATTGGAAGAAACTCGATGAGGATAGTAGAAAAGAAAAGCTCTATTATTTAACAGAACAGAATTTAAAAAATACCATTCGTACCCTTCATTATAATATTGCATATGGAATTGACATCTACCGAATGTCGTCTTCCATTGTGCCACTTGCTACACATCCAGAAGTAAAGTGGGATTTTAGAACACCATTTAAAACACTTTTCAAAGACATTGGCAAGTTGGTACAGAAGAATAATTTAAGAGTTAGTTTTCACCCAAATCAATATACATTGTTTACAAGTCCGCAGGCACATATTACAGCTAATGCAATAATAGATATGACTTATCATTACGAAATGTTAGAGGCGATGGGATTACATAAGGACGCTAATATTAATATTCATGTAGGCGGAACATATGGCAATAAATCAGAAGCAATAGAAAGATTTCATCAAAATTTTAAGGAGCTACACTCAGATATTCGCATGCAAACAACGTTAGAGAATGATGATAAGACATACACGGCAGAAGAAACACTCACAATTTGCGAAGAGCAAGGAGTTCCATTTGTTTTTGATTATCATCATCATTGGGCAAATAATGAAAGTGGAGAATTCGAAAGTTTCCTTCCTCGAATCTTTGCAACATGGGAACGTACGGGAAAGGTACCAAAATTCCATTTGTCTTCTCCCAAATCAGAAAAATTAACAAGAGCACATGCAGATTTTGTTGAAATAGATTTTGCACTTCCTTTTATTAAGGCATTGCAAGCTTTTGGAAAATCCGCAGATATAATGATTGAAGCAAAAGCGAAAGATCAAGCAGCATTAAAGCTTGTAGAAGAGTTAAGCAAGTCACGAGGATTTAAACGAATTAATGGTGGGGCTATAGAAATTTAGCGTGTTATGTAGTATAGCTGTCTAATAAAAATTGGGTCAGTGGTGATACCGGGCTGATGTGTTTATTAAAGCTTGAGGTTGTATGTCCCAAGGGTTTTAAGTAGTTTATTTGAAACTAAAGTAACTTGTATAGTAGGGTATACTATGGGAGTGATTTTATGAATGATGTCATTAAACAATTAGGTAAGCATAGTTCTGTAAGAGATTATGATACGAGTAAAGATGTTAGTGAAGAGCAGGTGGAGGCTATAATAAGATCTGCAATGGCGGCACCAAATTGGATTAATGGACAGCAAGTGAGTGTTATTGCTGTCAGAAATCCTGAAAGAAAGTCATTATTAGCAAAAGCTGCTGGTGATCAAAAATGGGTGGAGGAGGCCCATGTTTTTCTTGTCTTCTGTATGGATTTTTATCGGGCAAAATTAGCCTCAGAAAAAAATAATATGGAGTTTCGAATTGTGTATGATCTTGAGGCAACTATCATCGGTTCCACGGATGTAGGAATCGCTTTAGGTAGCGCGGTTATAGCTGCTGAGTCAATGGGACTTGGAACCGTTCCAATTGGAGGAATCAGAAAAAATGCACAAGACGTTATTGAAATATTAGAACTTCCGGAATACGTATACCCTATTTCAGGCCTTGCAATCGGTTATCCTAAGGTTATACCTAGTCCAAAACCGAGACTTCCTCTTCAGGCGACTTACCATAAAGAAAAATACAATTTCAATATACAAAAGGACGTTATTGATCTGTACGATGATACGATTGCATCTTATATGTCTGAAAGGACGAATGGTCAAGATTCGAGTGATTGGTCTAGTAAAGTAGCACACTTTTATGAGACCCGCTTCGAGCCCTATGCAAAAGTCACTAGTTCTACTATAAAAAAACAAGGCTTTCATTATCGATAAATAATAGTAGCGTAGCGACCTAGCCAGATTCAAAAGTGGATAGGTCGCTATTTTTGTTACCTAATGTTTGTATTCAATCGGTTCTTCGTAATTACAGCCTGTATAATAAAATAATCAATTTCGCCATTCAGTGCTTCCCAAATAGGTTTAAGTTTATCACTGTCTAATTCTAGAATAACCTTCATCACTCTTTTTTCGGTATCCTCATCAAATATCTTATACCAATTCATGTCATGGCCTTCCTCGGCACAACGAATAATATGATTTTGAACAGTAATTTTCGATAACTTTCTTTGTAAGACGATGTTATCAATACTCATTCCATCAATAAATAATTCATAAGAAGCTAAATGGCTAGGTTTATCAGTTAATTTGTTCTCTCTTGGTTGTTCCTCTTGTTGAGTGCTAGGGAGTTTTGGCATTTCCATTTCATTATTTGATAAGAAATCTTGTATACTTTTAATAAAAGCCTTGCCGTATTTTGCGAATTTACTCTGTCCTACACCTTTAATTTGAAGCATGGAAGCTTCGTTTGTAGGAAAGTAACGGCTCATTTCCTTTAATGTAGTATCTGAAAAGATGACAAATGGCGGCACCTGTTCTTCTGCTGCTAATTGTTTTCTTAAAGTACGTAAGATTTCAAATAAGCCCTCGTTCTCCTCTTGCTCATTTAATGCTCTAATTGGTGTTCGGTCCTTTTTCATCCAGACCGTTTCTTCACCCTTTAAAACTGGGATTGCTTTTTGCGTTAACATAACAACAGGATATTTTCCATCCGTTAAATGTAAGTAATCTTCTGTAAGTAAATAATTAATAGTATCTACAATTTCCTTTTCTGTTTGTGATTTTAATAGTCCATAGGTTGTTAACTGTTGGAATCCTAGTTCCTTAATTCTCTTTGAATTAGAACCTTTTAAAACTTGTGCAATCAATGTAGCACCAAATCGTTCGCCCATCCGCTTACAACAAGAGAAAATCATTTGTGCTTCACGTGTGATATCTACTTTTTCTCGAGTATCTTTACAATTGCTACATTTTTGACATTTCATTTCAGACACTGTTGGATCAAAATATCGAATAATATAAGATTGAAGACACTCTTCTGTATGGCAGTATAAAACCATTTGGTTTAGCTTACGATATTCCTCTTCACGTTTTTCGGGATCGTAACTCGTTTGTTCAATAAAGAATTTTTGTAATTGTATATCTTGCTTTGAAAATAAAATGTAACATTCACTCTCGTCGCCATCACGACCTGCTCGTCCAGCCTCTTGATAATAGGCTTCAAGATTTTTTGGTAAGTTGTAATGGATGACAAAACGAACGTTTGACTTATCAATTCCCATTCCAAAAGCATTCGTTGCAATCATAATGGGTTTTTCATCATAGACAAATTGATCTTGAGCTTCCTTACGCTCTATTTCAGAAAGTCCTGCATGATATTTTGCGACAGAATACCCTTTAGCGGTTAAATAATTATAAAGCCCATCCGTTTCTTTTCTACTCGATGTGTAAATGATGCCTGATTCACTTGGATGTTGATTTAAATACTCCAAAATAAAATCACGTTTGTTAGACCCTTTTATGACATGGAAAGAGAGATTTTCACGGGCAAAACCGGTTGTAAAAGTATCTGCCAGATCAATATGTAATAACTCGCGAATATCGTCTGCAACATTTGCCGTCGCTGTTGCTGTCAACGCTATTACGGGTGGATGCTGATTTAGTTTCTTTAATGCCGCTACTATTGAACGATAACTAGGCCTAAAATCATGTCCCCATTGAGAAATACAGTGAGCTTCATCAAAAGCAATTAATGTGATATTAATTGAATTTAATACGTCGATAAAATAATCAGAATCAAATCTTTCAGGAGCAACATAAACAAGTTTATAGGCACCTTGACGAATCAAAGATATCTGCTCATGAAGTTCGTTATGAGTCAGCGAACTATTAATATAAGTTGCAGGAATATCAGAAGCAGTAAGGGAATCTACTTGGTCTTTCATTAACGATATAAGTGGAGAAATAACGATTGTCGTCCCTTCAAAAAGTAGTGCAGGAATTTGAAAGCAAAGGGATTTTCCGCCACCAGTTGGAAGAATGCCCAGTGTATTTTTTTGATGCAAAATATTTTCAATAATTTCTGCTTGCCCTTTTCTAAAATCAGTATAACCATAATATTGCTGTAATAGTTTCCTTGCTTCTTTTAACAACTAAATCACCTCTTTTGAATTATGTATAGTTTAACATGAACCTACTATTAAATAAAAAAGTGCCAATCCTGAAAGCGGGAAAGGCACTTTTTCTCTTTACATCTCTTATTCGTTTTCGGTTGATGCTTCATGCTCTGGCTTTTTCTTGCCTGAAGCAAACCATCCAATGATAGCGATTGATAACATGACAACCCAGAAAATTGAATTCCAAATTGGACCTTCCACGAAAGAGTGAGGAATAATATGAACAGCATCATGAGCTAGAGTATGCATTACTAATTTTACCCCTACCCAACCTACAATTAACATTGCTGCTGACTCTAGGGATGGACGTTCTGTTAGTAGTTTCACGAACGCTTGCGATGCGAAACGGATAACAACTAAGCCTGCTATAGCCCCTAAGACGATAAGTACAAATTGAGCAGTATCAATACCACCAATATGTCCAAAAGTTGTTGCTGGTAAAGCAATTACTAATGCTACCGCTGCTAAAATGGAGTCAATTGCAAAAGCAATATCAGCTAAAGCAATTTGTGCAACAGTCGTTTTGAAACTCTTTTCTTTAACTTCCACTTCTCCATGATCCCGCTTGAGAAAATGTTTAACGGCGATAAAGATTAAGTATGCTGCCCCAATTGCTTGAACTTGCCAAACATTAAATAAAAATGAAATAACAAAGATAGCACCAATACGGAAAATAAAGGCAAGTGCTAAACCGATATCTAATGCTTTTTTCTGAAGTTTTTCTGGTAAACCTTTGGCCATTACCGCTAAAACTAAGGCATTATCTGCAGATAATAAACCTTCTAGTACTATTAAAACTAATAATACTGAACCATACTGTAGAAATAATGATAAATCCATCTTATACCTCCAAGAAGTTTTTTAATCTTAGGAATAAGTAAAGACCTTTGAATTATGAATTGAAGATTAATTCATAATTCAAAGGTCTTGTTAACAACGCATGGTTGCCAATAAAACCGATGGGATCTCCCCATGTAATGACGGCTTTATTGTAAAAACTACTCCCCTTCGATCATATACAACTATATTTAAAATATACAAAAGAAAAGAAAAATGCAACATTATTTTCAATAATTTTCATTTTTTTATTGTTTTTCAATAAAGCCATCTACATTAATAGAATTTCAAAGTGATAAAAAAATTATACATACAATTTAATTGAATAATTCCGATATGCTGTTTCTATATATATGGAACTAAAGTATAAACTCAAAAAAGTCAACCAAACTAAAACTAAATTGTTACCATTAAAACTGGAGGTTAAGATATGAAACAAAATCCACATCAACCAGCCGGCAGACCAAAGAAGTTTGTTCGTAAAGAAAACTTAATTGAGAACATTAAAGATAATATTGCTGAAGCAGAAGTAAGTATGGAATTTGCACTTCCTGAAGAGTTTGAAAATCTAAAAGATAAAAACCAACGTCGCCGACATGAACTTCAAAGATTAAAGGACGAGCCATTAAGTTAACTTTAGTTTGATTTAAAATAAATAGATACTAAGGGCTAAAGTGCCTAGTACCGTATAAGAAGAAGAAAAGTGATGCACATTAAAGGTATCGTATAAGAGAGGGAGTTATGTATGAATGAAAATGCTCAACAAATTCTAAATCAAATTAGCCAGATAGCGGGACAATTGGAACAGCAGGAAGCACTTAACGCTCAAAAGCTTCAAGGGCAGGAACTAGACGTACAGCAACAACAACAAATGGCTATGTTAGAACAAACTGCAGCACAAAAGTTAGCACAAATCCAACAGTTGATCCAACAATATGAACAGTTAAACGCATCACAGCAAGGCTTCCAGACATCATCAGTTACAACGAATGGCCAATCCACAGGTACGCAATCTATTTTCCAACCGGGATTTGCTGGAACTGATGCAGAGGAAGTAAGACAACTTAATCAGCAATCAGAACAAAATATGAATGGTGGAAATACATTTAGCTAAAATGTTTAAAAACCATAGCTTTCTAAAAATACGGAAGCTATGGTTTTTTATTTTGTTTTGAGCAATAAGCAACTCAATGTGGATGTGGAGTTCTAGCTTTTTTAATAAAAAGTTAGAACTTTTTTTGAGCATTTATTTTTACAGTATAATAGTAGGAAGTAATTTAAACTTCTAGTAGAGTGGGTTTTCTACCAAAATTTAAGTCTATTCTATTATATTATTTCGTAGTAATATGAGTTTGTGAGTGATGAACGAAAGATTGCGATAGAAATAGAGAGTCAAAATCGTTCACATTCCGAAAAAGGCAAAGTCGTTGAAAGGCGATGACGCAAAGCTACAGGCCTAAGGTGAAAAGCTAGGGCGGCTGAGTTGCTGAAGGAAGAGAATGATACTCCACAAGAGTTGAAATTCAAGATTCTCTATGATTTTTCATAGTGAATTTATGCAAATCTTCAGCTTCCTATAATAATAAAACACATATACTAGGAGGATTTATATATTATGAAGAAATTTCTTGCAACAGTTTCAACAGTAGCAATCATGGGTGCAGCAGTAGTTGGTGGAAATTCAGCATTTGCCGCGGAGTCAACATCAAATATTTCTGGTGGTTTACTTTCAATGGGACAACCACAGATTAGTAATTTCGATAATATCACATTGAACGGTTCGATACAAACAACAGAAGCAACAGTGGGTTCATTTGAAGTTATCGATCCAAGAGGTACTGGTGAAGGATGGAGTGTATGGATGCATGCAACTCAGTTCACTGATTCAACAGGGAAAGTTTTACCACAAGGATCTTTAATGATTGGTACACCTACTGTGAATGAAAAAGAAGGTACAGGTTCAAGTGAAGCAGATTTATTAACTAAAACTGGTGGAGCAATTGACAAAAATGAGGGATTGGTTATCATTTCAGCTGGAAATGATGAAGGTATGGGAACATTTGTAGTAGATCAAAATCTTTTAACATTAAACTTATTACCGAAGGATGTTAAAGCAGGAAATTATTCAACTACAATTACTGTAACATTCCCAACTGGGCCATAATTAATATTATAATATAATTAGATATCAACCAGTCATGTCTTTTATGGACATGACTTTTTTTTATTTTTTAAATCGTACTTTAAGTTTTAGCTTTAATGGAAAACCTATTCTTAAAGAATGTAATGAGGTGGTTTAATTTTGAAAATTAACAGGAATCTTATCATTATTTTTATTTTATTTATTTGGATTTTCTTAGTAGGGAATGTCGAGTTCGTAGAAGCACAAGATGCAAATATGCCCATAACAGTAGAACCGAAATATCCAGATAACCACAATAATGAAACAGTAGGTTATTTTGACTTGAATGTGAACCCTGGTGATCAACAATCAATTGAAATTATCATTACAAACAAAGAAGATAAAGAAATAAAAGTTAACTTAGCGTCAGCTTATGCCTTTACAAATCCAACTGGCGGAATTATGTATAAGGAATTAATTGATTCATCGGAAACGATATTATTGGATAATGGAATACACATAAAAGAAAATATACAGGTTGAAGAAAGTGTAACAATTCCTCCTCAATCTTCAGTAACAGTACCAATAGAGTTCTCTGTTCCACAATCTAATGGAGAAACTCTACTTGGGGGTGTATTGATTTCGACTCAAGGAAATACCATACAACAGCAACAAGAGGTGGAAGAGGGTACTGCCAATTTTACTGTAAATACCGAAATGGTCATTGCGATGGCAATTAAATTAAATTTACCAAACAGTGTAGATTCAAACTTTCAATTAGGTGAGGCAGGTTTTAACGGGGAACTAGCTCAAGTATATCTTGAAATGATTAACGATGCGCAAAAAATTCAAGAAGAGGTTTCTGGGTCGTACTCAATAACAAATCAAGAAGGACAGGAGTTATTTAATGGTGAATTCGGATCATTTAAAATGGCTCCGAAGACCAAAATTAGATATCCGATCCAATGGGGATATGAAACATTAGAAGAAGGGAATTATACGTTAAATATTCAAAGTGAGAGCCTCAATTTAAATGAAATAAAGGAATTTTCAATAAAAGACGAAGACGTAGTACAATTTGTTGAGCAATCCCAAACAAATGTAACAGTAGCGAAAGAAGAAGGTGGAATGCCATCGTGGGTATGGATCGCTGCTGTCGTTTTAGTTGGATTGCTGATGTTTATATTAGGTAGAAGAAAGGTTGCCTAAATCATAATAAAAGGAGTAGTTTGGAATTACATTATTTGAGTATTTTTTCGCATACTAAAATGGATGTGCCAATACTAGACTAAAAAAGAGCAAAATATTGCTCTTTTTTTACGGAAATTAATCGGTGCATTAATGCTTCGACAAAAACTTTTTTTTTAGAAGAAATGGCTTTTTCCTCAAACCGTTCCTGTTATTTCGAAATTGATTAAATATAAATATTTTGCTAAAATTTTCTTTTGTCAATGAGTTTTGTAAATTTTTGATTGTATTGGAGTTTAATATATGAATAAGAAAAGTTTATTTGTTGGTATTGTAGTTCTACTAATATTAATACTAACAGATATTATCTTTACAGCAGCAAAGTACATAAATGAGAAATATGTAATTGATGAGATTCTTTATTATTTATCAAATGGAATGGAAGGATCTTCCGAAGGGCTTTTAGGATATTGGATAAGTGAGAATATTATTACATTCATCATTGTTTTAGTAATTATTTTATTACCGATTATTATTCCTTTATATATTCGTAAAACCTTTTATCTAAGGTTATTTAAAAAAGAAATGAAGTTTACAGTACTTCCGAAAACGAACAGATTTCGATTTGGTTATGCAACCTTTATGTTGTTACTTTCATTCGTTGTTGGATTTTTCCTATTAGGAATTGATCAATATATTAAACGTACTTATGAGAATTCTACATTTATTGAAGAGCATTATGTTGATGGGCGAGACGTTTCGATCACCTTTCCTAAAGAAAAGCGTAATTTAATTATCATTTATTTGGAGTCTATGGAAAATACACTTATAGATAAAGACAATGGTGGTGGCTGGGATTATACTGTCATTCCTGAATTAGAAACATTAGCAAGAGAAAATATTAATTTCTCTAATACGAATAATATCGGTGGTGCTTATCCGATTAGTAATACTGGTTGGACAGTAGCAGCGATGGTATCCACAACTTCTGGTATCCCACTGAAGATTCCCATTGAACGTAATAGTTATACAACCTCTGATAATTTTTTAGAGGGTGCATATACATTAGGAGATATCTTAAAAGAAGAAGGATATAATCTAAAACTAATGGTAGGGTCTGATGCCAATTTTGGTGGGCGTACTAATTATTTTACAAAACATGGTCAATATGAAATTTATGATTATTATACAGCGATTAACGAAGGGAAAATGACTGAAGAAGACAAAGTATGGTGGGGATATGACGATACAGATTTGTTTACATGGGCTAAAGATGAAATTATAGAACTTGCTAATGAAGAAGAGCCTTTTAGTTTTACATTATTAACTGTCAATACCCATTTCCCAGATGGTTATTTAGAAGAGGTAGCAGAAGAAAAGTATGATTCACAATACGAAAATGTGTATGCGCATTCCTCCAAACAAGTAAATAGTTTTATTAATTGGTTAAAACAACAAGACTTTTATGAGGATACAACTGTTGTTGTTTTAGGAGACCATCTAAGTATGCAAGATCCTGCCTACTATGAGGGGAAAATAGATCCTGAATACAATCGTACGATTTATAATGCGTTTTTAAATTCAGATGTAGAACCTAAAAATGCTAAAAATCGAGTATTTACTTCACTTGATATGTATCCAACTATTTTATCGAGTATTGGTGTTGAGATAGAGGGAGATCGCTTGGGCCTCGGTACGAATTTATTCTCAAATAAGCGAACATTAGTTGAAGAATACGGGTTAAACTATGTCGATTTAGAGCTAGGTAAAAATTCGCATTTTTATAATGAAACGATTTTAAATGATGACTATTTTGAGTTAATTAAGCAAGCTGAATAAATTAGCTAGGAAGCCTATTAACAGTCAGGCTTCCTTTTTATGCTTAATAAAATGAATTTTATAATTTCCTCTAGTATTTCTATAATGTAAGAGGATACTAATTGATTTTATCTATATTGGTAAATATTAAACATAGAATATTATGCTTCCTAGTAGTATATTAAATATGAAAATGAGAACACGACAAAGGTTCCTCATTTGAAAAAGGCAAATCTATTGAAAGATAGAGACGCAAAGTCACAGATCTAAGGGAGACTAAGATGGCTGGACTACCAAATGAAGAATCATGAGTGCTCTAATATATATAGAGTTCTTTATAGATTCTTCCAAAATATATTTTATGGAGGAATTTTTTTATGTCAAAAATGAATAAAAATTTACGTAATGTAGTAGCAACAAGTTTTGTTGCCGCAACATTTGCTTTCGGTGCTGGACAAGCATTTGCCAATGAAGAACCTACGCAACAGGAGGCTTCACAAGAGTTAGTTGAAGTAGAAGAAGTTATGTCTGAAGAAGTAGTAAATGAATCGACTACTACGACTTCAGAAAACGAAGAAACCGTTGAAGTGCCAACTACAGATGAGGCTGAATCAGAAGAAACTTCAACTCCTGAAATGACAGAAGAACAAACAGTAATCGAAGAAGAAATAACTGTTGAAGAGACAGCGGAAACTACTAAGGAATCAGTTAATTTACTAGAATTCTTTAAAACAGTACTAGATAATATCCAAATAGCTGTTGAAAACAATGAAGTAATAGATGCTGCCTTACTCATTTCAGAGGCAGAAAATAGAATACTAGAAGCAGAAAAATTATTTGCTGAAGGTAATGAGGAATTAGCAAATCAAATATTAGAAGAAGCGCTTGCTCAACATGAGTTAGCATTACAAAAATATGAAGAACTTACTTCTGAGACAAATGTAACTGAAGAGGGAGTGGTTGAAGAAGAGGTAACAGAAGATATTACTGAAGTGTCTACAGAAGTTACTGAAGAACAACCATTATCAATTGACATTGTTCGTGCTTCACTAGAAGCTAAATTCTCTTCTAATTTACTAGCACTTGAAGCTGCTCTAAAAAAAGTTGAAAATCCAAATGCAAAAGCAGCATTAGAAAAAAATGTTGAAAAGGCAAAAGTTCGACTTGAAAATAAAATCAATAAAAAACTTGCAAAAATGGAATCAAAAGGTTTACTAGATGATGAAAAAGAATTAGCAGAAGTAGCTGAAGAATTACAAGAAGAAGCGACTGAAGAAACTGAAAAAATCAGTGAAGCAGCTGAAGAACAAGCTGAAAAAGAAAAAGAAGCAGCTGAAGAACAAGCTGAAAAAGAAAAAGAAATAGCGAAAGAAAAAGCCGAAAAAGAAAAAGAAGCGGCTAAAGAAAAGGCAGAAAAAGAAAGAGAAGCAGCTAAAGAAAAAGCCGAAAAAGAAAAAGAAGCAGCTAAAGAAAAGGCAGAAAAAGAAAGAGAAGCAGCTAAAGAAAAAGCCGAAAAAGAAAGAGAAGCAGCTAAAGAAAAAGCTGAAAAAGGAAAAGAAGCAGCTAAAGAAAAGGCCGAAAAAGAAAAAGAGTCTGCTAAAAAGAAGGATGAAAAAGAAAAAGAGTAAGACTAAAGAAATGAATCATTCGCTCAAGAGGCGAAACGAAAAGGAACAATGCTCATAGAGAAGCATTGTTCCTTTTATTAATTACTATTCATTTTGTAAAGTTACTTCTATCTTCCCTTTATATGGTTCGTGCTCAACGGGTAATCGTTGTTTCAATACCTTTGCTATTTCTCTTATGACTCAAGACTTAAATAAGCAATCAAAAAAGTTTTTTTCAAAAAACTAAAATTCTATGAAACTTATTAATCCCTCAAGCGACAAATGGAAAGGTTTTAAATAACAACCATAATTTAGGGGGATCTAGATGAAACAGGTTCAAAAAACTTTTATCGTGTCTGTAATAGCTGGAGCTTTATTATGTAATGTCACAGGAGCATCGGCTGCATCATTTAAAGATGTAGGGGATGATTACTGGGGGCAAAAGGAAATTAATTATTTATTTGAACAGAAAATTATAAATGGATACCAAAATGGCCTATTTCAACCAAACAAGCCGATAACAAAATCTCAAGTTGCACTCATCTTAATTAAAGC
Source organism: Lysinibacillus timonensis (assembly GCF_900291985.1). Classification (NCBI taxonomy): domain Bacteria; kingdom Bacillati; phylum Bacillota; class Bacilli; order Caryophanales; family Bacillaceae; genus Lysinibacillus; species Lysinibacillus timonensis. The sequence goes on along the minus strand of NZ_LT985980.1, from coordinate 1,542,377 downwards.
TTTAGATATTGAAGTGAAAAACCAGTATGAAATGAACTTTAAAGATATTCCAAAAACTTCTTCAATATATAAAAGTATTTCTGCTGCAATTGAAGCGGGTATCTTTCCGAAAGAAACAAAATTCGATCCTAATAAACCAATGACTAAAGCTGAAATTGCTGAGGTATTTGTAAAAGCGTTCGATTTAGTAGGCACTGGAAAGGTTGATATAAAAGATGTTCCTTCTACTTCGGAAATCTACGAGGATATTTCGATATTAGTTGAAAATGACCTAATCGACCTTAATAATGACGGAGCATTCAAACCAAATGAAAAGGTTACTAGAGGGGAATTTGCTGTTTACCTAGCACGTGCATTAAATGCTGACTTCTTACCAGATCAATATAATATTCCACAAAACGTGAATCCTGTTGTTATTTTATTTAATCATTTATTGAAAAATCCAGATGGTATTAGTACGTTATTTACAATGAATAATGATTACGGATTTACTCAACTAAGTGGTGAAGTAAATAGTATCGAAGGCTTAGAACTAAAAGAAATAGCTCGTTTAAATGGGACAACAGAATATGTTGTTCAACTGAACGTAGATTTAAAAGGAGCTAATAGCGGATTACTAAGTGACGGGGCAAACACTCTTTATTTTTTAATTGAAAAAGTAGGTTATATGGAATACAAAATTATTTCAGTCGATAAAACACCTCATTTACAAGCGGATCATTCAATCTCATTTACTAAAGAAAAGGCACTTGAAATATTTACTGAATCCAATATTGCTTACTGGTATGTAGTTTCTGGAGGAGAACAAACTGGGAAAGTTGAAACGTTTACAAAAAACGGAATAGAGTATCGATTCATGTCTGAATCTTTAAATACAGAAGAGAAGCTGAAAGCATATTTAGGCCAATCTTATTCACCAGAACAAGTTGAGAAACTATTTAAAGACCTTGGATTTATTACACACAATGGGAGACTTGCTCAACCAAATGCAGATGGCGGAAGTTTATTAAACTTTGAAAAAGCTATTATTACACAAATCCATAATTCCACAACTGTGAAGAAGTATGAGTTAACAATTCCTTTAGGCGACACAGATGAAAAAGTGTCAATGGTAGGAGAACTTCACTTTGTGTCTGGAAAAGGTTGGCGTGTCCATCGTTTTGAATCAACTGAAGCAGTTTCGATATCAGACAATGATGCACTCGATTTATTTACTGAATCAAAAAAGGCGTATTGGAATGCCGTTGCGGGTGGAGAGGGTAAAGGTACCACAGAAACATTTACAAAGGATGAATTAGAATATCGTTATATGTCTGAGCAATTAAATACAGAGGCTAAATTAAGGGCCTATTTAGCGGACTATTATACACCAGAGCAAGTGGAAAAACTATTTAAAGATTTAGGCTTTATTACACATAAAGGGCAGTTAGCACAACCAAATGCAGACGGCGGAAGCTTATTAAACTTCGAAAAAGCAACGATTAAATTGTTGGAGGATTCTTCCAATGTTAAGAAATATGAACTTACTGTTCCATTAGGGGAAACGGGCGAAGTAGAAACGGTTAAAGGGGAACTTCATTACGTAGATGACGAAGGTTGGCGTGTGCATAGTATAAATTAAATTTGTCAAAATGAAGGTAACCTGTTTTAAAGGTTACCTTCATTTTCATTTTCAATTTCGATTTGTTAAAATAACACCGCCTATTACGGCAAGACCACCAATAACTTGGGCAGCATATAACTGTTCACCAAGGAAAATCGTTGCAAAAATCGTTGCAAATAAGGGAATTAAGTTTAAATAAATACCTGCGCGGTTTGCCCCAATTTCAACAACCCCTTTGTTCCAACTCAAAAACGCTACAATAGAAGCTAGAATTCCTACATAAAAAATCGCTCCTATTGTGTTTGGAGACCATATAATGGGACTAGTTAATGTTAGTAATTCATATGCAGAGAAGGGAACTAAAAGGATAGCACCAATTGCAATAGTTATTAGGAATGTCGAAAAGCCCGGAAGACGATCTGCATATTGTTTAACAAGTAATGAATAAATACTCCAGCAGATGACTGCAATAATAACGATTATATCTCCAATATTAAATTTAAAATGGATTAAATTTTCAAAGGACCCTTTAGTCAAAATGAAAATAACACCTAATAATGAGATGATAGTACCAACAACCTGGTTTTTAGAGACCTTAATTTTTAAAAAGACAAAAGATAATATATATAGGAATATAGGTGTTAGAGAATTCATTAATGAAGCATTAATAGAAGTAGTATAATATACACCGATATAAACTAGTGTGTTAAAGCTGGCTACTCCTGTAATGGCCAGTGCAATAACAATGGGCCAATTTACTTTTATTTTTTGCCAGTCTTGTTTCACGTATTTATAAGCTATTGGCAAGAAAACGATAAATGCAAGACTCCATCTAAGAAGAGATAATGTTAATGGTGGAATATCGCCTGTCACAGCTCGTCCAATAACAAAATTTCCTCCCCAAAGTATTGTTGCGAGAACTAAAAGTAAATACGGTGGAAACTTCATTTTCAAGACTCCTTAATTTGAAATAATATTACAAGTATATCCATATAATTTATCAAACTTCAACACTATCTTTCCAAACTAGAGTAATGCACGAAAACTAAGCATTTTTCCTCACAACATATAAAAAGGAGTATCTCACACAAGGTGAAATACTCCTGTTCATAACGTCTATCAACGGAAACTTCAGATTAACTGTTTGTTCTTTTACTACGGTTGGTTATTAGTTAAAGGTAACAAAAGTAACTGGTTACAGGTGATTGGTTTACCAAGTTTAAGGTTATGTTGACAAATAATTATTTTAGATAGAGCGTTATGCCTCGGTTTGGATTCTCACCGCCCCGAGGAGATGATTGTTTAGAAGTAGTTAGAGTCATCAAATTCGACTTCTACTTGATAATTTTTTGCATTAATTAAATTCGATAATCGATGTGCTTCTTTTTCTAGTTCATTAGCTTTTTCACGATAATGCGCAGGTTCATATAAAGTTACTTGATAGAATATCACATTATCACCAGTGCTGTGGTAGAGTCTCTCTTTCTCTGCCATTCCTAGCTCCTTACAAAGCTGCGCTTCAGCACGGAGTTGGCTTGCAAGTTCAATTGCTTCAACAATGGGTAATTCCTCATCTTTAAATATTACAGTATTATCAATGTTCGCTCGATAAATTAGGCGATCTAATGTTCTTGAATCTCTTCGGACTTTAGAGAGTTCAGCCTCTACCTCTGAAAGTAGACGGCCTGATGGTTTTGCCGTTTTCCCTTTTTCAACTACAGCTTTACTCACCATCTTGATTTCATTAGTTAGCTCTTGAATTTTTTTAGATAAAATACTTTTTAACTTTACAGCTTCTGAAAGTGGTATTTTCTTCATGAAATCGTCCCCTTATATGACAATATTAGGTTCATTAGATGAAAGAATAGCTATTTTGTAATTTCCGCCACTAACTTGGCAAAACATTTTTCCTGCAGCTTTTAGGAGCTCGTTACATTCGCTTTCATCTAATGAAGGTCGTAAATAAAAAATCTGTAGCGCATCTGTTGTTTCTTCTGTCACCGCTGTTCGAATAGAATCGACAAATGGACTTCCAAATGGGCCGTCATCGTCCTTACTACATAAAATATGTTTTAGCGAATTAAAACGACCATTCAGTCCTTCATAACCAGTTTCTTCATTTCCTAAGGTAATCTCAATATCCCCATGTATTTTATTTAAGTCATAAATTCCAATTGGGATTTCATATTGCAGTGAAAAGAAGTTATTTAAGTCAACACCTGAGTGAAAAGGTTCTAAATAATTTTGTTTAGAGATTCTTCTCATTATGCTTTCAGCAGAATGACGATATCGATTTGGATCTGCACCGAAGGATTTCCAAAGTTTTCTCCATTCAGAAATACCAGGACGTTCATTTACGGATGTATCTTGTAATTCAAAAAATAGATTTTCTTGAAAAAGTTGCATTCGTCCTTTAATCATTTGAGGAGATTCTGATACTGTAATTTTGGTATAATGGATAATGCCGATTTTTAACTGATCGTTTTGTTCTAAAAGAGAAGTGTTAAGCGAAATTTTCAAATTGGGTCACCTACTCAATTTTTATCATAACTACCAATATATTACCAAAGGAAGGAGCGAATTGCGAAAGTGAGCATCGAACAATTACAAAAAGACTTAGTCGAATATGCAAAATCAATTGGCGTGGACAAGATCGGGTTTACTACCGCATCGCCTTTCAGTGAGTTAAAGAACCGATTAAGACGTCAACAAGAACTCGGATATCAATCCGGTTTTGAGGAATCAGATATTGAAAAACGAACGGAGCCAATTAAGTTACTAGACAATGCGGAAAGTATTATCGCCATTGCACTCGCTTACCCTTCTAAAATGGAGGACGCACCTGCAGGAAAAAAAGGATCTAGGCGCGGTATTTTTGCTCGGGCTTCTTGGGGAGTGGATTATCATGTTGCTCTTCGCGAACGTTTAAAATTGATGGAGGCTTGGTTAATTGAACGTGTCCCTGGTGTAAAGTTTAAATCAATGGTTGACACAGGAGAACTTGTCGACCGCGCAGTTGCGGAGCGTGCGGGGATTGGTTGGAGCGGGAAGAATTGTTCCATCATTACCCCTGAGTTTGGTTCTTATGTTTACTTGGGTGAAATGATTACAAACATACCTTTTGCACCTGATTCACCTATTGAAAATGAATGTGGTGATTGTACGTTATGTTTGGATGTATGTCCAACGGGTGCATTAGTAAACCCAGGGCAATTAAATGCGAAGTCGTGTGTAGCGTTTTTAACTCAAACAAAAGATTTTTTACCAGATGAGTTCCGAGCTAAAATAGGGAATCGAATATATGGCTGTGATACTTGCCAAACAGTATGTCCGAAAAATAAAGGGAAAATTAATTGGATTCATGAAGAATTTAAACCGGATCCTGAGATAGCGAAACCTTTATTACAGTCGTTAATAAAAATATCAAATAAAGAATTTAAAGAGAAATTTGGCTATGTTTCAGGTTCATGGCGAGGAAAAAAACCACTTCAAAGAAATGCTATCATTGCTTTGGCACATTTTAAAGAAGAATCAGCTGTACCTGAGTTAATTGATATAATGAAAAAAGATGAACGTCCTGTTATGAGAGGAACCGCTGCATGGGCAATTGGTAAAATTGGTGGCCCACTCGCTGAGGCAGCTCTTAACGATGCCCTAATGAAGGAAAAAGATGAAGAGGTCATAGCAGAGATTCAAAAGGGGTTAAAGCTGTTGAGTGTTGGGGCTGAAGCGTAAACCGTATAGATGGGATGAGCGTTCTAAATATTGCATAAAAGCCTTTTTGACGAGTGGTAATTTATAAGTGACCAATCGGTTCTGCCAAGCAATCAAATAGTTGAGTTATCCGCTCATAAAAAAGCTTTGTGACCAAAAGGAGATCTAAGTGATCGAATGGATTGGTTAAGTGAGCAAATCATTATGCTAACTGCCCAATATAATCTACTATGTGACCAAAAGCAGCTTTAATAAATCAGGAACTTAGCTAAATTTAAATTATCCGCTCGAATGAAAAGGTTAAGTGATCGATATGGTGATTTTTCCGACCAATAATGAGAAGGATAACAAAAAGACTACAGAAATAAGGAAGTGTCTCGTTTTGCCATTGCATATTGTTTTATATCAACCAGAAATTCCAGCAAATACAGGGAATATTGCAAGAACTTGCGCTGGAACTAATACTTCGTTACATTTAATTCGTCCATTAGGCTTCTCAACAGACGATAAAATGTTAAAACGAGCAGGATTAGACTATTGGCATGCCGTTAATATTGTTTATCACGATAGTTTAGAAGACTTTGTTGAATACTCAAAAGATGGCGATGTTTATTTAATTGAAACATATAGTGATGAACCTTATTCAACACATGATTTTAGTGATCGTGATAAAGATATTTATTTTATGTTTGGTAAGGAAACAACAGGATTGCCGAAAGACTTTGCGTACGAGCGAAAAGATCAATGTTTACGGATTCCACAAAGTGATCATGTACGATCACTCAATTTATCCAATTCAGCAGCAATCATCATTTATGAAGCACTTCGTCAGCAAAACTTCCCAGGGTTAAAATAAAACAACATCCTACTTTCCATGTGAATGTAGGATGTTTTTATTTGATATATTACTTTGAAATGTTCGGGAATCGCTTCGTAATGTGACAATATCGCCCTGAATTGTGGCGGAACTGCCCAGTAACGTGACAATATCGCCCTAAAATGTAGCGGTATCGCTCCGCAATGAAATATCGCCCAACATAATCTAAAACAATTAATCACCATCTAAAGTAAACACTATTCGAATCCCGGATGGATCCACTGTTGAGAATGCTTGGGCTCCACCAAATTTTGGTGCACCAGAGAACTTTTCAACAACAGCACCTATGCCACGTAAGTTACTTTTAATTTTCTCCGCTTGTTCGTCATTCTCTAGAACTATAGTAAATGATTTTAAACCAACGCTATTTTCTGGAGCAGGACGACCGCCTGCACTATTCCAAGTGTTTAGGCCAATGTGGTGATGATATTTTCCAGTTGATATAAACAGGGCTTGATTTCCGTATCGAGTAACGACATCGTATCCTAGTGCTTCTGTGTAAAATTTTTCAGAAGCAGTCAAGTCTGATACGGAAAGATGAATATGCCCCATTACAGTGCCTTCCGGTAATCCGTTCCAAGCTCCATCAGCATCACGAAGTACAGAAGGAATATCCACTTGCTCTGTCGTCATATAAACAAAATCGTTTTGCCATATCCATGAATCTTCTGGTCGATCTGAGTAAACCTCGATTCCATTCCCATCTGGATCATATAAATAAATGGCTTCACTAACATGATGATCACCTGCACCAATTCGTACATTCTGTTCAACAATATTTTGGATAAAGTTACCTAAGTCTTTTCGCGTAGGTAGTAGAATCGCAAAATGATAAAGCCCAGTTTGCCCACCTTGTAAACTTTGTGCATGATCCACTTGTTCTAAAGATAAAATACTAGTAGCACCATCAAATGTTAAAACAGCAGTGTTATTTGATTGCTCTAAAACATCAAATCCTATAATTTTTTTGTAATATTCAATAGAATGCTCTAAATTTGATACTTTCATTTGAACATGAGATACGTACATGTTCGGTTTTTTATGAAAATGAGTCATCATAGTATCTCCCCTATAGTTATTATTATCAAGCAACTTACTTTATGTAACTAAGTTTATTTTCTCTAGTAAGTATTGTCAAGTTAGTTGTTAAAATTAAACTAATATATAAAGAAAAAAAGACAACCGTAATTATATGGTTGTCTTTTTAAAATAAAGTATGCGCCATTAAACTATGTATGGCAATTGAATGAAGATTAATCTTCGTTTGAATAGTTACCTTCATAACCAGCAGTAAAGATAGCTACTAAAAATGACACGCAAACACATACCATAATGATTGTATTCATGGAAGAATCCTCCTCATGTAGTGAAATCTCTTTTATTAGTATAGCTCAATTAAAATAACTTTACTACATTAAATTTTAACGGGAATAGGTTCAAATTAATGTGGATGGGAATATTACATTTAGGAGGGTGATTGATTATGGAACATGAGAAAATGGAGCCAAGTGGACATATGACAAACAATATGGCCGATGTTATTTGGTTAGGAAAACAAATGGAACGAATGCGTGAAGGCTCACAGCTTGCTGAAGATATGCGCTTCCCAGATCCAATACAATTTGACGCGGAAGACAATGATAATGATGAAAAATACAAAAATAGAAATTAAGAATGGGCCTTATTCGAGATTTAAGTTCGAGTAAGGCCAAATTATATTATGCTTGAATTTGATAATCCTTTAATTCTTCACGAAGTTTAGCTTTCAAAAATTTTCCTACTGATGTTTTAGGGATTTCCGTTAAAAAGACAATATCATCTGGCAACCACCATTTCGCAAACTGATCTTCTAAGGAAGCTAGTAACTCTTCTTTTGTTGTTGTTTTACCTTCTTTTAGTACAACACATGCAAGAGGTCTTTCCTGCCATTTTTCATGAGGGATTGCAATTACAGCAGCTTCAAGCACAGCTTCATGTGTCATTAAAGCATTTTCTAAATCAACAGAAGAAATCCATTCGCCACCGCTTTTAATTAAATCTTTCGTTCGATCTGTAATTTTGATATAGCCTTCTGGAGTGACAACCGCTATATCACCAGTATATAACCAGCCATCTCGAAATGCTTCAGCTGTACGCTCATCCTTGTAATACTCATGTGCAATCCATGGTCCACGAATTCGAAGTTCACCCATTGTCTTAGCATCCCACGGTACTTCTCCTGCATCATTGACCACTTCTGTATCAAGCAGAGAAACAGTTAGACCTTGTGTAGCACGGATATTTAATTTCTCTTCACGCGACCACTCTTCCATTGCGGTAGTATATGTTGATAAGCTTACGATTGGAGTCGTTTCTGTCATTCCGTAACCAACAATAAAAGGTACATTGAATTTATCCTCAAATGTTTTAATTAACCCTTTAGGGGATGCTGAGCCACCGCAAACGACAGATCGCAGTGAAGTTAAATCACGTGGATTTTTCTCTTGCTCTTGTGCTACGCCTAACCAAATTGTCGGTACACCAGCTGTGACGGTTACTTTCTCTTGCTCAATTAAATCTAACAATAAGGCTGGCGTAAACATTGGTCCAGGTAAAACTTGAGTTGAACCATAATTTACAGCTGCAAATGGCATACCCCAAGCGTTTACATGGAACATCGGTACGATTGGCATGATCACGTCTTTTTCACGCAATCCCATACTGTCGCTTAATCCGAGGGCTAAACTATGAAGAACTAATCCACGATGTGTATAAACTACGCCTTTAGGCATTCCTGTTGTTGCACTTGTATAACACATGCCTGCTGGTGAATTTTCATCTAAGTCAAGAGGGAAGTCGAACTCTTCTGATGCTTCTTCTAATAATTTTTCATATGAATGGACATTTGGGAAGCTTGATTGTGGCACTTCTGTATTATCTTGCATGACAATCACATGTTTCACAGTTTTTAAAAATGGAATCGCTTTCTCAAATAAAGGGAATAAATCACCGTCAATTAGTAAAATTTCATCTTCAGCATGATTAATGACGTAAATAATATGTTCTGGACTTAAACGAATATTTACCATGTGTAAAATCGCGCCAGCACACGGTACAGCAAAATAAGCCTCAAGATGACGATGGTGATTCCATGCAAAAGTAGCAACTTTTGTGCCGCGTTTCATTCCTAGCTTTGTCAGTGCATCCGCAAGTTTACGTGTTCGCTTTACGTAATCCTTATAAGGAATCCGATGTATTATTTCAGTGCTAGTCCTTGAAATGATTAATTTTTCAGGGAAGTATTTCTCAGCGCGTTTTAAAAAACTTGTTAACAATAAAGGCGTATCCATCATATTAAACATCCCCCTTGAATTAAAAGTTAAGCATCCAACCATTAGGCAATAAGTTTACTTAATTTTATATATTATTAAATAATAGCCATTAGAACTAGGAAAGGGTGAGCGATAGAGAAACATATATTTTAAGAGAGACAATGTATTATCACAAAATGAAATTCTCTCAAATTTAAATACAAAATTTTTTTCGTGTAGAGGGTTTAATCGTATAATAAAAGTATTCGATAAAGGGAGTGATAGTTTTGCTAAGTATACCAACAAAAAGATTATCAAACGGAGTAGAAATGCCGTATTTAGGCTTAGGTGTTTATAAGATGACTAATAGAGATGAAGCGCTAGCTGCTATGGAAAAAGCTCTTGAGGTTGGCTATCGTGCGATTGATACGGCTGCACTTTATGAAAATGAACTAGAAGTTGGAGAGGCAATTCGTGCTTCTAACGTTCCTCGTGAAGAAATCTTTGTTACTACAAAAGTATGGAATACAGATCAAGGCTATGACCAGACATTACGTGCTTTTGAAGTATCTTTAAAAAAGTTAGGGTTAGAGTATGTTGATTTGTACTTAACACATTGGCCAGTTGCCGACAAATTTTTAGATACGTATCGTGCCATTGAACGACTTTATGAAGAAAAGCTAATTCGTGTCACTGGGGTGTCCAATCATCATGAGCACCATTTAGAAAAAATCTTTGCCACAGCAAATGTGAAGCCAATGGTGAATCAAGTTGAGTTACATCCATATTTAACACAAAAACCACTGTTGAATTTTTGTAACAATCATGAAATAGCTCTAACCGCTTGGGGTCCATTAGGTAGAGGTAGTGTTTTAGAGGATGAAACGATTGTTCAGTTAGCTAAAAGGTATAATAAAACAGCTGCCCAAATTATTTTACGTTGGCATTATCAAAATGATTGTCTCACAATCCCGAAATCAGTTACATTAAGCCGTATTGAAGAAAATATGAATATCTTTGATTTTGAAATAACGCCAGACGACCTAATACTGATTGACCAGTTAAATAAAAATCAAAGAACAGGGCAGGACCCGGATAACTTCCATTTTGATTTTTAGAATTTAGGTTCCGGTGAAAAAATTTGCAGTCAATGGGAAAAGAGAAGTCCTCTAAATAACAGAGTAAAAAAACTTGCTGTCAATGGTAACTGAGAAGTACTAGCATCAAACTTTTATAAAAAAAATAGAGGAGCCATTCAGATTAGTGAATGGCTCCATTGTCTTTTACTACAATGGTCTTATTTAAAAACGGATGTTCAAATTCTAGTTGAATCGCGTGTAATTCATAATCATTGCTTTCAGTTTTTCTAGCATTATACATAGTATCTCCAACAATTGGATGTCCGAGATGAGCCATATGAACCCGAATTTGATGAGTTCGGCCGGTTTCTAAAACTAAGTGTACGATGGTTGAATTTTTTAGGCGTCGTACAACTTGGTAGTGAGTGACGGCATGTTGACCTGAATTTGAGACTACCCGCCGTGTTGCGTGATGTCTATCTTTCCCTATAGGTGCATGTATGGTACCACTATCTTGACGAACAAGTCCTTGAACTTCTGCTTCGTATGTTCGAATAATTGTTTTTTCCTCTATCATCCGATCAAAAATAGATTTTGCAATGGGGTGTTTGGCTACTAGAAGTAACCCTTTTGTTCCTCGGTCTAGACGGTGAACGTGTTCAGCATAATGCCCTCCATTTTTTTTAATAAAAGCCATTACATGATTCATGCAAGTATCTCGGTCCCAAATATCATTGGGATGTGTGGACATTCCCTTAGGCTTTGAAACAATAAGACAGTGTTCATCTTCATATTGTATATCCACGTTACACTGATTCGTAGGGACGTAATTTGAAGTTGGTATGTCAAAGGTAAAATCTAAAATCGTACCACTATCTAACGGTTCATTCCATTGGATAATTTCTCCTTTGGACGTAACTGCTTTAGCCATTCGTAGTTCGTGCACAAGTTTTTTCCCTAATCGCCAATTCGTGCGTAATAATTCTTCAACAGTTAGTCCGTTTTTAACAACTTCGTATTGAAACATAATTGCTCTCCTCCTTAGAAAGACACATCCATCCAAAAGCTGAACGGATCTCTTTCTAATGTAATCTTTATAGATTTAGAATTTCCAATTTGCAAAAAAAGAATCGTGTTCTTTATGAACACGATTATCTTATAGTATTACTGTTTAGCTTGTTCTAAAAAGGCAGCAACAGCATCCATATCGTTAGATTGATCGCCAACTAAACGTTGTACTTCTTTCCCTTCATTGAAGAAAATTAAAGTAGGAGTTGCTTCGATTTGATATTCGTCCCATCCTGCTTGATATTCTAAAATGTTTAATTGGTCAATATGAACACCGACTTCATTTGCTTTTGGCATTAGATTTGGTGTGAAGTTCATACAATGCTGACAAACAGGGCTAAACATATAGGCTACAACTGGTTCACCAGATGCAATTTTTTCTTTAAGTGCTTCAGGTTGAATAATATTTTGGTAATTTTCGTTATCTAGTAAGTCTATCGTTGGTTGTTGTAAATTGGTAGTACCATATGGATTATTGTCCTCTAACTTACTCTGATTTGAAACATTCGTTAAAATGATAATTGCAGCAAACAATACAACGATTACTGCGCCGATAATAGCTAACTTTTTCAATTATTTTTCCTCCTTAAGAACTTTCATCATATAAAAACTTATAATAGCAATTAAAATGAATGCAACTAATGCTAGGAATGGAATTGTTATAAAACCAAACCAATTGATATATTGGCCAGTACATGGGACAATTCCGCATGCAGGAGCACTTTCAGAGAGGAAATCTATTTTTTGAATACCATAATGATAAAGAGAAATTCCCCCGCCAATCACTGAAAAAACAGCAGTTGTTAATGCGATACGTGCGTTTTTCTGTATATACGCAATCGTTGTTATGATCACAATTGGATACATTAGTATTCGCTGGTACCAACATAACTCACAAGGTGTATACCCTCGAACTTCGGAAAAATAAAGTGAGCCCAATGTTGCTACAATCGAGACAATCCATATAAATAGTAAACTATTTTCAAGTTGTTTCTTCATTTATGTAACTCCTAAAGAATAAAATTTCGTATTTTGATTATAGTTGTTTGAAGTTTAGAAGTAAAATACTTTGAATTCAAGATGAATAGGATTTTGCGTAACAGATTAGTTGAAAGGTTACTTAAACCACAGATAAAAGTATCCCAATATTAATGGATAATTACAATAGAAAACAGAAAGAGTTTGTTTTTCAGACAAAAGTATGAGTTGCCAATAAATGAAAGTAACCGATTCGAATGTTATGATTAAAAGAGTAGCATCCAAATGAGGTGTCAATTAACGATGTATGAACATTCAAATATTACTTTACTTAAAGAAATAGCGGAATTATTAAATGAAGAAACAGATATGATTTCAATGCTAAAAGGTGCACTAAGTAGATTTTTAAAAGCTACCAATTTCGAAACGGGTTGGATTTTTTTTATAAATGAAAAAGGAAAATCAGATTTAATAACTCACGAACATCTTCCAGAGGCGCTGCAGTATAACAACTGTCAACATTTAAGAAAGGGAGGATGTTGGTGTGTTTCTCGATTTAGAAATAACGAGTTAAAAAAAGCTTCAAACATTATTGAATGTCAACGAATAGAAGGGGCAATTGGTGCAAATATCGGTGATCATGGAGGAATTACCCACCATGCAACGGTACCGTTACAATCCAGTGGAGAGCGATTTGGATTGTTAAATGTAGCGAAACCAAATACGGTTAGTTATACAGAAGAAGAGCTTGAGCTACTAGAGTCTGTTGCATTCCAAATGGGCTCTGCAATCAAACGAATTTATTTAACAAAGCAAGAACAGGAAATGGCACTTGTGAAAGAACGGAATCGTCTTGCACGGGATTTACATGATTCAGTTAATCAACTGTTGTTTTCGGTCACGTTAACATCTCGAGCAGGCATTGAAATGACAGATCTGCCTGAGGTCAAAGAGACATTCCGTGATATTCAACAGTTAACGCAAGCCGCGTTGACCGAGATGCGGGCTTTAATATGGCAGTTACGTCCAAAAGGATTAGAAAGTGGCTTGATTGATGCCATTAAAGGCTATGCTGAGATGTTGAGTCTAACGTTAACTGTAAAAGTAACGGGCGTATTACAGTTTCCATCTAGAGTGGAAGAAACGTTATTTCGTGTTGCACAGGAAGCATTGAATAATGTGAGAAAACATGCGGGTGTTCAAAGCGCAGAGATGTTTATTAATATTACAGCAACTGATATTCTATTTGTTATTAAAGACGAGGGTAGAGGGTTTGTTAATGATCATGAAATGAAGCTACCATCAATTGGTATGCAATCGATTCGAGATCGCGTTAACGCTATAGGGGGTACTGCTGACTGGGTCAGTGAAATCGGAAAAGGTACTGAGCTATTAATTCGAATACCTTACTAAAAGGGGGATTTGAAAATGATACGTGTTTTAATTGCTGACGATCATCATGTTGTTCGTCGAGGACTAATTGTTTTTTTAAAAACACAAAAAGATATTGAAGTCGTTGGAGAAGCTAAAAATGGATTAGAAGCAGTAGAGTTGGTCGAGACATTACAACCGGATATTGTTTTGATGGATTTAGTTATGCCGGAAATGGACGGAATACAGGCAACTAGAAAAATAAAGTCTAAATGGCCAAATGTCATTGTCCTAATGCTCACTAGTTTTTCAGATAAAGATCATGTATTACCTGCAATCGATGCTGGGGCAGCCGGGTATCAGTTAAAAGATATTGAACCTGATGACTTGGTAAATGCAATACGTCAAGTTATGCGTGGTGAAAGTATTCTACACCCTGCTGCTACGACTCAACTTGAAGAGAAAATTCGTGAAGAAGAACATTTACCACATATGAAAAATCCATTAACTCCGAGAGAAAGAGATGTCTTAGCGGAATTAACAAAAGGAAAAAGTAATAGGGAAATTGCTTCATCCTTATTTGTAACAGAGAAAACAGTAAAAACGCACATTTCAAATATTTTTAACAAATTACTCGTTCAAGATCGCACTCAAGCAGCTCTATATGCAGTAAAGCATAATTTAACTGAAGGAAGTGGACTTGAATAAAGCAGGACATCCTTAATTCGTTTTTTGAATTAAGAGATGTCCATTTTTTTGGGAGGATATGAGGTGCTGTCCTATTTGAGATGTAAATATAAACTAAAAGTGATAGTCCTCATCAATTGCTTGAGGGAAAACATGCGGTTCTATATGAACGAGTACTGTACAAAATGGATTGAATCGTTTTACTGTTGATTCAATTTTTTCGGTTATTCGATGGCTCTCCCAAACATTTAAATTTGGATTAACTGTTACTGTCACATCAATAAATGTCATATTTCCATGTGTACGACCTTTAAAGTCTTTTAGATCGATAACGCCATCTACATTATGAATAAGGACAGACATGGTTTCAGCTTCTTCAATATCAAAAGCGTCTGTTAATGTTTGGACAGATTCCCAAAAGATTTCGATACCGGTTCTAATGATAATGACACCTACAATTAATGCAGTTATCGTATCTATTATGGCGAAACCAAAAATCGCACCAAATATACCGATGGCTGTACCAATACTAACTAGAGCATCTGACCGATTATCATAAGCAGCAGCTTTTACGGCGGAACTACCTATCTTCTTCGCGAGATTTAGATTATACCGATACACCATATACATAATAATCGCACTCCCAATAGCCACATATGCAGTTAATGTTGTCGGAGTTTCTCGAGAAGGGCTCCATAAGTTCACTATAGAATCAAACAGCACTTGCAGTCCCACAACCATCATAATAAAGGAAGCAATGAGTGATGCAACAGTCTCAGCGCGGAGATGACCATATTGATGATTTTCATCGGGTGGTCTTTGTGAAATTTTAAGTCCAATTAAAACCGCAACGGAAGCGATAATATCTGTCGTGTTATTTAGCCCATCAGCCATTAAAGCATCTGATGAACCGAAATATCCAATGAGCAACTTTGCGGCACTGAGTATAAGATATGTACCAATGGAGAGCCAAGCACCTTTTTCTCCAGCTCGTAAATTTGTATATAGTTCCACTTTGTTTCCTCCCCGCAAAAATCCAAGACATGATAAAACGACTTCCCAATTATGGAAAGTCGTTTCATGTTAATCTTCTTGTACTTTTTGTTTACGATCTTCGATTGTGTCTGAATCGTTGTCATTTTCAGAATCAGATTCAGTATCAGGTAATTTTGTTATTTCTAAGTAAAGAATATGGTGACCTTCAAGTTCTTGAATTTTAAATTCGTATCCTTCAAATTCAAAACTATCACCTTCAACAGCATCAAATCGTTGAGTTAAGAACCATCCACCGATTGTATCGATATCCTCATCTTCGATTGATGTACCTAACATATCGTTTACTTCTTCTAGTAACATTTTAGCATCTATAATATAATGGCCATCACTAATTTCTTGAACTTCTGGTATTTCATCGAAGTCAAATTCGTCTTGGATATCACCTACGATTTCTTCAATAATATCTTCAATCGTAACTAAACCTGAAGTACCACCGTATTCATCCATTAATATTGCCATATGAATTCGTTCTTGTTGTATTTTTAATAATAAATCACTAATTGGTACTGTTTCAAAAACTCGAATAATTGGTTGCATATAGTCAACAATTTTTCGATCTCCGTTTGAAGGATTTTTAATGTACGCAGTTAGTATATGTTTTAAGTTGACAAGACCGATTACATGGTCTTTGTCACCGTCAGTAATTGGGTAACGAGTATATTGTTCTACACCCATTACTTCGAAAACTTCTTTAACGGTTAAATCCTTTTCAAAGCTAACAATTTCAGTTCGAGGAACCATAATCTCCTTTGCTGTGCGGTTTGAAAACTCAAAAATGCTGTTAACATATTCAAATTCTGAGTGATTAATTTCTCCGCTTTTTAAACTATCTGCCATAATCATACGAAGTTCTTCTTCTGTATGTGCGTCTTCGCCTTCAGTTACAGGCTGCAATCCAAATAGTCTTGATAGCCCACGAGCAGATAAGTTTAAGAAATGGATGAAAGGATACATAATTTTATGGAACAAGAGTAAAGTTCCTGAAAAGTTTAATGTAACCCATTCAGCTCGTTGAATAGCTAACGTTTTTGGTGCTAATTCACCCGCTACAACATGGATAAACGTTACAATTGAGAATGCGATAATGAATGAAATAATGGAGACAGCAGTTGACTCTACATCTAACCCCATCGATTCAAATAGTGGGGTTAAAATTGTATTTATTGTAGGTTCACCTAACCAACCTAACCCTAATGAAGTAATAGTAATTCCTAATTGACAAGCAGATAAATACTCATCTAAATTACTCACTACTTTTTTAGCTTTAAGAGCTTTTTTATTTCCTTCTTCGACCAATTGATCAATGCGAGTTGTACGCACTTTTACTATGGCAAACTCAGTTGCAACAAAAAATCCTGAAAAGATAATTAGGATAGCAAATATTGCTAGCCTACTGGTCAGCTCAACTATGTCTACGTCCAAATACGTTCTTTGTTCCTAACCCGAATGAGGGGAGCGAACAAAGAATACACCTCCTATAAAAAAAGATAATTAATAATACAATGATAAAGTATTTACAATAAAAATACAAATGAAGAATCACATTAAAAGGAAATGACAAAAGTTGCAATGAGAGAGAATGAATTAGGTTCATTTTCAATAAAATGTTTTTAGTTATAAATATGAAGTGTTGTACTCTGTAAATAATTGACAGCAAAATTATCGTTATGCTAATATTTATTAACCTTTTAAGACAGAATGGAAGTAATGTGATGAAAACAGAAGGAATGTGTAATAAAAAAACAAATTCATATTTAATCCAAGGCTTCTATCCTTTTTAGTGTTGTTCATTTCCTTAAAACTATTACAAAGATACAGATTTAAAATATGTATCTAGAGGCGCTTATCTAAGAATGGATACGTGTCTTTTTTATTGCCTAAAAACTTACTTTTTACTTAAACTGAATACGGTTGTTTTGAAAGAAGGTGAATCCATGTTTGGTGTATTATTAAAATTAGGATGGTTTTTTAGATTGTATTGGAAAAGGTATACTGTTGCGATTATATTACTAATCGTTTCCAGTATCATAGAAGTTTTACCTCCTTATGTAATAGGCCTTGGAATTGATGAGATTGCAGCGAATACTATGACATTCCAGTCATTAAACTTTTATGTCTTCCTTTTACTCTCCATGATTTTCAGTAGTTATGTGATGACTTTTATTTGGCATTATCAGTTATTTGGCGGGGCCATTAAACTTGAGCAAATTTTCAGGAAAAGATTGATGTATCACTTTTTAAATATGACACCTACATTTTATGAAAAGAATCGTACCGGTGATTTAATGGCTCGTGCTACAAACGACTTAAATGCAGTTTCTTTGACTGCTGGATTCGGGATTATGACACTAATAGACTCAACACTCTACTTTGCCGCTATTATTGTTGCTATGGGGGTTTTTATATCTTGGAAGCTGACAATAGTGGCTATGTTACCTATACCAATTATTGCAATCCTAATGCAATACTTTGGAAAGCTAGTACATGAGCGTTATATAGAAGCCCAAGAAGCATTTGGTCAATTAAATGATCGTGTTTTGGAATCTGTTGCTGGAGTTCGAGTCGTCCGTGCTTATGTTCAAGAAAGACGAGAAGAACAACAATTTTCTCATATGAGCGAGGAAGTTGTTCAAAAGAACATTCATGTTGCAAAAATTAATGCCCTATTTGGGCCGTTAACTAAGATTGGAACTGGTTTAACGTATATTATTACTCTAGGATATGGAGCGATTCTTGTTTCAAATGGAGAAATGACGATAGGGCAAATTGTTTCGTTTACTGTTTATTTAGGGTTAGCGACATGGCCAATAATTGCTATAGGAGAATTAATAAATGTCATGCAGCAAGGAAATGCATCTTTGGATCGTGTTCAAGAAACATTGGACTATGAACAAGATGTAAAAGATCCAGAACGCCCTAAAGAAGTAGCAGTCGTTTCGTCTATAGGATTTGAGAACTTTTCTTTCCAATATCCTTTATCACATATTAAAAATCTACAGAGCATTTCTGTTCATCTTCAAAAAGGGAAAACTCTAGGGATTGTTGGAAAGACTGGTTCTGGAAAGACGACTTTGGTTAAGCAATTATTAAGAGAATACCCTATTGGAGAAGGTCAGTTTTCATTTGGGGATATAGATATTTCGGAACTATCGAAAAAACAGGTTTTAAATTGGATTGGATATGTCCCACAGGATCACGTTTTATTTTCAAGAACGATTAGAGAAAATATATTATTTGGAAAAGAAGATGCGACAGAGTACGAGTTACTTGAAGCCATTCGATTAGCGAACTTTGAAAAGGATTTAGAAAATCTACCACTTGGAATTGAAACACTTGTAGGTGAGAGAGGTATTTCGTTATCGGGAGGACAAAAACAACGTGTTTCTATAGCAAGGGCGTTAATTAAGAACCCTGAAATTTTAATATTAGATGATTCTTTGTCTGCTGTTGATGCAAAGACGGAGAGCAAAATTATCGAGAATATTCAAAAGGAAAGAAAAGACAAAACAACGATTATTACAACTCATCGATTATCAGCTATCCAACATGCAGATTGGATCATTGTATTAGATGAAGGGGTTATCTTTGAAGAGGGAACACATGAAGAGCTTCTAGAAAAAGGTGGTTGGTATAAAGAACAATTTGACCGCCAGCAATTAGCGGAGGTGTCTTCAGAATGAGTACGACTAAAAGATTATATAGCTATGCGTTGAAATATAAAAGGCCAATTATTATCGGTTTATTCCTATTAACTATTGCAGTTTTCACTGATTTAACAGGACCGTTTATTGCGAAGCATATTATTGATGAATATATGACACCAGGGACTCTACAATATGAACCTATTATTGTATTATTGATTGCCTTTTTAATCTTAGAAATTTCAACCGCCATTTTAAGGTACTTTATGTATATATACTTGCAAATTGGTGCCAACAGGATTATTCAAAAATTGCGACAAGATGTGTTTAGTCAAATACAAAAAATGCCTATTAACTACTTTGATAATTTACCTGCTGGTAAGATTGTGGCTAGAGTGACGAATGATACTGAAGCTATTCGCAATCTATATGTTCAAGTATTGTCGCAATTCGTTACAAGCTTCATTTCTATATTTGGTGTGTATGTTGCTTTGTTCATATTAAATTGGCAAATGGCTTTCATGTCACTAGCTGTCATTCCGATTGTTTATATTTGGATGATTGGATATCGAAAATTTGCCTCTCGGTATAATTATGTCATTCGAACAAAAATTGCAGATATAAATGCAATGATTAACGAATCCATCCAAGGTATGCCAATTATTCAAGCCTTTCGACGGGAAGCGCAAATGAAAAAAGAATTTGCTGAAATGAATAATATGCATTTTGAATACCAGCGTAAACTATTACTTTTAGATGCAGGGACATCTTACAATTTAGTAAATGTACTAAGATTAATTGTCTTAACTATTTTTATTTATTATTTTGGTATGCAGACAATGACCACAACTGAAATCATAACTGCAGGTACTCTATACGCATTTGTAGATTATATAACCAGATTATTTAATCCAATCGTAAATATTGTCAACCAGTTCTCCCAACTAGAACGTTCCCTTGTTGCGGGTACGCGCGTGTTTGAATTACTAGATGAAGATGGTGAAGACGTTAGTGATTTGTCGATTCCACGCTATGATGGAAATGTTAAATTTGAAAATGTTTCATTTGCCTATCATAACGATGAGTATGTTTTGAAAAATATTAATTTTGAAGCGAAAAAGGGCGAGACAATTGCCCTCGTTGGACATACTGGCTCGGGAAAAAGCTCAATTTTGAACTTATTATTCCGTTTTTATGACCCACAAAAAGGAAAAATTTATATCGACGGATTAGATATTACGTCGCTACCTCGACAAACAATCCGTGAGCATATGGGAATCGTCTTACAAGACCCTTATCTTTTTACAGGGACAATTAGTTCAAATATAAGTTTAGGTGATCCAAATATATCAATAGAAAAGGTGGAAGAAGCACTTTCAGCTGTTGGAGGAGAACGTGTTTTAAAAATTTTAGAGCATGGAATTGATGAACCTGTTATTGAAAAAGGGAGTACGTTATCTTCTGGACAACGCCAGCTAATATCGTTTGCCAGAGCTTTGGCCTTTGATCCTGCCATATTAATATTGGATGAAGCTACGTCTAATATCGATAGTGAAACAGAGGAAATGATCCAACATGCAATGGATGTATTAAAGAAAGGCCGTACTACTTTCATTATTGCGCATCGTTTATCAACAATTAAAAATGCCGATCAAATTCTCGTTTTAGACCGTGGCGAGATAGTCGAAAGAGGCACCCATGATGAGTTAATTTCATTAGGTGGTCGCTATGAAAAAATGTATCGTTTGCAAGTGCCAGGTACCCATTGATTGAGGTACCTGGTGTTTTTTTATGGAAATGAGTGTTTAAGTGAGATGATATTTTGAGCTCAGTTTGAGTGTCGGTGTGAAGTTGAGCTGTCCTTGAGAAGCGGTGTCGAGGACAAAAGGGTGTGGGAACGAAGCGGAATTGTCCGTGAGAAGCGGTGTCAAGGACAAACCAGGCAGTAAATAATAGTGAACTGTCCTCGAGAAACGGTGTCGAGGACAAAAGGGTGTGGGAACGAAGCGGAATTGTCCGTGAGAAGCGGTGTCGAGGACAAACCAGGCAGTAAATAATAGTGAACTGTCCTTGAGAAACGGTGTCGAGGACAAAAGGGTGTGGGAACGAAGCGGAATTGTCCGTGAGAAGCGGTGTCAAGGACAAACCAGGCAGTAAATAATAGTGAACTGTCCTTGAGAAGTGGTGTCGAGGACAAAAGGGTGTGGGAACGAAGCGGAATTGTCCATGAGAAGCGGTGTCAAGGACAAACCAGGCAGTAAATAATAGTGAACTGTCCTTGAGAAGCGGTCTCAAGGACAAACCAGGCAGTAAATAATAGTGAACTGTCCATGAGAAGCGGTCTCAAGGACAAAGCAGGCAGTAAATAATAGTGAACTGTCCTCGAGAAGCGGTCTCAAGGACAAAGCAGGCAATTAATAATAGTGAACTGTCCTTGAGAAGCGGTCTCAAGGACAAAGCAGGCAGTAAAAAGTAGTGAACTGTCCTTGAGAAGCGATCTCGAGGACAAAGCAGGCAGTAAATAATAGTGAACTGTCCATGAGAAGCGGTCTCAAGGACAAAGCAGGCAGTAAATAATAGTGAACTGTCCTTGAGAAGCGGTCTCAAGGACAAAGCAGGCAGTAAATAATAGTGAACTGTCCTCGAGAAGCGGTGTCAAGGACAAACCAGGCAGTAAATTACAGTGAACTGTCCTTGAGAAGCGGTATCGAGGACAAACTAAGGACAAAGCGGAGCAGAACTGTCTTCGATAAGCCTTAAGGAAAACATTGTTAAAAGGTTTCGAATTTTTACTTGAGATGACACCAATTATTAAACGAAACTAAGGGTAAAAAAATCCCACTTTAAAACCGCCACAAAAAATAAACAGGAGATACAACAAAAAAATGTCCTCAAAAAAACGATTTCAAGGACATTTCTTACTAATTATATATATGGAACAGCATTAGTTCATGTATTTGTTGTTCAATTTTATCGGTTTCAGTAGGTACTTCCCCAATCCAGACAATCTTACCATCTTTTTTGTATTCAGCTTGAAAATATTGCTGTTTGTAATAAAATGAAACACTCCACCCTGGAAGTTGTACATTTTCATATAAATGTTTATATCGAAAGTGTGTAATCAATTTCTTTTCCCCCTTAAAAACATCTTCTCTTATTCAATCGTACTAAAAGTGTAAAAAGAAGGCTAACATTATGTTGCATATCTTTCATTTGTTATAATTGGAAAATAGATAGAATGAAGTGAGAGGATAAGTTATGGATAACCCAATAATATCAATTATTTTTATGGCTGCAGTAGGAGCAATTATTGGTGGCTTTACAAATTATTTAGCAATTAAAATGCTGTTCCGCCCCCATAATGCCATCTATATTAAATCTTGGAAAATACCCTTAACACCTGGTTTAATTCCGAAAAGGCGTGGTGAACTAGCAAAACAATTAGGGGAGACTGTAACAAAATATTTATTGACACCAGAAGTGTTTCGGAAAAAGTTATTATCCAATGAGATACGTGAGAGCGTTTTACGATTTGGTCAACAGAAAGTAAATGAAATTATTTTCACGAACGATAAAACGATTCTTGACTGGGCAAAATCTGTTGGGTTAAATAATGTGCCAAATACGATTGAAGACAAAGTTGATTCCATTATTGAAACACAAATAATCAGTGTGAAGAATACATTATCTACGAAAACAATTGAAGAAATTCTTCCTGAAAATGTGCATCTGGTCATTGATCGAAAAATTCCTGAAGTCGCAAGTTACATCTTGAAAAAAGGGGAAGAGTATTTCACTTCTGAAAAAGGTGAAGCGACCATTCGTAACATGATGGATGACTTTTTAGCTTCGAAAGGTACTATAGGTGGAATGATTCAAATGTTATTTGGCGATTCCAATGCAATTGTTAGCCGAATACAAAAGGAAATCGTGAATTTCGTCAATTCACCTGGTGCAAAAAATTTATTAGTAAATATATTCGAACAAGAATGGGATAAATTGAAGCAACAACCGGTAATGAATTATTTGCAGGATCTAGAATTATCGCCAATGATTGAGAGCTTACAGACTTATGCAAAGAAAGAACTAGCTATAGAACAAAGGTTAAACAAATCAATCAATTACTACTGGCCACATGGTAGTGAATATGTGACAATGGTGTTATTACCAAAACTTTTAGATAAAGGTTTCGTAATTGCTGAACATAAACTAGAAGACATGGTTAACCATCTAAACCTTCAAGAAGTTGTTAGAGAACAAGTTGATTCATTCCCAATTGAAAAGTTGGAGGAATTAGTTGTCAGTATTGCAAACCGTGAATTAAAAATGATTACTGTTTTAGGTGCAGTATTAGGTGGTACTATTGGAATTGTGCAAGGCTTAATTGTTTTATTTTTAAATTAAAATGAGAGTGGGTAAACTTTTGACTAATATTTATAATGATATCAATCAGTTAGAAAGTTCGTTAAAACAAACAGAACAATTTAAAGTTTTAAAGGAAGCAGTTGAAATTGTACGTCAGGACGAGGAAGCGAAAACATTATTTACGAACTTCCGCGATATCCAAATGAAACTACAACAAAAACAAATGAACGGTGAAGAGCTATTAGAGGATGAGTATATGTATTTACAAAAAACTGCTCAGCTTGCTCAAACGAATCCAAAAATTTTAACGATGTTAGAAGCTGAAATGGCTTTAAGTAGTATCATCGAGGAAATAAATGGCGCTATAGTAAAACCAATCCAATCATTATATGATGGACTATAAAGAATGAAACTCTGACCATGCATATCTAATGTGTGGTCTTTTTATATCAATAAAGTCCTATTGTGGAAAGCATTTCATTCATTTTTTGATAGCAGAGATGGTAAAATAGTAGAAGTGTATTTTGACTGTGAATTATGTTTGAAGTAGAAAGCGAGTTAACCAATGAAAACAATACAAGTAAACGAACAATTTAAAGATGATTGGAATCGTGTATTAACTCATATAGCGAATTTATTTTATGAGGACTCGAAAATCTGCATTCAGTCGGATGAAGCAGATATGTTAATTGATTTCAACTATTCCATTGAAGAAGACTATAGCATTCATACAGCGAGCAAGTTAATTGTCGATGGCCAAAAGTATACAAGCAATTATTCAATTCGCTACGATACTGAAGGAACTGAAAAAGAACAAGGTATTCGTATGAAACGTGCATTAAGTCACGTAATGCTAGATGTGCTTGAACAGTATACTGGAATGACTCAACAATGGGGTATCTTAACGGGTGTTAGACCGACAAAATTGTATCACAAATATAGAAAACAAGGTTTAACGGATGTTGAAATCTCAAATATTTTAAAGGCGGATTTCCGCATTTCGGATTCTAAAATTGCGTTAATGAAGGCAATAGTAGAACGACAATTAGTAACAATCCCAGATCTAGATGAAATTGGAAAAGAATTATCTGTCTATATCGGTGTACCGTTTTGCCCGACAAAATGTGCATATTGTACATTCCCTGCGTATGCAATCGGTTCAAACAGAAAACAAGGTCGGGTTGATTCCTTTATTGACGGGTTACACATTGAAATCCGTGCAATGGGTCAATGGTTAAAAGAGAACAATATGAATATTACATCTGTATATTGGGGTGGAGGTACTCCGACATCGATTGAAGCAGATGAAATGGATGCGTTATATAAAACGATGTTTGAATCGTTTCCTAACCCTGAATTGATTCGTGAAATTACAGTTGAAGCTGGTCGCCCAGATACAATTACTCCAGAAAAGATTGAAGTGTTGAAAAAATGGGGAATTGACCGTATATCAGTAAATCCACAATCGTATACAGATGAGACATTAAAAGCGATTGGTCGCCATCATACAGTTCAAGAAACAATTGATAAGTTTTGGTTATCACGTAATTTAGGAATGAACAATATTAACATGGACTTAATTATCGGTTTACCTAATGAAGGGATAGAGGAATTCCAGCATTCATTAGATGAATCCGAAAAATTACAGCCAGAGTCTTTAACTGTACACACGCTATCCTTTAAACGTGCTTCAGAAATGACGCGAAATAAAGATAAATACAAAGTGGCAGATCGTGATACCGTTTCAAAAATGATGGAAATGGCGGGCAATTGGACGAAAGATAATGGCTATGTTCCATATTATTTATATCGTCAGAAAAATATTTTAGGAAACCTTGAGAACGTTGGTTATTGCAAACCTGGTGAAGAAAGCATTTATAATATAGTGATTATGGAAGAAGTACAAACAATTCTAGGCATTGGTTGCGGAGCGTCAACAAAGTTCGTTAACCATGAAACAGGGAAGATTAGTCAATTCCATAACCCGAAAGATCCAGCAGCTTACATCATGACATTTGAAGAGGCAATCGAAAAGAAAATTGAAATGTTGAATGATTTATATAACGTACAACTGGCGAAGTAATGAATTCTTGTTAGTTCCCAGACAAACTAACATAATAGTAAGCAAAAGAACGCCGTCTCTCCTGGATAAAAGGGAAGACGGCGTTTACTATTAATTTTTAATAAATAAATCAAATACGTGGCCAAAATCTTCACTTGAGTATTGGTTGCTCATATCTTTAAACCAGGAATTCGTAAACTCTGTTATCGCTTTAAAGGATTCAGCAGGGGACTGTGTTTGACCATAACTAGGAGAAGCTAATGTTTTTGTAGCATAATCAATACTGTCTAACATGTAATGACGATGTCTGTCATTTTCTTTCATAATACGTTCGATCGTAACTAAGCTCTTATATAAATCACGAATCTTTTCAGCAAAGTTCTTATTAATATCAATACTTAACGATGTATCTCCAATGACGAATTTAATTTCAACGTCCAAATCAATAGTACCTGCTGTTTCAAGAGAGACGTTACGAATCGAATTATATTTATAATCATATCTTCTTAACGTTCTTTTTTTACTTACAGCAGAATCACCATCTACATGAATTAATGCTAAGTTTGTAAAGCAGTATTCATCTGCTTTAGTTTTGATAATAAAAAATATTTTTTCGCCTTTTTCATGTAAAACATAATCATCAGATTCTGTTTTGTCATAATCCTGCGGTTCGATGACCTTTCCAATGTCCGATAAACCTAAAGCGTCAGCGGCTAGTTTTTTTAACATTTTATTTCTCCTTTTCAAGCTAAAAATGACTACAAGTTATATATATTTTCAAAACCTATCAATATTCCACGATTGTTCGATTATTTCGAAAAGTTCCGTTCTACCTATAATACATGTATATCTTGGGGTATATAAATATGCTAAAATAAACTAATAAATGACTAATGAGAAAGTGCTAGGTGAGACGATGTCAATCAATACAATTATTTTTGATCTAGATGATACATTATTATGGGATAAGAAAAGTATCCAAACTGCCTTTGATCTTACTTGTGAATATGCTGCTACAATACATAACATTGAACCAATACAATTAGAAGAAGCAGTACGTAACGAAGCTCGAAAATTGTACGAGTCATACGAAACTTACGATTACACCGTATTAATTGGCATTAATCCATTTGAAGGGCTTTGGGGGACATTTGATGACCAATCACCAGAGTTTCAAAAGATGAAAGAAATCGTTCCACAGTATCGTCGAGATGCTTGGACAAATGGACTAAAAGTACTTCGAATTGATGATCCAACACTTGGAGCAGCACTAGGTGAGCGTTTTGTAGAAGAGCGAAAAAAATCGCCATTTGTATATGAAGATACGTATGCAGTACTGGATGAATTGAAAGGCAAATATCAGTTAGTATTACTAACGAATGGATCACCAAGCTTACAAAATTTAAAACTGCAAATTACACCAGAAATTCCGCCTTACTTCGATCACATTATTATTTCCGGAGATTTTGGAAAAGGGAAACCAAATGCGGATTTATTTGAATATATGATGGAAAAAGCAGGTATTACTGCTGACCAAGGAATTATGGTTGGGGATAATCTAAATACAGATATTTTAGGTTCCTCTCGCGTGGGGATGAAAAATGTGTGGATTAATCGAGAAAATAAAGAGAGAAACCCTGAAATAGAAACAACTTTTGAAGTAACCTCTTTAACAGAGTTCTTAAATCTTGTAAAAACTTTGTAAGGAAGAAGAAAGTGGCAATCGGTATCATTTCGATTGCCACTTTTTTTTATTCTAAGTAATCATATTTACGATTTTCGTCAATTTCGCGTTTTGAAATTTGTCCAGGTAATACATCAACATCAGAAATATGGAATGTGCTAAGTTCATCGTTTAAGGCAACTTCTTCAGGATCATCATATAAGTCATCATATTCTTCGATATCTCCTTCAAAATCTGAAGGAGTTTCTGAAGTTCCGTATTTTGCCACTAGCTGGAATGTATCCTCAGGATCGCCCTCTCTGTCAGTGTCGTCACGACCTGCAAAGGAGTTATCCACTGGTGGATGAATGACTTGCTCTTCTACTGGACGATCCTTTGGGATATCTTTTGCATCTGTATGTTCTATACAAAATGCTGTATATGGTAAAGCTTCTAAACGCTCATATGGAATATCTTGATGGCAAACTTCACAAACTCCATATGTACCGTTTTCTATTTTCGCTAAAGCGGCATTGATTTTGGCTAGTTCATCTTCATCGTGAACTTTCAACGCCATATCTTTTTCTCTTTCATATAATTCTGTCCCTAAGTCAGCTGGATGATTATCGACTGTGGATAGCTCATCAACAGAATCACGTAGACTACCACGTTCTAGATATTCTCGGTCATCCGCCATATCCTTTTTTTCTAATGATTTCTTTTGATCAATTAGCATCTTTTGTAACTCTGATAGTTGGTTTTCGCTTAAAATATTGATCACGTCCTTTCTAACACTCATAGTATGGACGAAATAGAGGATATTATTATTGGTGTCAGGCACTCGAATAATTCAGAATATTTCCGGTGCCAGGCACTCAAACATTTTTATAATAAATTTATGCACTCCAAATTTTATGCTACTTTGTTAAAACATTCACTAATTATATTCCTTCCTTCAAATAAATTTCATTCTCCTGCAAAAAATTGAAGAACAAATAAATATTATGAGCAAATAAAAAAGTAATTAGATACAACCAATTTTCCGAATATTTAAAATTGTACTACCATACAAGTATACTAATATGTTAACATGTCAGTAGTGAGGAGGGGAGTATTCTGATACCGGATAATGTTAACAGACGTAGAAATTTTTCAACAAGAGATCATGTGTATGAAACATTGAAGGATAAAATAATTAAGCTCGAATTGAAGCCAGGCCAAATTGTTTCAGAAAAGGAGATTTCAGAGTTATTAAATGTTAGCCGAACTCCAGTAAGGGAAGCATTTGTAAGACTTGCACAGGAAGAGTTGTTGGAAGTGTATCCTCAACGTGGGACTTTCATCTCATTAATTGATTTAGATTATGTTGAGGAAGTTAGGTTTATTCGAGAATTACTCGAAAGGGCTTCCGCAAAACTTGCAGCTGAGAATTCCAAAAATATTGACTTTGCTTTATTGCGAGAGAATTTACAGAGACAAAGGTTTTGTATGGATGAGAAGAACTATATGAAACTATTTGAGTTGGATGAGGAGTTTCATCAAATTATTACCATCGGAGCAGGAAAGAGTAGAATTTGGTCTGTATTACAAAATTTTAATGCCCATTTAAATCGAATCCGTATGTTGAGCCTAGCTGCAAATTATAATTGGGAACTTATTTTATCTCAACATATTATCATTGCAGAAGCAATTGAGAATGGTGATGGAAAACTTGCAGACGAGGCAATGGGGGAGCATTTACGAAAACTTCAATTTGAATTGGATTCATTAAAAGAAGAATATCCAACATTTTTTAAATGATTTTTAATTATTATGTAAGCGCTTTAAAATTCAAACAATTAGGGGGACCATTTAAATGAAAATAAAGAATGGATTATTATTTGGATTGTTATTTATTATAGTTGCAATTTTAGCTGCATGTTCTGGGGATGGGGATACACAGGCAAGTCCGAGTTCAAATGATGTTTATACACTTAAAATTAATACAGCTCTAGCTTCTACAGATCCAATTTATCAGGGTCTGGAAGAGTTTAAAAAACGTGTTGAAGAAAGAACGAATAATCAAGTAATCATTGAAATTTATGGTAACGGAGCTTTAGGTGAAGACAGTGACGTTCTTGAACAAGCGAAAGTAGGTGCGAATGTGGCAGTTTTAGTAGACTCTGGTCGTCTAGCAGAAATGGTGCCAGAGATTGGTATACTATCTGCTCCATATATCGTTGATAGTTATGATGAAGCAAATAAAGTAGCTCAGTCGGACTTGTTCAAAGGATGGTCAGAAAAACTTGCTACTGAACATAACCTTCAAATACTATCATTTAACTGGTATCAAGGGGATCGACACTTCCTTACAAATAAAAAGATAGAAAAACCAGAAGATTTAAAAGGGTTAAAAATTCGTACTCCTGGTGCTGCTGTGTGGACAGAGACGATTTCCGCATTGGGAGCAAGTGCGTCGGGTATCGCATTTTCTGAAGTATATCCGGGTATTCAGCAAGGTGTAATTGATGGTGCTGAGGCACAACATCCAGCATCTTATGGTGCAAATCTTCATGAGGTTGTCAAATATATTACAAAAACGAGTCATTTCCAACTGATTACAGGTGTTGTAGCAGGTGCAGACTGGATGGCAGAGTTACCTGAAGAATATCAACAAATTATTTATGAAGAAGCGTCAAAAGCAGGGGAAGAAGCTTCGGAAAATACAATCGAACTATTGGCAGATTTTGAATCGAAGATGAAAGAAGCGGGTGTTGAAATTAATGAAGTAGATATCGAACCGTTTAAAGAAGCGACAGAATCTGTTTACGACAAATTAGACGGTTATACAGAGTTAAGAGAAGAAGTAAATAAAATTTTAGGGAAGTAGTGAGTGCAATGGTTAAACGTATTGCAGAAATATATGTCAAATTCGAAAATCTTTTGACAAATTTATTACTTGCCGGCATAGTATTCTTCGTTTTTTTAGCAGCAATAATGAGATGGATTGGTTGGCCACTTTCATGGTCTGTTGAATTTGCACAACTACTTTTTGTATGGGTCATCTTTTTAGGTTCGAATCGAACATTAAGAGAACGTAAACATATAACAGTCGATATTTTTGTAAAGTTTCTACCTATAAAGATTAGAAATTTAATAGAAATTATTACGAAAATAATTGTTCTAGTATTTTTAGTCTTTTTAACAGTTTACGGTTTCCTACTTAGTATAGAAAATTCAGTTAGACAAATAAATAATCTTCCATTAAGTTATTCGTTCATCACGTCCGCGGTTCCAATTGGAAGTATATTAATGATCTGCACAATATTATCACAACTAAAGGAAGAAATTAGCAACATAAAATCAATCAATAAATTGGAAACGTAAGGAGGGAATCATTTGTTAGTCGTTGCGATTGTATTTTTCATTTTATTATTTCTAAATATGCCCGTTGCATTTGCAATTGGAATCGGAAGTCTTATGTACTTTTTAATCGGATCTGATTTACCAATTGAAATTACAACACAGCGAATGGTCGCCGGTACACAATCATTCCCTCTATTAGCAGTTCCTTTCTTTATACTAGCTGGTAACTTAATGAATGCTGCTGGTATTACAGAAAGACTAATACGATTTTCTAATGCATTAACTGGGCATTTACAAGGGAGTTTAGCCCACGTATCTATTGTGTTAAGTACTGTGATGGGTGGAGTTTCTGGTTCAGCCAATGCAGATGCTGCGATGCAAAGTCGTATCTTAGGGCATCAAATGGTAGCACGTGGCTATTCAGGCGGATACTCTGCTTCAGTTATAGCTATTAGTTCATTAATTACTGCTACAATACCGCCTAGTATTGGTCTGATACTATATGGCTATGTAGGGCAAGTGTCTATAGGAAAGCTATTTTTAGCAGGGATTATTCCTGGAGTATTAATGATGCTTACTTTAATGGTTATATCCTATCTGATTGCTAAAAAAAGAGGATATGACACGAATAACGTGCAAAAGAGAGCAACACTTCCTGAAATAGGAAAGACATTACTAGATAGTATTTGGGCGTTACTATTCCCAGTAATATTAGTTGTCGGTATAAGATTTGGAATTTTTACTGCTTCTGAAGCAGGAGCCTTTGCTGTGGTGTATGCCATCATTATTGGCTTTTTCGTATACAAAGAGTTAAACTGGAAAAATTTCAAAGAAGCACTCTCTCAATCTATTACGGATAATGCTTCTATTTTGCTAATCATCTCTGTTTCTTCTATCTTAGGATTTTTAATTACTTATGATCGATTGCCACAAAATGCTGCTGATTTCCTAATTGGTATTACAACTAATGGGAGTCTTATGGTTATTTTAATATTAATATTCCTAGTCATAGCGGGTATGTTTATTGAGTCGACAGTTTTAGTTCTGTTATTAACGCCAATATTCCTACCGGTTATAAAGCAAGTTGGTGTGGATCCAGTTCACTTTGGCATACTGATGATGACAATTGTTACATTTGGCGGTATGACTCCACCAGTAGGTGTGACGATGTACACGACTACATCTATTATGAAAGTTCCAATTGAGAGTTATATAAAGGAGTCTATTCCATTTATATTAGGCGTATTTTTACTAGTCCTACTCTTAACATTCTTCCCTTCAATTGTGATGTTCTTACCAGATCTATTTATGTAATGAAAGGGGCAATTTAAGTGAAACCCTTCATGGATGAACACTTTTTATTAAAAACTAAAACGGCACAAAAATTATTTCATGATTATGCTAAGGGATTACCAATCATTGACTATCATTGTCATCTCTCAGCGAAAGAAATTGCAGAAGATAAAACATTTCAAAACCTTTCAGAGCTATGGTTACAAGGTGATCACTATAAGTGGCGTGCTTTAAGAGCCAATGGTATAGATGAGTACTTCATAACTGGTGATGCAACACCTAAAGAGAAGTTCGATCGTTGGGCAGCTACAGTCCCTAATACCCTTGGCAATCCATTATTTCACTGGGCTGCATTGGAATTAAAAAGGTATTTTGGTATTAATAAAGTGTTAAGTCCTAGTACTGCAGATGAAATTTGGGAACAGTGTAATAATCTACTGAGCACAAAACAATTTACAGCACGAGCACTTATAGAGAAATCAAATGTTCAAGTAATTTGTACAACTGATGACCCTCTTGATGATTTACGATATCACCGAGCTCTTATGGAAGAAGGTTATCGAGTTCAGGTGCTACCAACCTTTAGACCAGACGGAGCGCTAGGAATTGAACTTAGTTCTTTCTCAAAATGGGTTGATAAACTTGTAGCAGTTTCAGGTGTGGAAATCTCGTCTTACTATGATTTTATAAAAGCAATAAAGCAACGCATTGAGTACTTTGATGAGTTGGGATGTAAGCTTGCTGATCATGGACTAGATTCTTCGTTTTATCATCCTTTTACGACAGAGGAGATTGAAATAATATTTCATAAGGGACTAACTAATGAGGATCTGACAGAAAAGGAAATCATTCAGTTTAAAACATGTACACTAATTGAACTTGGTAAAATGTATGCGGAGAAGGATTGGGCCATGCAACTTCATATTGGCGCCCTTCGAAATAACAATAGTCGGATGTTGGAGCAATTAGGGCCAAATGCTGGTTTTGATTCTATACATGATTTTTCTTATGCAACAGAACTTTCTCGCTTTTTGGACACATTAGATTATACAAATGAATTACCGAAAACGATTATATACAACTTAAATCCAAGGGACCATTACATGATTGGCTCGATGGTTGGTAATTTCCAAAGGGACATTCCAGGTAAAATTCAATTTGGTACAGCCTGGTGGTTCGGCGATCAACGTGACGGCATGATTGACCAAATGAAAGTACTAGCTAATACAGGGTTACTAGCACGTTTTGTCGGTATGTTAACAGATTCAAGAAGTTTCCTATCCTACACTCGCCATGAATATTTCCGTAGAATTCTCTGTGATGTCATCGGGGAATGGGTAGAAAATGGTGAGTATCCAGACGATTTTGAGTTATTAGGCAACATGGTTACGGATATTTGCTATTTCAATATAAAAAACTATTTATCTTTAGAAATATAAGGATTGTTAGGTGATATAGATGGAGATGGTATTTAGGTGGTTTGGAGAAGATAATGATCATGTAAGGTTAGATCAAATTAAACAAATTCCAGATGTAAAGGGAATTGTTTGGTCTCTACATCATGTAGCAGCAGGAGAGAAATGGCCAATCAATAAAATTATGGAGGTTCATAAGCAAGCTACAGAACACAAACTACATATCAAAGTAGTAGAAAGTGTCAATGTACATGAAGATATTAAGCTTGGAAGACCTACTAGAGATCATTATATTGAAAACTATAAGGAGACTATTAGAGAACTTGGAAAAGTTGGTGTAGAGGTCATTTGCTATAACTTTATGCCTGTCTTTGATTGGATTCGTACCAATCTTCATAAGGAGTTAGAGGATGGTTCTACTGCTCTTTTTTATGAGAAAAAAATGATTGAAGGTACTGAACCTAGTAAAATTGTGGCGTCCGTTCTTAAAAATAAAAGTTTTACTCTTCCAGGTTGGGAACCTGAACGTTTAGAGCAATTACAAGAAGTGCTCGAGGCTTACAAAATGGTAGATGAAGAAAAACTCTGGGCTAATTTACAATATTTTTTAAAAGAGGTCGTACCAGTTGCGGAAGAATGTAATATTAAACTTGCTATTCATCCAGATGATCCACCATGGTCTGTATTTGGTCTACCAAGAATTGTTACAACCGAGGAGAATATCGGGAGAATAATAAATTTAGTAGATAGTCCTTCTAATGGAATTACTTTTTGTAGTGGGGCATTAGGTGCAAATCCTAATAATGATTTAGTTAACATCATTAGAAAATATGGTGAGCGAATACACTTTGCACATGTTCGAAACTTAAAGAGATTTGATAATGGAGATTTTATAGAAACTGCTCATAAGATGTCTTATGGATCAATCGATATGGTTGGTGTTATGGAAGCATTTTATAATATCGGTTATACAGGTTATATTCGTCCAGATCACGGGAGAGATATATGGGGGGAAGTAGGGAGACCGGGTTATGGTCTTTATGACCGAGCACTTGGCGCAATGTACCTCTTTGGTTTATGGGATGCGATTAGTAGAAGAGGTGGTAAAGATGAATATAGTGCCTAATTTAGAAGGAAAAGTTGCCGTTGTGACCGGTGGTAGTGGGGTCTTATGCAGTGCGATGGCCAAGGAACTTGGACGACATGGTGTGAAGGTTGCTATCTTAAATCGTCAACTCGAAAAAGGCGAGAAAGTCGCTAAAGAGATTTGTGAATCAGGTGGAAAGGCAATAGCAATTTCTTGTAATGTATTAGATAAACAATCTATTATTGAAGCAAGAGAACAAGTGAGAGCAGAATTTGGTACATGTGATATTTTACTAAATGGTGCAGGTGGTAATCATCCTAAAGGAATAACAACAAATGAAATTTTCCATGAGAAGGATTTGAATGATGAAACAGTTCAAACTTTCTTTGACCTGACTAAAGATGGTTTTAGCTTTGTGTTTGATTTGAATATCATGGGTACCTTCCTATCCACTCAAGTTTTTGCAGAAGATATGATCGGCAAAGAGTATTCAACGATTATTAATATGTCATCGATGAGTGCACCTTCTCCAATGACGAAAGTACCTGCGTACAGTGCTGCAAAAGCAGGTATTGAGAACCTGACGAAATGGTTAGCGGTACACTTTGCGGATGCAGGTATACGGGTTAATGCAATCGCACCGGGATTCTTTTTGACCGAACAAAACAGAAATTTGCTTACTAATGAGGATGGCTCTTTAACAGAACGTGCTCATAAAATTATTACCCATACACCTAAGAAACGTTTCGGTAAACCAGAAGACTTATTGGGAACGATGCTATGGCTAGTAAATGAAGAAATGTCCGGTTTTGTAACTGGTATTACAGTTCCAGTAGATGGTGGATTCATGGCTTACTCAGGAGTATAGTGCCAGGGAATCGAACAATTCAGAATAGTGTTGGTGCCAGGCACTCGAACAATTCTAAAGATTAAATACGATACAAAAGAGGGATGATTCGATTATGAATCATCCCTCAAAATTTTATTTATAGTGTGATTGCTTTTACTTCGTCGATATTTTCGAGTTGAGCCACATATGCTAAGTCTTCAGCAGTTACATCATTGTCAATTGATAACATCATAACGGCAGTTCCACCAACTTGGTCACGACCAACTTGCATTGTTGCGATATTAATTTCTTTTTCTGCAAGTTTTGTTGCTACGCGGCCGATTGCACCTGGTTTATCAGTATTTTTAATGTATAATAGACGGCCTTCAGGAACAACGTCAACTACATAATTTTCTACCTTCACGATACGAGCACCTAAACCGTTTAGTAAAGTACCAGCTACAGAGTGTACTTCATTGGCAGTTTTAACTTCAAGCGTAATAAGGTTAGTGAAGCCTTTTGCAGTCGTTGTTTTATGTTCGTTAATTTTAATGCCAATGCGTTCTGATAAGTAACGAGCATTCACATCGTTAACGTTTTCGCCATGATTTTTCTTTAAAATACCTTTTAATGTATTAGATGTAAGTGGACGTACATCATAGTTAGCCACTTCACCAGCATAAGATACGTTAATTTCTTTAACAGGTTCAGTTGTTACTTGTGATAAGAAAGCACCTAATTTTTCTGCTAATTCAAAGAATGGTTCTACTTGCGCTAGTAATTCTTTTGGAATTGAAGGCATGTTTACTGGATTAGTAACAGTACCTGTTTTGTAGAATTTAATAATGTCGTTAGAAACGTCAATTGCAACAGATTCTTGAGCTTCTACAGTAGAAGCACCTAGGTGAGGTGTTGCAATTACTTGTGGCAATGTTAACAGTTTGTGATCAGTAGCTGGTTCTTCTACGAATACGTCTAGAGCAGCTCCTGCAACCTTACCTTCTACAATTGCATCGTATAAATCATCTTCGTTAATGATACCGCCACGAGCACAGTTAATAATGCGTACGCCGTCTTTCATCATTGCGAATTTTTCTTTATTAAATAAATTTTTAGTTTCAGGTAATAGTGGTGTGTGTACTGTAATGAAGTCAGCAGCTTGACAGATTTCTTCAACAGTTGCTTTTGTTACACCAAGTTCTTGAGCGCGTTCTTCAGTTAAGAATGGGTCATATGCCAAAATATTCATACGTTGTCCTTTTGCGCGGTAAGCAACTTCTGTACCGATTCGACCAAACCCTACAACACCTAGAGTTTTATTTTTCAGTTCAACACCAACGTATGTTTTGCGATCCCATTTCCCATTTTTTAAAGAATTGTATGCTTGTGGAATGTGACGAGCAAGAGATGTCATCATTGCAATTGAGTGTTCAGCAGCAGAGTTTGTGTTACCATCTGGTGCGTTTACCACGATAATACCGTGCTCAGTAGCAGCTGTTAAATCGATGTTATCAACACCAACACCTGCACGGCCAATTAATTTTAAGTTTTTAGCAGCTTGAATAATTTCACGCGTTACTTTCGTTTGACTGCGAACTAATAAAACGTCTACATCAGCAATTTTAGAAATTAATTGTTCTGGTGTTAAACCAGTATCAACAATAATATTTAGGTTTAATTCAGTTTCTTGTCGAAGAGGGAAAATTCCGTCTTCGCTAAGTGGATCTGCAATAAATACATTGATTACGTCAGTAGCTGTAGTTGTTTTTGTTACCATGAGTGAAACTCTCCTTTAATAAATAGTTTATATAGCATTTATGTCATAGCATATTAGCTAAGTTAACAATTTCAGTTTATTTTGGTAATTTATCAATTCCATCATCCGTCAAGTTTAATTAATTAAGGCATCACCTCTTCTAAGAATACAAAAAAGCCCTTCGTTCCTTACATAATGTAAGGGACGAAAGGCTATAATGAATAGACTTACGTGGTACCACCCTAATTTATTGTGCAACTTTGCACAACCTTCGCATATACGTAACGTGTATGAACCGGATAAGCATACTATTATTTCCGCTTATCTATTCGGGAGTGGAACAATAATTGTAGAATTACTGATTTTCACCAACCATCAGCTCTCTTCTAAATTCACACAACTAAGTATGTCTCCGTCATTATAATTTTCGTAATTGATTTGAATACATCATAATACCGATTGTTCACCTTTGTCAATGTTTTTTCTGAAATAAATTAAAAATAAATAAAAAAAAGGTTGCTTGTGTCCTTAAATGCGAACTATACATGTCGATAGAGTTTTTATCGTTCGTATTTTACCTATCTCTCTATATATTCACGCTATTATATGTAATGAATATTCATTAGAAACAGAAAATTCGAACAAAGTGTAAATTATAAACAAAAGTTTTTCAAATTATTGATTAGTATATAGAAAATCAACTCAAACGTAAAAAAAGGCTACACGGCTTTCACTGTCAGGTAGCCTCATTGATTTTTATATTACACGTGAAAAAGTAATAGTTTACCTAAAGAATTAACTAATCGATGTGTTTTTTCCGACAGTCCTTTTTCTTCGATCATTTTCTGACCTTCTAATTTTGCTACGTCATCATTTTCAAAGATCCAAACTTCATCGAATATCGTTTTTCCAGAATTCTCAAAAGCAGTAAATCGATAGTTCCCCATAATAATCCCCACTTTCGGATGTATTTACCATATTGTACTAAGGATATGATTTTTTTCAAAGATTTATTGTTTAATTTTAATTGGTTATATAGCCATTTAAAGTGTGCTAGGAAATGGTGGAAACTATCCTTTTCCATCGAAAGAGGGTACAACAAATGGTACAATAATGTAGAATAATAGATAAAGATAAATGTCATGTCAGTATTTGAAAAGGAGTGATTTCTTATGGAAGGAATTACGAAACTCCCGGTTGGGGAACAGGTAGATCAATTTTTATTAATTAAACAGGCGACAAAGGGAGTTACAACGGTAGGAAAACCTTTTATGTCTTTAATTTTACAAGACAAAAGTGGAGATATAGAAGCGAAACTTTGGGATACAAATGAGGAACATGAACAAATGTATCGTCCAGAAGTGATTGTAAAAGTCGGTGGAGAAATACATGACTATCGTGGTAAAAATCAACTTCGCATTAAGCAAATAAGATTAGCAAAACCAGAAGAAGGAATCCAAATTAATGACTTAGTTCCATCCTCCTCAACGCCAAAAGAACAATTATTTGATGAACTCACTCAATTTTTCTTTGAAATAAAAAACCCACTTATTTCTAGAATTACGCGTCATATTGTAAAAAAATATCAACCGGAGTTTTTAGTGTTTCCTGCAGCAACTAAAAACCATCATGACTATGCATCGGGGTTATTAGATCATGTTGTATCCATGTTACGACTTGGTAGAGCAATCTGTGAATTGTATCCAACTTTAAATAAAGATTTAATCTATGCGGGTATTATCTTACACGATATCGGTAAAGTAAAAGAGCTTTCTGGCCCAGTAGCAACAACTTACACAGTTGAAGGGAACCTTTTAGGCCACATTTCCATTATGGTCGATGAAATTGGACAAGCTGCCAAGGAGCTCGAAATCGATGGGGAAGAAGTAGTGCTCTTAAAACATATCGTCCTATCTCACCATGGTAAAGAAGAGTGGGGAAGCCCTAAAAAACCGATGATTCAAGAAGCCGAGATTCTTCATTACATTGATAATATTGACGCTAAAATGAATATGTTAACGAGAGCATTAGGTAAAACAAAGCCAGGCGAATTTACAGAAAGATTATTTGCTTTAGATAATCGTTCATTTTATAATCCAACAATTTAATTTTTTTAGATAAGATAACGATACAAAACAAAGATGGCGACTCTAGCATTGTTAGAGTCGCCATCTTTCTATGCATTTATATGAAGGAGGATAAAACACAACTTTTATTAGAATTTTATACTTTAACTATCTTATTTTTACTACAAAAAGTCTAGATGCTTAAGAATCAAAAATAGAAAAGTAGAAGTGCCTATTTTATTGAAAAAAATAGACTTCAGTATAGTGCTGAAGTCTATTAAAAGAGCTCTTTTTCTACAATATCTACTACAGAAAAATTATAATTATTTAATTATGGTTGTTTTTTTGGAATTCAATCATAAAGTCAGCTAATGCTTTACATGCTTCAACCGGAACAGCATTGTATGTTGATGCACGACAGCCACCTACTGAACGGTGACCATTTAGGCCAACGAAACCAGCTTCTTTCGCTTCTGCTAAAAATTGTTTCTCCAATTGCTCATCTGCAATACGGAATGTAATGTTCATTAAAGAACGAGAGTCAGGAGTAGCATGACCAACATAGAATCCATTACTATTATCGATTACATCATAGATGAGACCTGCTTTTTCAACATTACGTTTTTCGATAGCTTCAAGTCCGCCTTGCTCTTCAACCCATCTTAAAACTTCACCTAGCATGTAAATTCCGAATGTAGGAGGAGTGTTGTATAAAGAGTTTGAATCAGCATGTGTTGTGTATTTTAACATTGTAGGAATATTTGTATTTGCTTTTTCAAGTAAATCTTTGCGAATAATCACTACAGTTACACCAGATGGTCCAAGGTTCTTTTGAGCACCTGCATAAATTAAACCGAATTTACTTACATCTACGGGTCTAGAAAGAATGTCACTTGACATGTCAGCAATTAATGGAACGTCGCCTGTTTCAGGATACTCTGACCATTCTGTACCGTAAATTGTGTTATTTGAAGTTAAGTGAACATAAGCATCATCTGCATTAAATTTAATTTCACTTAAAGCAGGGATGTTACGATACTTATTTTCTTTTGAACTAGCTGCTTCAACTGGTTCGCCAAAAAGTTTTGCTTCTTTAAAAGCTTTTTCAGACCAAGATCCCGTTTGAATATAGCTTGCTTTTTTACCTTCTTGTAAGAAGTTCATAGGAATCATTGTAAATTGAAGGCTAGCTCCACCTTGAAGGAAAAGCACTTCGTAATGTTCCGGAATAGAGAACAATTTTTTCAAACGAGCAATTGCCTCATTATGTACTGCATCATAATCTTTACTACGATGGCTCATTTCCATAATGGACATGCCTGAACTGTTGTAGTCTACTAGTTCCCGTTGTGCTTTTTCTAGTACTTCTAATGGTAATGCAGAAGGACCTGCATTGAAATTGTATGCACGTTTGTTTGTTGTACTCAATGTGAACACTCCTTGGATATAAATTCTTGCTTCATGATAGATATAATAAACCCTTTTTAGAAAAATGGCAAAACTCATTATATTAATAATTTAATAAATTTATCGTCTGAAAACGTCAATACATACTAGTAAAATAAGACTTTGCGACATATTAACAAAAGAAAATGCACTAAAAATAATTTTTCTGTGAATTTTAAATTAGATCATTATTTGATTAATAATGACATGCTTTATAAAAATCGATACGATATAACATGTGAAAAATAGAAGAATCAATTATACTAGAAGCGGATTATGTTTGAATGGAGGAAGATAGATGGATTTACCTAATTGCCCAAATTGTCAATCTCAGTATACTTATGAAGATGGTAGCATGCTTATTTGCCCTGAATGTGGACATGAATGGTCAGAAGAAAGCACGGAGATAGAGGAGCCAATCGTAAGAGATGCTAATGGAAATATTTTAGTTGATGGGGATACAATCTCGATTATTAAAGATTTAAAGGTGAAAGGGAGTTCGCAAACTTTAAAGCAAGGTACGAAAGTAAAAAATATTCGGCTTGTTGAAGGTGACCATAATATCGATTGTAAAATTGATGGTTTTGGAGCCATGAAGTTAAAATCTGAATTTGTTAAGAAAATCTAATGAAAAACGCGTAAACAGTAATGTCTACGCGTTTTCTTAAACTCGTCCTATTTATCTGTAGTCTCTTCTGCTGATTCAGTTTCTTCAGCAGGTAAGTAATTAGAAAGAGCACCTTGTAGTTCTGTATCTTTAATATCTACATTTGCAGCACGTACTAATTCAATTAGTTTTTCATTAGCTCTTTGAGACGCTAAAGTTTGTCTAATTTCAGCTTCTT
Source organism: Lysinibacillus timonensis (assembly GCF_900291985.1). Classification (NCBI taxonomy): domain Bacteria; kingdom Bacillati; phylum Bacillota; class Bacilli; order Caryophanales; family Bacillaceae; genus Lysinibacillus; species Lysinibacillus timonensis. Next base: position 1,500,841 of record NZ_LT985980.1, on the reverse strand, counting down.
TTTCTTCAAATGCTGGATAATCCGCAACTTCACGTTTGTCTGTTACTTCGATAATATGATAACCGAAATCTGTTTGAACTGGTTCGCTAACTGTATTTAATTCGAGTGCATATGCAGCATCGTTAAATTCAGATACCATTTGTCCAACAGAAAACCAACCAAGTTTTCCTCCAGCATCTTTTGTACCATCTGTTCCATATTCAGCAGCTAGAGTAGCAAAATCCTCACCGTTTTGAAGTTTATTATAAACTTCATCTGCTGTTGCTTTATCTTCAACTAAAATATGGCGTGCGTTTAATTCATATTTGCCTTGTTCATACACATTGTTCACTTCTTCATCTGTAATGCTAGCATCTGCTTCATCCATTAACTTTTGTTGTAGAAGTCCAAATTTTACCTCGTCTTTATATGATTCTTCTGTATAACCGTAAGTACTTAAAACTGACTCATACGAATCTCCGTACATTTGTTTGAATGAATCCAATTCTTTATTTACGTCTTCTTCAGAGACTTCATAATTGTTTTCTAACACTTGTTTTACTACTAATTGTTCTACCATCTGTTTTCCAGCAATTGATTTTAAATCTTGATAAAATTCATCTTTCGTAACTTCACCATATGATGTTGAAACAACTACCTCATCAGAGTTGTTATTACAAGCAGATAAAGCCAAGATAGAGGCAGCAAGTCCAACTGCTAATAATGATTTTTTCATTTGTATTTTACTCTCCTAACTTCATAAATAAATGCATTAGATACTATAACATAAACGATTAAAAAACAAAATGGTTGCGTGTACAATGCCTAGGATACATGAACCTCCCTGCATAATATAGACGTTAGAAAGGAGGTGTTCGTGAATGGGCAATTCTTATAGCGGCGGTTATGGTAACGGTTCTGGTTTTGCGCTATTAGTTGTTTTATTCATTCTATTAATTATCGTTGGTGCAGCGTTCATTTACTAATATAGAATTGAACATGAAATAGGATATGCAATTTCTAAGTAAGAGCTAAAGACAGTCATCATTGTCTTTAGCTCTTTTCTCTAATTATTTACGACATCCGATTTTTCCTCTAGATAAAACTAAATATTATCGTTACATCGCTAAAGTAACCTCAAGATAAAAAGATACTAACAAAATCGTAATAAGTACATTTATGGTACGAAAAATTTTCGGGTGTTTTTCTTCGGGTATATCTTTTTGTACAACTAGTGCGTAAGTCATTCGGTTTATTTGAAATAAATAAAATAATGAGAATAGCACAAGAACTAAAAGTAGCAAGTCTATTCCTCCCCTCTTTCGCTTCATTTTAGAATATCAAAGGTTGAGTATTGTTGACAAGTTAGATCTTAATTAATGTTTGCTGGTACTAAAATCTCATAGCCTTTTGGTGTTTCTTCGATCAGTGCACTACGTGGTGCGAGAATTAAATTTTTAACATATAGTATGTCGATTATACACATACTGCAGTGATATGCCAGTAGTAAGCAAGCAAAATGCGTAAACTGTGGCGTTGAATAAGCTACATATACCAAAATCGAATTAATGATGATAAAAGGAAATAGTAATACGAAAATATAACGTTTTTTTGGAACTAAGTCTTTCAAGCGCAAACGAATAATAGGAATAAATAAATAATCAAATTTAATTTTTAATTGTACATTTTTTCGAAATTTTAATAATGCAAGGAAATGAACTAGCTTATGAATTGGGTATAGACAAAATAGGATTAAAAGAAACAACCACATAAGGTGATCCGTGTATTGAATAGGATCTAAATACCCAAATAAAACGAAAGAAAAGCAAAATACTAGGATAAACACAATAACACTCCATAAAGTGAGACGAGTTGTCCCATATTCATGTTTTATGTTGATTGTTTTCCAACAATGCATTAAAAATGCCCCTTTTTTAAGAAGTTGTAAAAATTATTTTATATGAAATAAAATTATTATGCCACTATCATAAAGTGAAACTTCAAATTGTCGGTTCATTTCTCAATAAATGTTAGTTGAGGCCAAAAGAATGTGGGCCATTACCTATTGCTATGCTTACAGTGCAAGATAAATTTACTTATCAAGACTCGATATGAGTACCATTGTTGTCTTCATATTTGACGTGGGATTCTTCCGGACCGTTACATAAGTATTCAAAATATATTGTTGGAAGCAAAATTTCTTAAAATATAAAATTATGTAAGAAAAAAAAGAGTGTTTTAAACACTCTTAAATAATATCTATCTAGCAATCGGTTCTGCTTCATGTACAGTATCAAATGTTTCATTGTAGCTTCTGTAGGAACGTTCAAATATTTCTACGAAATCATCACCGTATATATTACGTATGACAGCCATCACATCTAAAAACTCTGGGAATCTACCATACAATTCTTTTAATGGTAGAGAACCTTCCAAAATAGTATGTGTTGTATCTAGATAATGGCGATTCATTTTAATAATTAGCTCCGCACCTTCAGAAGTTAGCTCAACATAGGTATTACGTTTGTCATCATCCCGTTTGGAAAATTTTAAATAGCCTCGTTCTTCTAATTTCTTAGAGAAATTAAATGCAGTAGAAACATGCATAACACCAAATCTAGCAACATCTGAAATGGATGCACCTTTTAAGTGATAAGATATCCATAGAATATGATGTTCATTAATATTCAAATCAAATGGTTTAATCCAAAGTTGCCAATCTTTTTCAACAGCTTTCCATAGAGCTTTTGATAAATGTCCAATTCTTTGACTATAAAGCATAGCTTCTTTCATTGTGTATGATTCTTCAGACAAAGACATCACCTTCTTCTTTCATGGCATTTTAAATTATTATAGCAGTAAAAGAAAAAAGTTTAAAGTTAGAAAAATTAAACAATTGAATTTCGATTAAAAATTGTTAACCTATCCGTATAATATGATGTTTTTTTGATGAAATCAAAGGTACTATTAGGTAGTATTTCTTACTTTTGACTATTGATAAAGATTTACTTTTTACTTAAATCGTTTAAATTATTCTCGATTTCTACAATAGAATTCTGTAATTTATCTATTTCTTGTTTTAGTTTTACTGTATCCGGTTCGATTTCTTGAGTAAATTTATCAATTGACGATTTTAATTCGGATATTATTTCTGGTATATTATTTTTCGCTTCATTTTTAAATTGTTTCACGGATTGCAAAACAGTGGAGCCTTGTCTCTTTATTTCGTTTAGATTTGATTTTGTTGTTCTAGCATTTTGAGCGATTGTTAATCTTAATTGTTCTCCTGATTGTGGTGTTGTTAAAATAGCAGTTGTAATTCCACCAATAATTCCTGCAGTTACACCTAATATAAATGTTTTTGCTTTCATAACCTCATCTCCTTATTAAATTAATATGTGTATTTCTCTCAATTTTATAATCCAAGACAGTTCTACTTCTATAATAACGAATAATTAAATAAATGAAAAAGAAGTTATCTACTATCATTTCTAAACGATAGTGGATAACTTCTATAAGTCAGAATATTTTTATGCAGTTGTAACTGCTGTTTTAAATTTTGAACGTTTTAAAATGTTTGTAATGATTGGATAGATAATGATAAATGCAACAGCATTCATTGCAACTGCTGGTAATACTACAATTGTGAATAATACATTGAACGCATCAGGTAAACCGCCAATTAATAATGCGGAAGTTAAGAAAATGATTCCTGATAAAATCGTTCCTAAACCTACTAATACTGCACCAATAATAACATTTTTAGTTAGGGATTTTAAAGCTAAGACAACAATTAAAAATATTAATCCAGTAATAGCTTTATCAATAATATTTGGTACTAATCCGCCGGGGAATGTTGTAAATAATCCTGACAATACACCAGTCGCAATAGCTAACAAGAATGCTTCTTTAAATGTAGGGAATAAAAAGATTCCTATAAACATCATGGTTAACATAAAATCTGGCTTCATTCCGTTACCGTAACCAGGGATTACAAAGTACAATACAGTACCCACTCCAACTAATAGTGCCATTAAAACAAGATTTTTCGTATTCAATTCTCATCTCTCCTCTTCTTTTCTAGCTCACCATTTCCTAACGTGTTCTCATAACCGTTAGCGAAATATATTCATGATTTTAAACTTAATAGAAATAATTTGCAACCTAAATTAATAGAATAGTATAAAAAGTTACTACTACTTTTTAAGCATTTAGATTTTCTCTTATTTGTTTTGCTACACTACTTAGTACATCTGGAGTGAATTCGCTTTGTTTTGTTTCCCATTTGAATTTTAAACCATCTGTCTCATCATATCGAGGAATGAAGTGCAGATGGTAATGGAAAACCGTTTGACCTGCAAATGAGCCGTTATTATTAATTGTATTCATGCCAGCGGGACTAAATGCTACTTTAATTGCGTTAGCGATTTTTGGTGCCACTGCATATAGGTTTCTAGCAACATCTTCAGACATTTCAAATAAATCTTTAACATGTTGTTTAGGAACTAAAAGAGTATGTCCTTTTGTTAAAGGTGCAACATCCATAAATGCGTAAACGTGCTCATCTTCATAAATTTTTGTACTTGGAATAGTGCCATCAATGATTTTACAGAAAATACAATCAGACATAAAAAACATCCTCTCATGACAAGTTTTGTTATATGGTATAAGTTTAGCATATGAAAACTGATTACATTCACATTTTTTGTTAAACTGGAAATTAGAATAGGAGTGACATAATTTATGGCAGTGTTAGAACTAAAAGATGTAACTGGCGGTTATACAAGAAAACCAGTTATTAAAGATCTATCTTTTACAATTGAAAAAGGGGAACTAGTTGGGTTAATCGGCTTAAATGGTGCAGGTAAAAGTACAACTATCAAACACATAATCGGTACACTTTTACCTCAACAAGGTGAAATTAGTATTAATGGAGTTACCTTAAAGGAAGATATAGATACGTATCGCTCATCTTTCTCTTACATTCCTGAAACACCCGTATTGTATGACGAATTGACATTAAAAGAACATCTAGAACTAACTGCCATGGCGTATGGAATCGATGAAAAGACAATGAAGTCACGAGCTGAAGGACTGTTAAAAGAGTTCCGAATGGAAAAGCGACTAAATTGGTTTCCTTCTCATTTTTCAAAAGGGATGAGACAAAAAGTGATGATCATGTGTGCATTTTTAGTAGATCCACTTCTATATATCATTGATGAACCTTTCGTAGGGCTAGATCCTTTAGGAATTCAATCGTTACTTGATCAAATGGATGAGAAGAAAAAAGCTGGTAGCTCAGTGTTAATGTCAACCCATATATTGTCAACTGCTGAGAAACATTGTGATCGCATTATTTTACTTCATGAAGGACGTGTCCGAGCACAAGGGACAATGGATGACTTAAGAAGGGCATTTAAAATGCCTCATGCAACACTTGACGATTTGTACATTGCAATGACAAAGGAGCAAGACAATGAATAATTTGTCAAATGTCTGGTCGAAACGATTCCACCATTATATCAATGAAGTACAAAAATATATGCGGTTTGTTTTTACTGGTCACTTAGCATTAGTCATGGTGTTTGTTGTAGGGGCAGTCGGTTACCAATATAGCGAATGGTTAAAAGTAGTAGAAAGTAGCTTTCCAGCAGAGTGGTTAATTGCAGGTATCGTAGGAGCATTATTAGGTTTTAGTCGACCAATCACTTTGTTACGGGAACCGGATCAGGTGTATTTATTGCCGTTAGAAACAAAAATGGGATATTACTTTAGAAAAGCTCTAAATTGGACTTTCTGGTCACAAGTCGGACTTGTTTCAGTAGCGTATATTATTGGAATTCCATTATTAAATAAGGTAACAGAACTTTTACCATCTCAAATTTGGCTAGGATTAGCGTTAGTAATTATTCTAAAATATTTCAATGTACAAATTGAGTTTCATTTTAGATATGCATTAAGAGGGAAATGGGTTCTACTAGATCGGCTAGTCCGAGTCATTTTTTCTATTTTAGCGATACAAACAATACTTTCAGAAAACTATATATTAACAATTATTTATGTTGTTTTATTTGTCTTCTATAACATTACATGGAAAAAAAGTGTGAGTGAGCAACCTATTCCGTATGAACACTTTGTCAAATTAGAACAAAATCGAATGATGGGCTTCTATCGGTTTGCAAATTATTTTACAGATGTTCCACATTTGAGAGGTGGTATGCACCGCAGAGCATGGTTAGGTTTTTTATATCTTTTAGTACCATATACAAAAAACAATACTCAAGGTTATTTAGTTTTCCGTACATTTACTCGAACGGATGACCATTTTTACTTATGGGTGAGACTTACAGCGATATCTGCACTTGTAGCAGCGTTTGTTCATATCCCTATTGTTATACTAATTATCTCGGCAGCATTATCTTTTGCAACAACTATTCAGTTGAAATATGCATTATTATCTTCAAAAGAATTTCGTATGGATATGCTATTTCCGGTAAATCCAAATCAACGAACGAAAGCAGTTCAGAAATTAATACGTACTGTTGTTTTCCTACAAGCAATCATTGTTTTAGGTTGCTCAATCGGACAACCATTGTTTTACTTACCACCGATTGTCATTTTCCTAGTGAGTGAACTTACGTATAATCTTACAAAAGATCCAATTAAAAGATAACAGAAAATCCCAATAGTAAGGAGGAAACCTTATTATTGGGATTTATTATTTATTTATAAAGCTGAGACTAGTAAAAATCGAACATCTGACTGACTATTATTCCACCAGTAATGTAATTTACTAGACTCAAACATCATGGATTCGTTTTCTTTTAGTTCAAAGACATGGCCTTCAATGGAAATTGTTAAGATACCAGATAGGACAAAAATAAATTCATAACCTAAGTGAGTAAATTCATTACCTTGATTTTCTTTAGGTTTCAATGTTACTAACATTGGATGGAATGTGGCACCTTGAATATTACAGGACAAATCCTCATAAATAAATGGGAAATTATGATGTGAAGTATCATGATTAGACTTTGCAAAAAATATACTTGGATTAACATGTAGGGCATCACTAATTTTTCTTAAAGATTCTAATGTGACATTACATTTGTTTCGTTCAACTTGAGAAAGGAAACTAATCGTTACACCTGTTTTCTCAGAAAGAGTTTTTAATGTCATTTTTTGCTTTTTTCTCAATTTCCGAAGCTGCTCACCAATTGTCATTTCACACACACCCTCGTAATTTCCTAGCAAAATTATACTCTAGTATTCCATAGAACTCAAAGGGAAGTTATTATTGACTAAAAATTTAGAATAATGTAATAATTGAGTTGTGAATTTAAGTGTTGCTTCAATTTAAAGAAGGTTGAACTTATTATTTTTCATATCAATTTAAGTGACACTTTAATTTTAAAAAGGAGGAGTATTTATGAGCAAAGGTCAAATGAGAAAAGTTTGGATTGCTAGTTTAGTAGGTAGTTCTATTGAATGGTTTGATTACTTCTTATATGGAACAGTTGCGGCGTTAGTATTTAACCAAGCCTTTTTTGCTGCTGAAGATCCTACGGTAGGCTTAATGTTAGCGTATGCTTCGTTTGCATTAGCTTTCTTTATACGTCCTTTAGGTGGGGTTATTTTCGGATACATTGGAGACCGAATTGGCCGTAAAAAAACACTCGTTTTAACTTTAACAATAATGGGAGTTGCTACTGTATTAATGGGACTACTTCCTACGTATCAAGCAATAGGTGTAGCTGCACCCATTATCTTAATAACATTACGATTAGTGCAAGGCCTTGGAATTGGTGGAGAATGGGGAGGTTCAGTGTTATTAGCAGTTGAATATGCTCCGAAAAACAAACGAGGATTTTATGGTGCTTTCCCACAAATGGGTGTGACGATTGGTATGTTCTTAGGTTCAGGGGCACTTACATTTATTACATCGGTTGTATCTCCTGAAGCATTTGTTGCTTGGGGATGGCGAATTCCATTCATTGCAAGTGCGCTATTAGTTGCATTTGGACTGTGGATTCGTAAAGGAATTGATGAAACACCTTCATTTAAAAAGGTACAAGAATCAGGTGAAACAGCAAAATTACCTTTTGTCGATATATTTAAGACTCAATGGAAAGAAGTTTTAATAGCTGTTGGTGGTAAAGTTGTCGAAACAGCACCATTCTATATTTTTGGAACATTTATCGTTTCGTATGGGACAACACAATTAGGATTTACTAATACACAAGTTCTTGTATCTGTGATGATAGCGACAATTATTACGACAATTCTTATGCCATTTATGGGTGGATTATCAGATAAATTCGGGCGTAAAAAAGTCTACATTTTTGGAACAGTAGGGATGTTACTATATGCCTTCCCATATTTCTGGTTATTGGAACAAAGAACGTTTGCTACACTTTTAATTGCAACTATTTTGGGACTAGGAATTATTTGGGCTCCAATTACGGCAGTCTTAGGAACAATGTTTTCTGAGATTTTCGATGCAAAGGTACGTTATACAGGGGTTTCATTAGGTTATCAAATTGGGGCTGCGGTAGCAGGTGGTACAGCACCGTTAATTGCAACAGCTTTACTTGTACAATTTAACAACTCATACGTACCTGTTGCGCTATATATTATCTTAACTGCTGTTATTTCTTTAGTAGCTGTTTTGGCAGTAAAAGATAAGAGCAATCAAGAATTAGATGAGTTCAATAACGTAGAACAAGAAACGAGCGTTGATAAGCGTGAAACAACAACTGTTATTTAATTGACTTTATGACAACGGAGAGTGTGGGTGGGCAAATTGATTGTATTAAATCAAGAACAGATAATGAGTTTTTACAAAATTGATGATGCGATTAAAGATGTGAGAGAGACACTAATCGCGAAAACTGAGGGGAAAGTTCAATCACCACATCGGACAGTACTTGATTTCCCTGATAACAATTCAACATCTCTTTACATGCCGAGTAGTGATTCGGAAAGTAAAGTTGCAGCTGTGAAAGTTGTTACGATTTTTCCGGAAAACCCAACAAAGGGTCTACCAACTACTCAAGGAATATTAGTTTTAACGAGTACTGAAAATGGAGAGCATTTGTCTGTGATGAATGCATCATATTTAACGAGACTACGAACTGGGGCAATGACAGGGTTAGCTACTGATCGACTTGCTAAAGAGAATGCTTCTGTTTTAACTATCGTTGGAACAGGTGCGATGGCATTTGAACAGGCAATAGGCGTATTAGCTGTGCGTAATATTAATAAAATCATCTTATTTAATAGAACAGCAGAAAAAGCAATGCAATTTTCGGAGAAGCTAAGGGCTTATGGGGTTAATACATCTATTGAAATTGAGCATGATGTTAATGAAGCTGTAAGCAAAGCTGATATCGTATGTTGTGCGACCAAGTCAAGTTCACCAGTTTTTAATGGGGAATATTTAAAGCTTGGAACACACATAAATGGAGTAGGTTCGTATCTACCTCACATGCACGAAATTGACCAAACTACTATCTTAAGAGCCTCGAAGATTGTTGTAGATGATTTGCATGGGGCAAAAGATGAAGCGGGAGAATTAATAGATGCCAATTATAAAGGTATCTGGTCATTTGACGATGCCTATGGTGAATTAGAATCATTAGTGAGTGGTCATTTAAAAGGGCGTGAAAATGACGAGGAAATCACTTTTTTTAAATCCGTTGGGGCTTCTTATTATGATTTAGCTGTTGCAAAGGGAGTTTACAAAAAGGCGATCACAAATAAGATAGGGATGAATATTGAAATATAATCGGGATGAAAAAAGTAGATCGCATTAGATGAAGGAAGAGGTCTCTGTGACCAAATGAGATCGAGGTCGCAGTAAATGGGTAAGAGAGAATCACACTCAGTAACTAAATAAGAGGGGTTTTCTACAAACGGTAACAAATAATCGCCACTCCAAAAGCCCAACGCCCAACGCAAAATCAAAGCTATACACTAAAGAAGGGATACCTTGAAAGCTACACTTTCAAGGTAATCCCTTTTATTTCTTCTCAGGAAGTTTGCCAGAATAAGTAGTGATAAAACTTGCAGCATTAAATATGTTTTGCTTTTTAACGCCTGGTTGTTCCTGGGGTCTAGCATGTGCATCGGCAAACGATTTTGACTGTTTCCACGAATCAAATGATTGTTTATTTTCCCATTGAGTTAGCACAATATACGTATCTGATTTAATAGGACGTAATAAACGGAAAGCAATAAAGCCGGGCATATTTTCGATATCCCTAGAACGTTTTAAAAAACGTTGCTCAAAAATGGGACGACCTTCATCTGATACCGGAATGTGATTAAATACAAAAAAACCTTTTTGTTCGATTGCATGAACTGAATCAATTACCTCAAATCTACGTGGAGTGGCAAAAATGGTTTTACGGTCGGTTTCATGTAAAAGCATCGTATGATCAGAACTATATAAAATGAACATATTTTCTTTTTCGTGTTTCTTCAAGAGTTTTTCCATATAATCAGGAGTACCTGAAGTTAGATAAATATTCATTGAATTGTTCCTTCCATTTAAATAATTTTGTTACCTTTATTAAATGCATATTAAAATTTAATGTCAAAAGATGTGCTGAAAAATTCTACATAGAAGGACAAATTTATGACAATTGGCCGATAAAACTATACAATATAATAGGAAAAGTTTATATTGGAAAACGGATAACAATGGAATAGCGCTTAGTCGCAATAGAAGTAAATGCGTTGTTTTAACTAAACGAAAAACATAATACAGCATTTTTTTACAAAATTTTGAAACTTAAAAGGGAAGGACTAATTAAATGAGGGCAATTAATGACACATTATTGCGAGCAGCTAAAGGGGAGAGAACTGAATATACACCTGTATGGTATATGCGCCAAGCTGGACGTTCACAACCTGAATATAGAGCAATAAAAGAAAAATACTCACTTGAAGAAATTACACATCAACCTGAGTTGTGCGCATATGTAACTCGCCTACCAGTAGAAAATTATGATGTTGATGCAGCTATTTTATATAAAGATATCGTCACACCATTACCTGGAATCGGCGTAGATGTAAAAATTAAAGCAGGGGTCGGTCCTGTTATTTCAAACCCAATTCGTTCGATGCAAGACATTGAAAGACTAGGTGAGTTTAATCCGAAAGCGCATACACCGTTTGTTCTAGAAACAATTAAATTACTAACAGAAGAACAGTTAAATGTTCCGCTAATTGGTTTTGCAGGTGCACCATTTACATTAGCTAGCTATATGATTGAAGGTGGCCCTTCAAGAAATTATGCAAAGACTAAATCATTTATGGTTTCAGAACCTGTCGCATGGTTTGCATTAATGGACAAGCTTGGTGATATGATCATATCGGATATTTCAGCACAAGTAGAGGCAGGAGCTAAAGCGATTCAAATCTTTGATTCGTGGGTAGGTGCTTTAAGTGTTGAAGATTACCGAGTGTTTATAAAACCAGTTATGACAAGAATTTTTGCTGAATTACAGAAAGAAAATGTACCATTAATCTTATTTGGTGTAGGTGCAAGTCATTTAGTGAAAGAATGGAATGACTTACCAGTAGACGTAGTAGGTTTAGATTGGAGATTGCCAATTCGTCAAGCTCGTGAAAAAGGTGTTACAAAAGCTGTACAAGGTAATTTGGATCCAACATTACTACTAGCGAATTGGTCTGTCATTGAACAACGTGCGAAAGATATTATTGACCAAGGTCTTGAAGTACCTGGCCATATTTTTAACCTAGGTCACGGTGTATTCCCAGAGGTGGACCCTGCGGTGTTAAAAAGATTAACGACATTTATTCATGATTATAGTCGTGAAAGAATCGCTCAACAAAATCAATAAAATTTCCTGAGGTGAAAGAAATGAAACCAGTTCGTGGATTATTAGTAATGGCATATGGTACTCCCTATAAAGAAGAAGATATCGAAAGATACTATACACATATTCGTCATGGCCGTAAACCTTCTGAAGAGCATTTAGAAGACTTGAAAAGCCGATATAAAGCAATTGGCGGTATTTCTCCACTTGCCAAAATGACGGAAAAACAAGCAGAAGCATTATGTCAACGCTTAAATGAAGTGCAAGATGAAGTGGAATATAAATGTTTTATTGGATTAAAACATATTGAGCCGTTTATTGAAGATGCAGTAGAGTCGATGGTTAAGGAAGGAATTGAAGAGGCGGTATCAATTGTTTTAGCTCCTCACTTCTCAACGTTCTCTATTAAATCATATAATGGTCGTGCTAAAGCGAAAATTGACGAGTTAGGTAGTTCAATGAAACTAACGTCCGTAGAGGCTTGGTATGACGAACCGAAATTTATTGAGTATTGGAAACAAGCTGTCAATACAACATTTGCAGAAATGAGTGAGGAAGAGCGTGAAAAAGCTTGCTTAATTGTTTCCAATCATTCATTACCAGAAAAGATTAAAGAAGCTGGGGATCCTTACGAAGACCAGTTAATTGAAACAGCTCGTCTTATCCAACAAGCTACAGGCGTTGAAAATGTTGAAGTTGGTTGGCAATCTGCTGGTCAAACACCAGAACCATGGTTAGGGCCAGATGTTCAAGATTTAACAAGAGAATTATACGAGAAAAAAGGTTTCCGTTCTTTTGTTTATATCCCAGTTGGATTTGTAACAGAACATTTAGAAGTCCTTTATGATAACGATTATGAATGTAAAGTAGTGTGTGAAGAGCTAGGTGCAAATTATCGTCGACCACCTATGCCAAATACTCATCCATTATTTGTTGATGCAATGGTGGATGCGATTTATAAAAAGTTAGCTAACTAATTCAGGAAGCGTGATGAAAGTGTCTTTAAATCGAAGAAAAGTTGCCGTTATAGGTGGTGGAATAACCGGATTGACGGCCGCATACTACATGCAAAGAATGGCAAAGCAAAATAACATACCAATTGATGTCATCTTAATTGAATCTTCTTTGCGTTTAGGTGGGAAAATTCAAACCTTAAGAAAAGATGGGTTTATTATTGAACGAGGCCCCGAATCCTTTATAGACTTTTCGGATAGCGTTCGTGATTTGGCGCGTGATTTAGGAATTGAAGACAAGTTAGTCAGTACTAACGAGGGTAAAACGTATGTAGCACTTGGAAGTGAGTTGTATCCTATACCGAGTCAATTTATTTACGGAGGACCCATTGAAGTCTCGGCTTTCATCACATCTGGTCTTTTTTCGTTAAGTGGAAAAATTCGTGCAGCAGGTGATCTAATCCTTCCTAGAAGTGAAGACAAAGATGAACCAATTGGGGATTTCTTTCGACGTAGATTTGGAAAAGAAGTTGTAGAAAATTTAGTTGAGCCGTTACTTGCCGGAACGTTTGCTGGCGATATTGATCATTTGAGTATCCAAGCTATGTTTCCTCAATTTTACGAAATAGAAAAACAACACCGTAGTCTTCTTCTTGGTATGAAAAAGACTGCACATTCAAATGTTAGTAAGATGGCTAAGTCGTATCAAACATTTCAAAACGGTCTTAGTACTTTAATAGAAACACTAGAAGATAGTCTGCAAGATATACAAATTCTAAAAGGCGTAAAAGTAGAAAAAATTGAAAAGCTTGAAAATAATAAGCTAAACGTTTATTTAAATAATATCGTCCCAATTAAGTGTGATTCTGTTATATTAACGACTCCGTTTAATGTAGCAAAAGATATATTAAATGATGTGGATTTATTTGATGAGATCCCTAACATGAATTATGCTTCTATTGCAACCGTATCGATGGCGTTTAATAAAGAAGAAAACTTCCGCAATCAGGATGCAATGACTTTTTTCGTTTCACGAAATAGTGATTATGCGATTACAACCGGAACATGGTGTAATCATAAATGGAATAATGTTGCGCCAGAGGGAACTGATTTGTTTAGAGCGTATATAGGTCGTATTGGTGATGAAGCAATCGTAGATTTATCAGATAATGATATTGAAAAAACGGTTGTAAATGATTTAAGAAAATCAATTGGCATGTCCCAAACACCTTTGTTTACTGTTGTAACAAGATGGAAGCAAGCAATGCCGCAGTATACGGTGGGCCATGAATTGCGAATTGAAAAAATGAAAGAAAAGTTAGCGAAAGAATTGCCACAAGTTAAATTAGTAGGAAGTTCATACGAAGGGATTAGTGTTCCCGCTTGTATTTCACAAGGTAAGAAAGTTGCTTTGGAAATGATAGAAAGTCTTTTAAAGAGTCAATTAATTTAATGATGTGTGAAACAAAAATGTAGACAGAGAGTATCTTACTTTGTCTACATTTTTTAGTTCATTTCACAAGAGAACTAGACAATAGGATCACTACTATACAAAATAAAATGTTTGCTAGCTTATAAGGAAGTGGAATGATGAAGGCGTAAAATTGTCGTTTATATTTCATTTAAACTTCACAAATATGAAGTATGATTTAGATAAGAGGTGGTGGCAAAAATGGAAAAACGAATACTGTCCTTTCTTCTTGCTTTAACGTTTTTGGTAGCAGGTTGTGCAAGAGAGAATTTTACGCCGATTAACCAACAACAATCATTTATCGCTACGGTAAATATACTAGAGCCATCACTATCCTTTTATGATGACACCGGTCACTTAATGGCCAATTGGGACTTTGAGAAAAGTTATACAGGGGCAATATTAATTCAACAGGATCGTGTTTTATTATATGGCCATCAGCTGACGGAAGCTGATATTTATGAATTATCTTCAGGGAAATTAGTGACAACAATCCAAACTGGAGTAGGTACAACGAATGCATATTATAGTATAGAAGATTCAAAGATATTCCTTACTAATAGCGTTACAAACAAAGTAACTAGTTATGACTTATTGGGGAATAAGTTAATAGAATGTCAATTAGGTAACTACCCTATGTCAATGGCATCCTATAACGGAAAACTATATGTTATTAATTACAAAGATACAAAATTATCAATTTTAGATATAGAATCGATGAAGCTTATCGATGAGTGGCAGATTGAAAAATCCTCAAATGGATTAATGATCTTACCAGAGAAAAATACGATTTGGCTTGGAGGACATGGCGAAGGAAGTAAAGCAAACCAAAAAGTAAAAGTATTAGATTTAGAAGACGGCAAGTTTTTAAAAGAAATCAAAGTGTCGATGATGCCAGTAAACTTTGCACGGAGTGACAATGAAGTATATGCCATAAACCACGGCTCGAACGAACTTTATGTCATGAATTTAGATGGAGAATTATTGTGGGATATCGAAGTGGGAGCGAACCCATTTGCAGTTGAATCATTTTCTAATTCTATTTTAGTAGCAGGCTTTGACGATCATAAATTTTATATTATAAACAATAGGTCAATCACAAAGACGATTGAAACTGGAAATGGGCCTTTTCAATTAATTGTAAGGGAGGTTAAATGATGACGACCGTTTTAGTTGTAGATGATGAGCAAGATATGCGGAATTTAGTTAAAGTGATGCTATCCAAGTCAAACATAGATACCATTACTGTTTCTAACGGTATTGATGCCTATCTTGAAATCGATAAGGGGGGTATTGATATCGTATTATTAGATGTCATGATGCCAGGTGAAGATGGTTTTATGGTGTGCCAAAATATACGGCGATTATCTTCAATCCCCATTATTTTCTTAACAGCTCGGGATGATAATGAGGATAAAGTAAAAGGCTTAACTATGGGGGCTGATGATTATATTGTTAAACCATTCACATCAAGTGAACTAGTTGCACGGATACAAGCTGTATTACGGAGGACAAAGGTGCTTGGGCTTGAGCCACAAAAACTAAAGTGGTTAGAATCTGAATCTATTAAAATCGACGAGGTATCTCGCAAAGTGATGGTGCATGATCATGTTGTTCCTTTAACATTAAAAGAATTTGAATTGTTGTATTTATTCATGAAAAACCCTGGCACCGTTTATACGCGAGAACAATTACTTGAGAAAATTTGGGATATTAATTATGCGGGTGGAACAAGAACCGTTGATACTCATATAAAAACACTACGCTTAAAATTAGCGAAGGAATCGAAGGAAGCAAGCGAGTCAATTCAAACAGTTTGGGGTGTTGGCTACCGCTTTGAGAATAACAAATGAAAAAGTTATCTACTAAAATATGGTCGTTGATTATTGTGTTTTTAACGATAACAGTTCTGTTTATGGTTATTTTCGCGGATTTCCTGTATGAAAAGCTCTATGTGAATGATTCTGAAGAGTCAATGATTGAAGTTGGTGAAAGACTTCAATCTATTTATACAGGTGGCAAAGTAACGGATGAATTTGTTGAGAAGATTGAAGAGTACAATATGTATTTAAACTTCAATGTGTTTGCTGTTCGAAACCCTAGAGAATTGAGTGCCTGTGTCCCGTTTGAAATCGATTATGATACGTTAATTGGCTTGGAAGAGCGGCAACAGCTATTAGAAGGAGAATCAATTACGAAGATTGGTTATGAAGAACGCTTTGATCGAGAAATAATCTCTGTTATTTTACCTTTAACCGATCAAAAACGACTGGAAGGGATTATTTACATCTATTATCCTTTAGCGAAAATTACAGAATTAGCAAGTAATGAAGTAGTACTTTTGATGACCTGTGTTGTGTTATTTGCAATGGTGCTAGGCTATTTTGTACATAAAGGGTTGAGACATATTATGCGCCCTCTCAATGAATTGCATGACGCTGTTGAGAAAATGTCAGAAGGTGACTATCGTACGCGTGTGGAAGTCTTATCGAATGATGAAATTGGTAAATTATCAGAAGCTTTTAATGGTATGGCTGCAGCTATTCAACGGGAAGACGAAGAAAGAAAAGTGTTTTTATCTACCATATCACATGAATTACGAACACCAATCAGTTATGTGAAAGGATATAGTGAAGCCATTCAAAATCACTCTGTAGATGGGCAGGATCGAGATAAGGCAATCTCATTAATTTCAAGGGAAGCAAGGCGGATGGAGCGTTTAGTAAACGAACTACTTCAATTAGCAAGAAGTCCAAAAGAAGGCGAATATTTAAATCTTTATCCCATTGTATTAGCAGAAATTATTAGGGATAGTGTGACATTGCTTGAAAAACAAGCGAGTCAGAAGAATATTGAACTTCTTGTGAATGTAGATGATGATATAATCATTCAAGGGAATGAAGAAAAATTAAAACAAATTCTAATTAATATCATAGAAAATGCAATTCGATATTCAAGTGAACGATCTTCCGTACATGTTTTAACGGAGGTAAAAAAAGGAAACGTTGTTATAGAAATTGTTGACTATGGTATCGGTATTCCACAGGAAGACTTACCTCATATTACAGAGCGATTTTATAGGGTGAATAAAGCAAGGAGTAGGTTTGATGGTGGAAGTGGTCTAGGATTATCGATTGTTGAAAAACTGGTCAAACAACATAATGGAAAATTAGCTATAAAAAGTGAGTTAGGACAAGGCACTATTGTTGAAGTTACAATTCCGATATTGGAGGATGTTGAATAATGAAAAAATGGATATTTAGTCTTGTATCACTACCATTATTATTAATTGGGTGTTCATCTGGTGAACAGGCAGCGCAGACTACAGATGTAGTGGATGTTGCAGCATTAGAAGTGAAGGTAGAAATTCTGACACCAGAACAAGTAGCTGTTAATGAGACAGTCGAATTAGCAGCACATGTTGTACAAAATAATGTAAATGTAGAAGATGCTGATTCTGTTAAATTTGAAGTTTGGGAATCTGGGTTCAGAGACCAAGGGCAAATGATAGATGGTAAGCATGATGGTGGAGGTATTTATAGTGCAGAAATTACCTTCGATCATGACGGTGTTTATTATATGTATGCACATACAAATGCAAGAGGACTGCATGTTATGCCAAAACAACAACTTATCGTTGGGAATCCAGATATGAGTAAAGTGGTTGAAGATGAAAGTAGTGACTCAATGATGGATATGGGCGAAATGGAAAAAAATCATACAGAGCAAACGCATTAACAAAAACCTCAAAGCTTGAGCGAGCTTTGAGGTTTTCTGGTTTAGAAGGTATAGATTGTCTAGCTACAGGCGCCAGCGACTAGCGAGACTTCCATCGCCTCCGTCCGATAAGTCAACATCGCCTCTCTTCGATCGGCGTGTTTCCTTTATCTCCTGCGGCTCAGTCCAGTCCGTACGTCGCTGAGCGGCGCCTTCCGCATTTCTTGTCTAGCTACAGGCGCCAGCGACTAGCGAGACTTCCATCGCCTCCGTCCGATAAGTCAACATCGCCTCTCTTCGATCGGCGTGTTTCCTTTATCTCCTGCGGCTCAGTCCAGTCCGTACGTCGCTGAGCGGCGCCTTCCGCATTTCTTGTCTAGCTACAGGCGCCAGCGACTAGCGAGACTTCCATCGCCTCCGTCCGATAAGTCAACATCGCCTCTCTTCGATCGGCGTGTTTCCTTTATCTCCTGCGGCTCAGTCCAGTCCGTACGTCGCTGAGCGGCGCCTTTCGCATTTCTTGTCTAGCTACAGGCGCCAGCGACTAGCGAGACTTCCATCGCCTCTGTCCAGTCCGTACGTCGCTGAGCGGGCGCCTTTCGCATTTCTGGTGTAAGTGATTTAATTATAGATTCATTGTTATATTGATAGGTGTAAGCAGAAATCTATCTATATATTATAGGGAGTTACATCGTTCGCAAGTGTTATTGTAGCATTCACTTTGTTCTTCGATTTTATCTCCACATTGTACACAAACTTTGTCAGGTAGATTTTTAAAAAATTCAACAACGTTTTCTAACACGGTTGGCGCCCCCTTTCGAACATTCTGTTATATTATACCCCTTTGTTATTTACATTGTATTATAACAGTTTAGTTCCGTCAATATAGAAAATTAGAAAAGTTAAAAAATTTTAACTACCACATATAGATCTCCAACTGAAGTTTTAGTTTGGCTAGAATTTTATAATTGTTTACAATGAAAACAACATATAAAATATGATTTTTATCTTTTAGGATAAAGGGGGATACATGGTTCAATGGATATGGAGCAACATCGTATTTTCATTGTTGAGGATGATAAGAAAATCGCTTCCCTATTAGCTGATAAATTAAGGAAATATCAATATCAAGTTAATCTTGTTGAAAACTTTGAAGAAATAATAGAGGAATGTAATGCATTTGCACCTCATATTATTTTGCTTGATATTAACCTACCAGCTTATGATGGGTATTATTGGTGCAGACAACTCCGTCAATATACAACTTGCCCGATCCTTTTTATTTCAGCACGTTCAGGCGAAATGGATCAAATCTTCGCTTTAGAAAATGGAGGCGATGATTTTATTACGAAGCCATTTAATTATGAGATCGTATTAGCCAAAATTAAAAGCCATCTCAGAAGAACTTACGGGGAATATTCAGCAAGACAAGAAGAACGAACAATTAAACTAGGACAATTGACGCTATATTTAGAACGAATGGAATTAATGATGAAAGATATCGAAATTCCGTTACAGAAAAAAGAATGTGTCATATTAGAATTGCTTATGGGGCAATCACCAAAAGTGGTAGCTAGGGAAGTTCTATTAGAAGAACTTTGGGATGATCAAACTTTTGTTGACGAAAATACACTGAATGTGAATATGACGAGAGTAAGAAAAAAGTTAGCTGATTATGGTGTCACATCTGTTATAGAAACAGTGCGCGGTGCTGGTTATCGTTTTGTTTTAAGTTCGGAGGAAATGTAATGGGCTTAAAGATTTTTTTAAAGGAACATGTGTCATTTATAATTTTTGAAATCCTTGTTGTTATCTTTATTTTGTCCCTTTATTGGTTGGATGGATTTCGCAATGTAAATACCGCACTTTACTCGATTATTATTAGTATTATTTTATTAGTATCTTTTTTAACTGCACGCTATTTTGTAAGACGTAGATATTTAAATAAAATTACGCAGTTACCAAAAGTAATGGAAGATGCCCTTCAAAAAAATGCAAAAACTACTGAGTACATTCAAACAGAGCAATATTTACATGAACTATATCATGTATATCAGCTTGAAGTACAAGCACTGTATGCCAACCAAAATCGACAAGAAAAATTTTTAAATCAATGGATTCACCAAATGAAAACACCAATATCTGTTTTAGAGCTCCTTATACAAAATGAAGAGGAGCTAGATAAAAAGAGTGTTCAAGAAGAAGTAGACCGGTTAAAAAGAGGTTTAGAGATGGTTCTTGTTAATGCAAGATTAGAACGGTTTGAAGAGGATATGCAAGTTGAACAGGTTCAGTTAAAGGATGTAGTGACAGCAACAATAAATGAGACAAAACGTTTATTTATTACAAAGCAAATTTTTCCCGTGATTCATATTGAGGAAGATCTAGTTGTTGCAAGCGACTCAAAATGGCTAAAATTTGTGATCAATCAATTTGTAACCAATTCAGTGAAATATACATTCGATGCAAACAAAAAGATTTTTGTGACGGCTGAAAAAGCTGATGGTGCAGTTCAATTACGAATTCGAGACGAGGGAATAGGGATTCCGAAATCCGATTTAACACGGGTGACTAAACCGTTCTTTACAGGTGAAAACGGGCGTAAAACAGGAGAATCTACCGGGATGGGCTTATATTTGGCAAGTGAGATTTGCCAAAAGCTTGGCCATAAATTGAACATTGAGTCTGAAGTAGGGGTAGGTACAACCATTACTTTAACCTTTTAAAGGAAATAAATTAAAAAGAGGGAACTTGGATGTCTATATTGCAAATTAAAGATGTAACGAAAGTATATGAAGGAAAAGTGACACATCGAGCATTGAATCAGTTAAGCTTTGAAGTAGAAAGCGGAGAATTTCTAGCAGTCATGGGACCTTCTGGAAGTGGGAAGACCACTTTATTAAACTTAATATCCACAATAGATAAACCAACATCAGGGGAAATCATTTTTAATGAAGTAATGCCATCCAAATTAAATAAACATGAACTTGCTTTATTTAGAAGAAGACAGTTAGGTTTTGTATTCCAAGATTTCAATCTACTCCCGATGTTAACAGTAGAAGAAAATATCGTACTGCCACTTACGCTTGATGATCAACCGGTTTCATTAATGGAAGAAAGAGTAGCGATACTTGCAGAAAAACTAGACCTAATTCCGTTTTTACATAAAAAGCCAAATGAAATATCAGGTGGACAGGCTCAACGTACAGCAATTGCAAGAGCTTTAATTCACCAACCTACTGTGATTTTGGCAGATGAGCCAACAGGGAATTTGGATTCCAATAATTCACGAGAAGTACTGCAATTATTAAGCTCTATTAATAAAGAAAGAAATGCAACGATTATGATGGTAACACATGATCCCATTGCTGCAAGTTACTGCGACCGTGTTCTCTTTATAAAAGATGGAGAATTCTTTAATGAAATTTATCGGGACGATAGACGACAAACCTTTTTCCAACGAATACTCAATGTACTTAGCTTATTAGGAGGGGGAAATGTAGGTGACCTTTCATCAATTCGCTTACAATAATGTCGTTCGTAATATCCGTATTTACGCTGCATTCTTTTTAGCGAGTTTATTTTCTGTTTTTGTATTTTTTATATATTCGATGTTGATGTTTCATCCGGAAATTGAAGATGGATTTTTGGGGAATGTTTCAATTGTCGGAATGATTATTGCGGAAATCATCTTAGTCGTGTTTTCATGGTTTTTCATCTTTTATTCTATGAAAGCTTTTTTGGAGGCACGTTCGAAGGAAATTGCTATTTTACTTCATTTAGGTATGGAGAAGAAGCAACTAAATCGGCTCATCTTTTTAGAAACGTTACTCATTGGAACGGTTTCCATAGTTATTGGTGTTTTGTTTGGATATATTTTTTCAAGATTTTTCTTTATGATTGTTCGGGAAATATTAATGTTAGAGGAGTTACCTCTTTATTTATCTTGGGAGCCATTCGTTTTAACATTCACAGTCTATTTAAGTGCATTTATTTTAATCTCAATATTTAGCTCGAATTTTACTCCTGATAATAGATTGGTTCATTTAGTTAAAGGTCGACGTAAACGGAAAGATCAATATTCCTATTCTATTTATAAAGCAATTATCGGTATTGTGTTGATTGTTACCGGTTACATTTTAGCTTTACTGACATCGAGAATGACCATTATTAGTTTTGCGTTTTTAATTGTTATCCTTATTACGATTGGAACATACTTGTTTTTTACCGACACAACGCAATTGATTATAGATAGGATTAGAAATCGAAAACATTATTATTGGAAAAACTATAAAATGCTTTCTGTAGCAGAACAATCGCTTGTTTTGAAAAATAATGCCAAAATGTTTTTTGTCGTGACAATGGTAACTGCTTTAGCATTTTTATGTGTTGGTGTATTAGGTGCTTTGTCTTCTTATACATCTCAGTACGATAAAATGAATCCACTCGGGCTTATTTATAAAGGGCATATAGATAATCCATATGAAAAAGGACATATTACTTCTTTGATTAACCAGCTACAAGAAAAAGGATTATCCTATCATATGTCTAAGCTAGAGGTAAAAAAACAAACTTCTTCGTATACGCAATTTGAAGTAGAAGTATTTCGAGAGTCTGATATAAATCGCCTACTTTTATCTTATGGTTATCCCATGGTTCGATTAGATTCTGGGGAAGCGATGTTTATTCCATATTCAAAGGATTCTATTAAACAATTATCTAACACGACGGTTGAAACTGTATTACTAGAAAATAATGTAACAGTTACAATTGATAAAGTTTACCCGAAATTAATTTTTCCTAGTTCCATTATTAGTTTAAATTCAATCATTATTAGTGATGAAGATTTCGTACTTTTAAAAAATCCGTATAGAGGCCATCCGGATGTAGAACCGGGTTATCATTTGTTTACATTTGATATACCTCAATGGATTGAAACAACTGAAATTGGACTAAGTATTTCATATATGGTCTCTAAAGAATATTTGAAGGACGAATATCATCTTCCATATTACTTCGTGAATGCTGGTTTAGATTATTCGTATATTTTATCTACCTATTCTCTATTCACTCTTGTAGGACTTTTAGTTGCTGCGGTCTTTTTATTGGCAGCAGGTAGTTTTATTTATTTTAAGCTACATACGAACTTAGAACATGAAAAGAAAAAGTTTGATGTATTAAAACGAATGGGCTTAACAGATCAAGAATTAAAGAAATTAGTAAATTCTCATTTAGTTCCTCAATTCTTCTTGCCGTGGGGAGTTGCTTTTGTCCATAGTTTATTTGCCTTTATTACATTGCAAAATCTATTGAAAAATATGGCCAGCATTTCCATTGTAAAAGAATTGGTTCTTGCTTTTGCATTTTTAATAATGTTGCAGGTAATTTATTTCTATTTGATTAGATGGCGTTATATAGTTCACGTTCGCGATTAGCGCAAGCTTAATAATAAAAGGTGGGGGAAAGTTTGAATTTAGTTGAAACAGTACGACAATATGCCAGTAGTTCGCCTGAAAAAACAGTGTATCATTTTGCGGGGAGAGATGTAACATATGCGGAATTTGATCAGCAGGTTGGATCTTTAGCGTATTCATTAAAGCAATTAGGTATTCAAAAAAATGACCATGTAGCATTTTTATTAGGAAACTCGCCTGAGTTTATCATTTCCTTGTATGCGTGTATGAGAATTGGTGCTATTGCTGTGCCAGTAAATCCAGTCTATACATTAGATGAAGTTTCGTACATTTTTCAAAACGGGGATGTAAAAGCGGTTATTGCAGTGGACACACTATGGCCATTATTAGAAAAGGGTAATGCATCGTTTCCAAAGGTAGAAAAGGTGATTATTTGTAGAACTGAAAAGAATGAATTCCAAATAAACAATGAACATGTTGTTTCATTTTCAGAATTACTATCGAGTACGAATTATTGTTCACCTGAAACGATTGATAATGAGGAAACGGCCATTATTTTATATACTTCTGGTACGACGGGTTATCCAAAAGGTGCTGAACTAACTCATAACAACCTATATGCAAATGCAAGAGATGTAGCACAATTTATGGAATTTTCATCGGATGATCGTGTAATTGCCACATTGCCATTATTCCATGTCTTTGCGTTAACTGTTGTTGCCAATGCACCACTTCTAGTCGGAGCAACAATCTTGATTGTTCCACGGTTTAGTCCAAGCGAAATTTTTAATATAGCGAAATTACAAAGAGCAACTGTTTTTGCAGGTGTTCCAACAATGTATAACTTTTTATATCAGTTTCCGGATGGGCAAGCAGCAGACTTTTCAACATTAAGGTTAGCGATTTCGGGTGGTGCCCCATTACCGGCGCAAGTGCTCTATAATTTTGAAGGAAAGTTTAAAGTACGCATTTCTGAAGGATATGGCCTATCCGAAGCCTCCCCTGTAACATGTTTTAATCCTTTGGATAGGGAAAGAAAAGTTGGGTCGATCGGTACTTCTATTAATAATGTGGAAAATAAAATTGTAGACGACAATGGAAATGAACTTCCAGTGAACGAAGTTGGAGAACTAATTGTTCGTGGACCTAATGTAATGAAAGGATATTATAAGTTGCCTAAAGAAACAGCTGAAGCATTACGAGATGGATGGTTGTATACGGGCGATTTAGCTAAAAAAGACGAAGATGGATATTTTTATATAGTCGATCGCAAAAAAGATATGATTATTGTCGGTGGATTTAAAGTATACCAAAGAGAAGTAGAGGAAGTCCTCTTTTCACATCCAAAAGTAGTCGAAGCAGCGGTTGTTGGACTACCAGATGAAAACTTTGGTGAAGCCGTGCATGCTTTTGTTGTTTTAAATGACGAACATGTGGGCCAATTGGATTTGTTTAAATACTGTTCAGAGCATTTAGCCAAATATAAAATACCAACAGCTATCACCTTTCTACCAGAATTGCCAAAAAGTTCTACAGGTAAAGTGTTGCGTAGAACATTAAAAGAAGATACTGTTCTCAATACTTAAAAATATTATTTGTATATAACAAAGAAATCATGAATAAAACTTTGTATTTAAGAAAAAAATAAAGTAACTGAATATCGCAGTGATACTTTTTTGATGTCTTATTCTAAATCGATACGTCCGTAAAGAAATTATTATCAATTAATAATAATTTTTGACGGAAATATTAAAGATTTGTGAAATGAGGAAAATGATTTCAAAAAAGGGTTATAATGATTTAGAAATAATATACACTGGAGGGTTATAAATGAAAAAAGCATTACTTGCACTAGTATTTGGTTCAGCAATCTTTCTAGCTGCTTGTGGTGGCGGGGATGACCAAGCTACTGACACAGGTACAACGACTGAACAAACAAATACTACAGATGAGAACACAACAAATGACGGAGAAACTGATGGTACTGCTAACGGTACTACAGATGATGGCGCAACAAATGATGCAGCTGTAGCAGACGGACAAGCAGTTGTTGAAAAAGCATGTATCTCATGTCATGGTCAAAACTTAGAAGGTATGGGTAATTTCCCAGCGTTAAATAACGTTGGTTCTCGTTATTCGGAAGAAGAGATTTTAGAAATTATCAATAACGGTAAAGGCGGAATGCCTCCTGGCGTAGTTAAAGGCGAGGAAGCAGAAGCGGCAGCAGCTTATTTAGCTACATTAAAATAATAGTAATACATGATGGAGCGGCAAAATCTACTGTGATTTTGCCGTTTTTTCTATTCGTTCCTATTGATGGACAGCTGAAATTTGGATGTTGTATTGTCTTTCTCATGAAAATCCTTTATAGATAGATTTATTTTCTTACATAACATGCTAAAATAAGTACAGTATTGTCAAAAAAGGTAAGGGGTGTTAAGAATGATTCAAGTTACGACAAAAGATGTTATGGAAAAATTCAAATTAACATTAGTTAGTGGTAATGAAGGAATTGGTCGATATATTACGACTAGCGATCTTTCACGCCCTGGTTTAGAAATGGCAGGTTATTTTACACATTACCCCGCAAACCGTGTACAATTAGTTGGTAGAACAGAACTATCATTTTTTGAAATGCTTCCATCCAATTTAAAAAAAGAACGTATGTTAAAACTTTGTTCTCAAGAAACACCTGCAATTATTATTTCGCGTGGATTGGATGTCCCGGAAGAGTTAATTGAAGCTTCAAATGAAAATAGTGTACCAGTACTTTTAACACCAATGAAAACAACTCGATTTTCAAGTAGGCTAACGAACTTTTTAGAAAGTAAATTGGCTCCTATGGCGGCTATGCACGGTGTATTAGTGGACGTTTATGGAATCGGAGTCCTTATTATAGGGAAAAGCGGAGTAGGGAAAAGTGAAACTGCACTAGAATTAATTAAAAAAGGACACCGTTTAGTAGCAGATGACTGTGTGGAAATACGTCAGGAAGCAGAGGATCTGTTAATCGGTAGTCCGCCACCACTTTTAGAACATCTGTTAGAAATTCGGGGTATCGGCATTATTGATATTATGACACTATTTGGTGCAAGTGCTGTCCGTCCTCAAAAACGTATTACACTTATTGTGGAACTCGAAAACTGGGACCCAGATAAGGTATATGATCGTCTTGGTTTAGATGAAGAAAAAATGAAAATTATTGATACAGAAATTACTAAGCTGACAATTCCAGTACAGCCAGGTCGTAACGTATCCGTAATTATTGAAGTAGCAGCAATGAATTATCGCTTGAAAAAGTTAGGTGTCAATGCGGCTCAAGAATTTTCACGTCGTTTAGATGAAGTAATATCGATTCAAGATGAACTAGAAGACTATTAAGTTCGAATGAGTATGCTTCTACTTAGAGAGGAGAAAACAAATGAATTTGTTGTTGTTAGATATTAATCCAGTTGCCTTTTCAATTGGAAGTATTGAAGTGCGTTGGTATGGGATATTGATTGCCAGTGGTATTGTACTAGCCTATATCGTTGGTCAAAGTGAAGCGACAAAGCGAGGTTTACCAAAGGACTTTTTCGCTGATTTGCTCATTTGGGCAATACCAATTTCCATCATTAGTGCCCGTATTTATTATGTAGCAATGGAGTGGGATTACTATGGTGCTAACCCCGATAAAATTATACAAATTTGGAATGGCGGTATCGCGATTCATGGTGCATTAATTGGGGCTATCATTACGGCATTAGTATTTTGTCGTAAAAAAGGAATTAGTTTTTTAAAAGTTGCAGATATTGCAGCACCAAGTATTTTAATTGGCCAAATTGTTGGTCGTTGGGGTAACTTTATGAATCAAGAAGCATATGGTGGCCCTGTATCTGAAGAATTTCTACGCAGTTTAATGCTTCCAAATTGGATTATTGATCAAATGTATATAGAAGAGCTTGGTACACATGTACACCCAACTTTTCTTTATGAATCGTTGTGGAATGTATTAGGACTTATTCTTTTATTAATTTTAAGAAAAGTGAATTTACAACGCGGTGAAATTTTCTTCACCTATGTAATTTGGTACTCAATTGGACGTTTCTTTATCGAAGGTATGCGTACAGACAGCTTATTTTTATTCGGTTTAGATATTCGAACTGCTCAGTTTGTGTCAATATTAGGAGTTGTAATTGGGATTGTTGTCATTATTTATCGACGAGTAAAAGTTCGCCCAATCGTTCGATATAAAGATAAATAATTAGTTTAAAGCAGATGATTCCTGAAACCAATAAAAGGAGTTACAGATTAATGAAAGCTTTGTTATTTGATTTTGATGGAACATTACTCAATACAAATGATCTCATCATTCAAACATTTATGCATGTTTTAGAGGAGAAATTTCCCGGAAAATATACACCTGATGATTGTATCCAATTTATTGGACCTTCATTAACCGAAACGTTTGAACAAATTACTCCTAATGAAGTAGACGACATGGTTTTGAAATACCGTCAGTGGAATCACGAACACCATGATGAATTGGTGACGGAATATGAAGGGGTTATTGAAACATTAGAGCAATTGAAACGTTTAGGAATACGCTTAGCAATTGTATCTACGAAAAGAAGAGACACAATTGAACGTGGATTAAACTTAATGGGTGCTAATCATTTATTTGAATTTTTGGTAGGTCTTGAAGATGTGAAACACGTTAAACCGGATCCAGAACCTGTTTTGTTAGCTCTTGAAAAATTAGGAGTTGCCAAAGAAGAGACCATGATGATTGGAGATAATTATCATGATATTGAAGCGGGGAAAAATGCAGGTGTCAAAACTGCAGGAGTTGCGTGGTCATTAAAAGGTGAAGCGTTTTTAAAACAATTTAATCCAGATTATATTCTTCAACATATGTCTGACTTATTGACGATTGTGAAGGAGTCTTAATAATATGAGAAGGACGGAACGATATAAGGTAGAAGGAGCAAATTCATTATGGCATGTTTATAGAACTGTTTCGTTTTGGAAGGTAATGAAATGCTTTATATTTGTTCAAATTGGCCGTATTACGCCATTTATGAGTTGGAAAAATTGGATGTACCGTACCTTTTTAAAGATGAAAATTGGCGATAAAACATCGTTGGCCTTAATGGTAATGCCTGACACAATGTTTCCTGAACGAATCTCGATTGGCGAAAATTCTATTATAGGGTTTAACACGACAATTTTAGCACACGAATATTTAATAGATGAATATCGACTCGGCGATGTGAAAATTGGTAGCAATGTAATGATTGGTGCTAATTCTACCATATTACCTGGTGTTGAAATTGGTGATGGGGCAATTGTGTCGGCTGCAACATTGGTTCATAAAGATGTTCCAGCCGGGGCAATGTGTGGTGGAAACCCGATGCGAATCATTTTCACCGCTGAAGAAATGGCGGAGAGAAAAAAGAACGATATTGCACAATGGCAAAATGGATAAAGATATAATCGATTTCGGACTCACTATTTCGGTAGTGGGTTTTTTGTTTTTTTGTTTTTTTGTTTTTGGTGGGAAGGAAGATGACCGGAGTTGAGTTGACTGATATATTGGAGCATCATGGGGTAGGTAAATAGTGGATGATAAAGTGCAAAATACAATCTTGTACGGGATATCTATATTGGAGAGTTAAGTTCTGTAGGTCTTGTTGGCGTTTTAGTATAGTTAAAATAGCAAGTGTAGTGTGCTTAAGCTTTGCACAGGTGTCTAATGGAGCAATACTGGTAGAGCTAAGGATAATTAAGTCCTTTTCGTTTAGATGAGTATTAAAGTTCTGAATGATTATTCCAATAGACGTTGGAAGAGGCGCTACTTAGAGGGCACGTTCGAAATGGTTTGTGAGAGCGTTCTATGGGACAAAACGATGGAGAAGGGTTGACGAAGTGTCTCGTAGGAGCTTTCTATGGGACAAAACGATGGAGAAGCAAGTGGGAAATGTTTCGTAGAAGGGTTCTATGGGACAGAACGATGAAGAAACGGTGACGAAGTGTCTCGTAGGAGCTTTCTATGGGACAAAACGATGGGGAAGCAAGTGGGAAATGTTTCGTAGAAGGGTTCTATGGGACAAAACGATGAAGAAGGGTTGACGAAGTGTCTCGTAGGAGCGTTCTATGGGACATAACGATGGGGAAGCAAGTGGGAAATGTTTCGTAGGAGCGTTCTATAGGACAAAACGATGGAGAAGCAAGTGGGAAATGTTTCGTAGAAGGGTTCTATGGGACAAAACGATGGAGAAGGGTTGACGAAGTGTCTCGTAGGAGCGTTCTATGGGACAAAACGATGGAGATGGGTTGACGAAATGTTTCGTAGGAGCGTTCTATGGGACAGAACGATGAAGAAACGGTGACGAAGTGTCTCGTAGGAGCGTTCTATGGGACAAAACGATGGAGATGGGTTGACGAAATGTTTCGTAGGAGCGTTCTATAGGACAAAACGATGGAGAAGCAAGTGGGAAATGTTTCGTAGAAGGGTTCTATGGGACAAAACGATGAAGAAGGGTTGACGAAATGTTTCGTAGAAGCGTTCTATGGGACAAAACGATGGGGAAGCAAGTGGGAAATGTTTCGTAGAAGGGTTCTATGGGACAAAACGATGGAGAAGGGTTGACGAAGTGTCTCGTAGGAGCGTTCTATGGGACAGAACGATGAAGAAACGGTGACGAAGTGTCTCGTAGGAGCGTTCTATGGGACAAAACGATGGAGATGGGTTGACGAAATGTTTCGTAGGAGCGTTCTATAGGACAAAACGATGGAGAAGCAAGTGGGAAATGTTTCGTAGAAGGGTTCTATGGGACAAAACGATGGAGAAGGGTTGACGAAGTGTCTCGTAGGAGCGTTCTATGGGACAAAACGATGGGGAAGCAAGTGGGAAATGTTTCGTAGAAGGGTTCTATGGGACAGAACGATTGAGAAGGGTTGACGAAGTGTCTCGTAGGAGCGTTCTATGGGACAGAACGATGAAGAAACGGTGACGAAGTGTCTCGTAGGAGCGTTCTATGGGACAAAACGATGGAGATGGGTTGGCGAAATGTTTCGTAGGAGCGTTCTATAGGACAAAACGATGGAGAAGCAAGTGGGAAATGTTTCGTAGAAGGGTTCTATGGGACAAAACGATGGAGAAGGGTTGACGAAGTGTCTCGTAGGAGCGTTCTATGGGACAAAACGATGGGGAAGCAAGTGGGAAATGTTTCGTAGAAGGGTTCTATGGGACAAAACGATGGAGATGGGTTGACGAAATGTTTCGTAGAAGGGTTCTATGGGACAAAACGATGGAGAAGGGTTGATGAAGTGTCTCGTAGAAGCGTTCTATGAGACTAAACGCTTAAACAATAGCAGTAAAATATCCTCGAGAGAAGGGCCTCCTTGGACAAAACGAATTAAAAATAGCATTAAGTTGTCCGTGAAAGAGAATTCAACATTTAAAATTACCATACAAAGTGCCATAATTATCTAAATAATTATTTGACTAAAATCACCATCTAAGATACAATTCTTTCATATACTAGTTCTCTAATACTCTAACACACTAAAGTAAAAATGTTAGGAAGTGGAATAATGACATCTTTAAAAATGTTCGAAAAACCGATAGGAATGCGCGATACTTTCCCGATTACATATGAAAAATCGAAAGAAGTGGAAGAAGTTGGCCGTGATTTCCTTCGATCACGTGGGTTTGATTTTATTAAAACTCCAACATTAGAATACTACGACACTGTTGGAAAAGCGTCGGTAATCTATGACGCTACATTATTTAAATTAGTAGATACTCAAGGGAATACATTAGTGCTACGTCCTGATATGACAACGCCGATTGCACGTGTGGCGACATCAAAATTATTAAAAGAGAAAATTCCTTTACGTTTAGCATATTTTGCAAATGTATTCCGTGCACAACAAACGGAAGGTGGACGCCCTGCAGAATTCGATCAAATGGGTGTTGAAATCATTGGCGATAAAACGGTTTACGCAGATGCAGAGGTTATCATAACTGCCATTAATTTGATTCAAAACTATGGCATCCAATCGTTTAAAGTAACGATTGGTCATGCGGGTGTATTAAATTGTATTTTAAACGATTATACCGAGAGTAGTGAACAAGCGGATCAATTAAGAAATCTATTAGTAGAACGTAATTATGTTGGGTTTGAAGAAAGTGTGATTTCCTTTGACTTACCAAAAACAAAGTCAGATGCATTGCTGCAATTTATTAATGAAGCAGCAAATATCCAATCTATAGAACAAATTGAAAAATACGTTTCTAAAAATGATGCGCTATTCTACATGCGACAACTAGCTGAAATTATTGAGTTAGCAGAACTATCAGAGTATGTTGCCTTTGATTTTACACTATCAAGCCATATGAACTACTACACAGGCATGCTTTTTGAATTATTTGCAGAAGGTAGCGGATTCCCGCTTGGAAATGGTGGCCGTTATGATGGGCTTCTTCACCATTTCGGTAGTGATGTAGGAGCAACTGGTTTTGGCATTCGTGTGGATCGATTATTAGAAATTTTACCTACTCAACCATCACAAGAACAAACAGTGGCAGTTATTTTTGAAGAGGGTCAATTTACAGCTGCCCTTAAACAGGCAAATACCCTAAGAAATGAAGGGAAATTGGTTACTTTACAAGCGAAAAAAGGGCTTATAAACGAAACCGCCTTTAACAATTTATTTGATGAAGTTGTTTACGTTACCCAGGAGGATAAAGAGCAATGACAGAATTAACAATTGCAATGCCGAAAGGGCGAATTTTTGAAGAAGCGTATCAAATGTTAATTGACGCAGGATTTAATTTACCAGAAGAAGTGGAAATGTCTCGTAAGTTAATGATCGAAATACCAGAAGAAAAAATTCGCTTTATTTTAGCTAAACCAATGGATGTACCCGTTTATGTTGAACATGGTGTTGCGGATATTGGGATTGCTGGTAAAGATACATTACTTGAACTTAAACGAAATGTCCATGAGTTATTAGATTTAAAAATAAGCCAATGTTATATTGCATCAGCAGGTTTACCAAATACAAAAATGAACGATATTGCACCAAGAATTGCAACGAAATATCCGAATATCGCAATGAGTTATTATAAAGAAATTGGCGAGCAAGTTGAAATTATTGAGTTGAATGGTTCCATTGAACTTGCTCCAATGATTGGCTTAGCAGATCGTATTGTTGACATCGTATCAACAGGTAGAACTTTAAAAGAAAATGGTCTTGTTGAATATGAACATATTACAGACGTTTCTTCTCGATTAATTGCAAATCCGGTGAGCTATCGAATGAAAAGTGCACGCATCCAAGAGATCGTTTCACGGCTGAAAAAATTAGTGAATTAGAGAGAAGGGTTATTGGTGAAAATTACAAAGCTTACAAACGCCATATCACTAAAAAGACAATTAGAAGGCGGCAATGAAGAACAACTGAAAACGGTACGCCAAGTATTACAAGATGTTCGTGAAAATGGAGATCAAGCAGTTCGAAAATATAGCGAAATGTGGGATGGTGTTTCACTACAAAATTTTCGAGTATTACAAAGTGAAATAGATGAAGCAGTTGCGAACTTTGACCCTCAGCTCAAACAAGATTTAGAAGAAGCTGCAGAAAACATTCGCTATTATCACGAAGCACAAAAAAGAGACGGCTACAAGCTACCACTAGCAAATGGTTCATGGTTATCACAACGTATCATTCCTCTTGATGCGGTTGGACTCTATGTACCAGGTGGATCTGCTGCGTACCCTTCATCAGTATTAATGAATGTGATTCCTGCTCAAGTGGCTGGTGTCGAAAGAATTGTTATCACCTCTCCTACCGGCAAAGATGGAAAATTACCTGCTGCTGTCCTCGTGGCTGCATCAATCTTAGGAGTTTCTGAGATTTATAAAGTCGGAGGCGCCCAAGCGATAGCAGCACTTGCCTATGGGACAGAAACAATTGCACCAGTAGATAAAATTACTGGACCTGGAAATATCTTTGTCGCATTAGCAAAACGTGAAGTATTCGGTGAAGTGGCAATTGATATGATTGCAGGACCAAGTGAAATATGCGTGTTAGCAGACGATACTGCTTTTGCTGATGAAGTGGCTGCGGATTTATTATCTCAAGCAGAACATGATCCATTAGCTTGTGCTGTGTTAATCACAACAAGTGAACAGCTTGCAAACGAAGTAGCTACACAAGTTGAGAAACAATTAAGCGACTTGCCAAGAGAAGAAATTGCTCGTAAATCAATTGAAAACTTTGGTCAAATTTATATAGCTGATACAATGGAACAAGCAGTAGCTGCAGTTAACTCTTTAGCTCCTGAACATTTAGAAGTGATGACAGAGAATGCGGAAGTGGTGTCAGAGCAAATACGTCACGCAGGCGCAATCTTCGTAGGACGCTATAGTTCTGAACCTGTCGGAGATTATTTTGCAGGAACTAATCACGTCTTACCAACAAATAGTACTGCTAGATTTGCAAGTGGACTAAATGTAGATGATTTTATTAAAAGAACGAATGCGGTTTACTATAGTGAAAAAACGTGGGCAGAAAATGCACCGAAAATTGCGAGACTTGCAAGAATGGAAGGTTTAGAAGGACATGCACGTGCAGTAGAATCACGTGGATGGTCAAAGTAAAACTTCGCTCGGGATGAGTTTTACCGACGTTGCACCGGGACAACACTCGGAAAAAGGAGAATAGACATGACTGAACAAAAAAGAAGATACGCCAAAATAGAACGTAAGACAAACGAAACACAAATCAGTGTTGAATTAGATTTAGACGGAGAAGGGAAAGCAGAAGTCAATACAGGTGTTCCGTTTATGGACCATATGCTTGACCTTTTCGTTAAGCACGGATTATTTGATGGAAAGATACTTGCAAATGGCGATACGCACATTGATGACCATCACACTACAGAAGATGTTGGGATTGTATTAGGACAAGTCGTTCGTGAAGCTTTAGGTGATAAAAAGGGCATTAAACGCTATGGGAATGCTTTTGTTCCTATGGATGATGCATTAGCTCAAGTTGTGATTGACTGCTCGAACCGTCCACACTTAGAATATCGTGTAACACCTCAACTAACAGACAAAGTAGGAACGTTTGATACGGAACTAGTGCATGAATTTTTATGGAAGTTTGCATTAGAAGCTCGAATGAACGTGCATGTTATTGTGCCATATGGTCAAAATACACACCACATCATTGAAGCCATCTTTAAAGCATTAGCACGTGCAATTGATGATGCAGTACAAATTGATCCACGTGTGAAAGGTGTGCCTTCTACGAAAGGATTGTTAACATGAGAATAGGCGTAATTGATTATGGGATGGGGAATTTATTTAGTGTGGAACAAGCGCTAAAACGATTAAATTGCGATCCGGTTATCTCTTCAGATGAAACAGAATTAAGCGCTTGTGATGCTTTAATTTTACCAGGAGTAGGTGCCTTTCCAGATGCAATGAAACGCCTATCTGAAACAAAATTGGATGTTTTTATTAAAGAGCAAAAACAGCAAAATAAAACGCTTTTAGGCATTTGTTTAGGAATGCAATTACTTTTTGAAAAAAGTGATGAAGTAGAGTTAACGGAGGGGCTTGGCATTTTCAAAGGCCATATTAAACGATTTGAAGGTGTATCTCGTATTCCGCACATGGGATGGAACGACTTACAATTTGCCAATATACCAGAATGGCTAGAAGAGAGTAAAATGCCTGAGGAACGATTCGTTTATTTTGTACACTCATTTTACGCAACAGAATTTGCACAAGAAGAACTAGTCGGCTATGCAGATTATGAAGGCGTAAAAGTACCTGGTATTATGAAAAATGGAAGTTTCACGGGGATGCAGTTCCACCCTGAAAAATCAGGTAAATTCGGCATGTTTTTACTTGAACAATGGTTAAAAGGAGTGGAGGGTTCTACATGTTAACAAAACGAATTATTCCATGCCTTGATGTAAAAGAAGGCCGCGTTGTAAAAGGCATTCAATTTGTTGAACTAAGAGACGCAGGGGATCCTGTGGAGCTTGCAACATTTTACGATGAACAAGGTGCAGATGAGCTAGTATTTTTAGATATTTCTGCTTCCCATGAAGGTCGCGAAACGATGGTTGATGTTGTACGTAAGACAGCTGCATCTTTAGCTATTCCATTTACAGTTGGTGGTGGAATTCGTACTTTAGATGATATGAAACGTATATTACGTGCAGGTGCAGATAAAGTATCTGTTAACACATCTGCAATACTTCGCCCAGAACTAATTAAAGAAGGTGCTGATTTCTTCGGGAGTCAATGTATCGTTGTTGCCATTGATGCTAGATTCAGTGAAGAAGATGGTACTTGGATGGTTTATACGCACGGTGGCCGCAATAAAACTGAATGGAAAGCGGTTGATTGGGCAAAAGAGGCAGTTCGTCTCGGAGCGGGTGAGATTTTATTAACAAGTATGAACCAAGATGGTGAAAAAACAGGCTTTGATTTAGCGTTAACGAAGGCAGTTCGAGATGCTGTAACTGTACCTGTCATTGCAAGTGGTGGTGCAGGCAATAAAGAACACTTTAGAGCAGTTCTACAAGACGTGGATACAGATGCAGCTTTAGCAGCTTCTATTTTCCACTACAAAGAAACGAGCGTAGCAGAAGTAAAAACCTACTTACGCGAAAAAGGAGTAAGTGTCAGATGATTGAAGGTTTAAAGTTTGATGAAAAAGGGTTAATAACAGCAGTTGTACAAGATGCACAATCAAAAGAAGTATTAACCGTTGCATATATGAATGAAGAATCTTTACAAAAAACGATTGAGACAGGCGAAACATGGTTTTACTCTCGTTCTAGACAAGAATTATGGCATAAAGGTGCAACAAGCGGCAACACGCAAAAAGTCGTTTCGATTAAAGCAGACTGCGATCAAGACGCTTTAGTAGTAGAAGTATTACCAGCTGGACCAGCATGCCACAATGGAACAACTTCTTGCTTTACAGAAACATTAATTGAAAACGACCAAGTTGGTACTGTTGGCATCATTTCGTATTTAGCCGAAGTAATTCGTCAGCGTGAAAGCGAAATGCCAGAAGGAGCTTACACTACATATCTATTCACAGAAGGAATCGATAAAATTTGTAAAAAGGTTGGAGAAGAGGCAACAGAGGTTGTCATCGGAGCTAAAAACCGTGATGCAAATGAAGTGAAATGGGAAGCAGCAGATTTAATTTATCACTTACTTGTTTTACTTCAAGAACAGAAGGTAAGTGTGTATGATGTACTGGAAGTGCTTGTAGCTCGTCATGACCAAAAAAGAGCTAGTACAAAGCACAAATAAGAATCTAAAATGAATGACGTCTAACATAAATGTGTTATAATGAATAAGTATCTCTAAGGAACGTTTTTTAACGTTCCTTCTTTCGTGTATACGGAATTTAACTTTTGTTCATACTAAGTATTTCTTGGGAAAATGATGACGAGAAATAGTTACCTCTACCTTATGGAAGGTTGAATGAAAGTTATAAGCCTCCGGCGAATGTCTCAGGAATCTCAAATGTAACTTTTCGGGTTTGTTAAAGAAGAACTGGGCGCACATGTTTTGACTACACCGGAAAAGTGTCTGGTGCGAGTAAGCCAAGGCGAATTTGATTGAATTTCGGAGGATTGAATTTGGAAAAACAACGTAGAAAAGAGCAACAGAATAATATTGTATCGTTTATTCCAAATGGTGATTATTATTTTAAGAAGGCGCTAAAAGCTATTGAACACGATCAAATGGATAAGGCGTATAAATATATGAAAAGGGCAGCAGAACTAAGCCCAGATGATGCACACGTATTAATGCAATTTGGCATTTTAGAAATGGACGCTGAAAATTTCGAAAGTGCATATGAATGCATTCATACAGCATATAGCTTGGAACCGAGTGAGCCAGAATATGTATTCTTTTTAGCAGAAGTGTCCGGATGTATTGGAATGGTTCATGATGCGAAAAAGTATGCAGAAATGTATTTGCAAATGGAACCAGATGGCATTTATGCGATGGAAGCAAGTGAAATATTAGAATTTGTTGAGCAAGAAGAGGATCTTGAAATTTTTGACGAAGAAGATAGTGAAAAATTTATTGCTCAAGAAAAAGCACGTCGCTTTATGGAAAATGGTCAATTTACACAGGCAATTGAAATTCTTGAACATCTAATTGAAACGTTTCCTGATTTATGGCCGGCTTATAACAATTTAGCTTTGGCTTATTTTTATATTGGGGAAGTGGAGCAAGCAAGAGCTTTACTTAAGCAAGTATTGCGTGAAAACCATGGAAACTTACATGCTATCTGTAATCTTGCTGTGATTGCCTATTACGAAAAAAGTAACGACGAACTATCTGCTTTAGTAAACATCCTGAAAAAGATTAATCCATTTGATTGGGAAAATCGTTATAAGCTTGGTGCTACTTTATCTCTGATTGGTGAACATGAGTTAGCGTTTAAATGGTTACGAAGCATGAGCAAAAGAGGATACGAAGGGGATAATGGATTTTACTTTTGGTTAGCCCAATCTGCTTACTTTAGTGGTCATGAACAAATTGCGGAAGCTGCTTGGAAAACTTTAGTTGAGCTAGATCCATCAAAAAAAGGTTTAGAACCATGGCTACACATCGAACAAAAAGTAGTAGAAGTGGATTCATTAGAACAAAATCGTGATGCTATAGTTGAGAAAATTACGAGCAAATATAGTGCACATCGTATGTTTGGTTTTTTCTTATTAAGTAAATCCGCTCATAAGCAAGAAATTGTCGCACATCCAAGCTGGATTGATCTTTCTAAATATAATGGTTTAGAAAAACTATCGTTAGCCTATGCATTAAATCATAAATTTAATGAAAACAATATGTTAGAAAAACGATTTATGAGAGCGATGAAAGTTGCTGAACAACTATATGAAAAAAGCGGTAGTGTTACGCTAGAGGTTCAATATTTGTTTCAAATGTGGTTTGTTCTTAGTGAAAGAGCATTAGAACATTCGTATGAATTTAAAAATGTGAAAGCATTAGCTGCTGCTGTTGAGTTTATGTTTTACTCTACCATTAATAGTAACCGTGTCACAAAAAAAGAATATGCACAAAAATATAATATTTCTGTTGCTACTTTAACAAAATATGTAGAAGACTTAATAGAATATTTGCCCTTTGAGTAGTAGTAAGCAATTTATTTGAAGATAGTTAAATATTGAACTACCATTAAATTAACTAGAAGTGCTGGTTGGATTAGGAGGAACGTATATGAGCGAAGAAAAAATTTATGACGTAGTCATCATTGGTGCTGGTCCTGCTGGAATGACAGCAGCTGTATATACATCACGAGCTAATTTATCAACAATTATGATTGAGCGTGGTATTCCAGGTGGACAAATGGCGAATACAGAAGAGGTTGAAAACTACCCAGGATTTGAAACGATTTTAGGACCTGAACTTTCAACGAAGATGTTCGAGCATGCGAAGAAATTTGGTGCAGAATACGTCTACGGTGATGTATCAGAAATTATAGATGGCGAAGAGTACAAAATCATAAAAGCGGGTTCAAAAGAATATAAAACACGCTCAATTATCATTTCTACCGGAGCTGAGTATAAAAAAATGGGTGTACCAGGTGAAAAAGAGCTTGGTGGACGTGGTGTAAGTTATTGCGCCGTATGTGATGGTGCATTCTTTAAACAAAAGAACCTAATTGTAGTTGGCGGAGGAGATTCAGCCGTTGAAGAAGGTGTGTACTTAACTCGCTTTGCCGATAAAGTAACAATTGTTCACAGACGCGATAAATTACGAGCACAAAAAATACTACAAGACCGTGCTTTTGCAAACGAAAAAGTTAACTTTATTTGGAACCATACAGTAAAAGAAATAAACGACAAAGACGGAAAAGTTGGCAGTGTAACTTTAGTGAATACAGTAGATGGTGCTGAACAAGAAGTTCAAGCCGATGGAGTATTTATATATATCGGAATGGATCCGTTAACTGCACCGTTTAAAAGTTTAGGTATTTTAAATGAGCATGGTTATGTCGTAACGAATGACAAAATGGAGACATCCGTAAAAGGAATCTTTGCAGCTGGTGATGTTCGCGATAAAATGCTTCGTCAAATTGTTACAGCAACAGGTGATGGTAGTATTGCTGCTCAGACAGCACAGCATTACATTGAAGAGTTAAAAGAAAAGTTCAATAACTAACAATTTTTAACAATCATTTAATTTGAATGTAACTGTTCTGAAATAAAAAAGGGCTATAATTTTTATATAAAGAATTACCCCCCTTTAGTGTCATTTGGGTTGTTTCCAAAAACAATTTGGAAACAACTTTTTTTGTTGATTGTTTGTAAATAGATGTTTTTCTTTTATTAAAAAATCATATTATTTTGTAACCATGTGATTATTACAGTTATAATAGAGTTAAGTAAGGTTGCAATCGAATTGAGGTGTTGTCATGCAAAGGATAGCAAATTTATTAGCTGTACAGGATGGTCAAGTCTTACTTCTACAAAAGCCTAGACGAGGTTGGTACGTTGCTCCTGGAGGTAAAATGGAAACGGGAGAATCAATTTATGAGGCTGCGGTTCGAGAGTTTCAAGAAGAAACGAATGCAAGCCCTCAAAATGTTCATTTAAAAGGCGTTTATACGATGGTTATTAAGGAAGATGACACCGTAGTAGATGAGTGGATGCTTTACACATTTGTTTCAAACGGTATTACAGGGACTCCTCTTGAACAAACACGAGAAGGAAAGTTAGAATGGCACTCGATCGAGAGCCTACATCATTTGCCAATGGCAGAAGGTGACCGTACGAACTTGCTATTTGCCGTGTTAAACAAAGGAATTCAATATGGTACATTTGAGTATACAAAAGATTTTAAACTACTAAACGAAAAAATCCAAACGTCTGACGAACAACGATAAAGGAGATGTTTTCCGTGGTTAGAAGTAATAGCTATACACATGAGATTGTCATCATTACGGGGATGAGTGGGGCTGGTAAAACAGTAGCGGTACAAAGTTTCGAAGATCTTGGCTATTACTGTATCGATAATTTACCGCCAGCTTTATTAACGACTTTTTTAGCCTTAATGAAAGAATCTGAAAGAAAAATTACACGCGTTGCTGCAGTCATGGACATGCGCGGGGGTGAATTTTTTGATTCATTGATCGATGCTTTAGATAAGTTAGAAAAAGTGGATGATCTGATTACACGTGTATTATTTTTAGACGCTGACGATGAAACGCTTGTTCGCCGATATAAAGAGACGAGAAGATCACATCCACTTGAACCTTATGGATTACCACTAGAAGGAATTCATAAAGAAAGAAATCTTCTTTCTGAACTAAGAGGGAGAGCAACTTATGTTTACAATACTTCGACGATGAAACCGAGAGAACTCCGGGAAAGAATTACAAATGAGTTTGCGAACATAAGTGGACCTAATTTTTCAATTAATGTCATGTCCTTCGGTTATAAAAATGGCATACCAATTGATGCTGATTTAGTATTTGATGTCCGTTTTTTAAAAAATCCATATTATGTAGAAGAACTACGTTATAAAACAGGATTGGAACCAGAAGTATCCAATTACGTATTAGAAACAGATGAAACACAGACGTTAATAAAAAAACTAACAGATTTGTTTGAATATATGATTCCACAATATATCAATGAGGGAAAATCACAACTAGTATTAGCTATTGGGTGTACAGGTGGACAGCACCGTTCTGTTACATTAGCGGAGTATTACGGAAAACTATTCAAGGAAAACTATCAAACTGTCATAACGCATCGTGATATTCATCATAGAAAGGAATGAAGTAATGAATAGAAGAAAAACGAATATCGTAGTAATAGGAGGTGGAACTGGACTATCTACATTATTACGTGGGTTAAAACAATATCCCTTTGATATCACTGCCATCGTAACGGTTGCTGATGATGGCGGTTCCTCTGGGCGCCTACGTGATGATTACGATATTCCACCACCTGGAGATATTCGAAATGTAATCGCAGCATTATCTGATGCTGAGCCTTTAGTTGAACAGATGTTCCAATACCGTTTTTCTCAATCAGTTGATTTAGGTGGGCATTCGTTAGGTAATTTAATGTTAACAGCCTTAACCGATATAACGGGCGACTTTAGCCATGCGATTGCAGAGATGAGCAAAGTGTTAAAAGTGCATGGAAAAGTGTTGCCAGCTGCAAATAAAAAAATTACATTGCATGCAGAACTAACGGATGGAACTTTTGTAGTTGGTGAATCTAAAATTCCAAAATCCCATTCGCCTATTAAGAGAGTGTTTTTAGAACCAAGTAATGTGAAACCGCTTCCTGAAGCAATAAAAGCCATACAATCAGCCGATATCATATTAGTTGGTCCAGGAAGTCTTTATACTAGTATCAT
This sequence comes from Lysinibacillus timonensis, assembly GCF_900291985.1. Taxonomy (NCBI): domain Bacteria; kingdom Bacillati; phylum Bacillota; class Bacilli; order Caryophanales; family Bacillaceae; genus Lysinibacillus; species Lysinibacillus timonensis. The sequence continues at coordinate 1,459,027 of NZ_LT985980.1, read as the reverse complement.
TCCGAATCTATTAGTTAGAGAAATAGGCGAAGCACTCGTTGCAGCAAAAGGTCGTAAAATTTATATTTGTAATCTAATGACCCAGAAAGGTGAAACACTTAAATATAGTGCAACAGAACACGTTCAAGCTATTTATCATCACGTTGGGGTGCCATGTTTAGATTCGATTCTAGTTAATGATATCGACCTACCATTGCCTATTAGAGAAAACTATAGAGAAGAGAATGCAGAACCGGTAAAAGTAGATATTCATAGCTTAGAACATATGGGATTGGAAGTTATTAAAAAAGATATCGCTGTCGTTCATTCTGGAGTAGTTCGCCATGAATCAACAAGAATAGCACAATGGCTATATGATTATGCGCCCAAATATGTTGCTAAATAATAACATTAACCGTTTCGTATAGAATATGATATGATAATTTTTTATACATAGGTAGAAAGGGGGTTATAGAATGTCATTTGCTTCAGAAACGAAGAAAGAGCTAACCCAGGTTGAAGCGAATGATCGCTTGCTTAAAGCAGAAGTCTCAGCACTTATTAGAATGAATGGTTCCCTTTCATTTTCTAATAGACAATTTAGCTTAGATGTTCAAACCGAAAATGCTGCAATTGCTCGAAGACTATATACTATTATTAAAAAGCTTTATGCATTTAATGTTGAGTTGCTTGTTCGTAAAAAAATGCGCTTAAAGAAAAATAACGTATACATTTGTCGTGTTCGAGAAGGTTCACGAGAATTGTTGACAGATCTTGAAATTTTATCAGAAGATTTTCAATTTAATCACTCAATATCTAAATCACTCATTCAAACGAGTAATGAAAAACGTGCATATTTACGTGGTGCATTTTTAGCAGGTGGTTCAGTCAATAACCCTGAAACTTCATCATATCATCTAGAAATCTATTCTTTATATAAGGAACACGGCGAAGCGTTGGCAAGTCTAATGAATGAATTTAATTTAAATGCCAAAACAATTGAACGAAAAAAAGGTTTTGTTACTTATTTGAAAGAGGCTGAAAAAATTTCAGATTATTTAGGTTTAGTTGGTGCATTTCAAGCAATGCTAAAATTTGAAGACGTTCGAATTGTGAGAGATATGCGAAATAGTGTCAATCGAATTGTAAACTGTGAAACAGCAAACTTAAATAAAACGATTGGGGCTGCCATTCGCCAAGTAGAAAATATTCGTTTTATTGAAAACTCCATCGGTCTAGACCAACTGCCCGAAAAGTTACGAGAAATTGCACGACTACGTGTAGAATATCAAGATGTAACATTAAAAGAGTTAGGTGAAATGGTATCTACTGGTACAGTTAGTAAATCGGGTGTGAATCACAGACTAAGAAAAATAGATGAAATTGCAGAGGCACTCCGTCGAGGAGAGCAGATTTAGTAATATAAAAGCTGAAAACAGATTGTTCTTTTTTGACAATTTCGATAAGATAAAAATAAATAGATGATCGGTTGCGAAAGGGAGATAATAAATGGTTGAAACCAACTTAGAAGTAAAGTTAAAATCTGGTTTGCAAGCTAGACAAGCGGCTTTATTTGTACAAGAGGCAAATCGTTATAAAGCTGAAGTATATTTGCAAAAAGATGAAAAGAAAGTGAATGCAAAATCAATAATGGGTATTATGAGTTTAGCAGTTGCTCGTGGCACGAAAATTACATTAATTGCAGACGGCAATGATGAAAACGAAGCAATTCAAGGCCTTACAAAATTTATTGAAAATGCAGAATGAACATAATATCTATAAATGGTAACGCTCGCAATTTATTCACGTTTATAGTGAAATTGCGAGTTTTTTTAGTTGTTTTCCAAAAAAAGGGCAGAAAAAATCTCCCTTTACTTGGAAGGTGTAAAGGGAGAAGAGTGGTTATTTATTTTTGATCGACGCTAGAAATAATACCGTCAATTAAACCGTAATCTTTAGCTTGTTCAGCAGTCATGAAATTATCACGATCAGTATCTTGAGCAATTCTTTCAATTGGTTGACCAGAACGTTCTGATAGAATTTTATTTAATTTATCACGTAAGAATAAAATACGTTTTGCAGCAATTTCGATTTCAGTTGCTTGACCTTGTGCGCCACCTAATGGTTGGTGAATCATTACTTCAGCGTTTGGTAACGCAAAACGTTTACCAGGTTCACCAGCTGTAAGTAAAAATGCACCCATAGATGCCGCCATACCGATACAAATTGTAGAAACTTTTGGTTTAATAAATTGCATCGTGTCATAAATTGCCATACCAGCTGTAATCGATCCACCAGGTGAGTTAATGTATAGATTAATATCTTTATCTGGATCTTCAGCTGCTAGGAATAATAGCTGAGCTACAATTGAGTTGGCAACATTATCATCAATCGCGCTACCAAGCAAGATAATACGGTCTTTTAATAAACGAGAATAAATGTCGTAAGCACGTTCTCCTCGGCTTGTTTGTTCAATAACTGTAGGGACTAAAATTGTCATGAAAAATCCTCCTTAAAATAAGTTTAATCGCTACTCAGTGCTGATTTAAGTAATCAGCTGTATCCTTATAATACACATAATAGTCAAGAAAGGTCAAATATAAACACCTTCCTTTTTGTGTCCATATTTAGGGTCCATTATTAATTTATGATGGAAATTGAAGTATAAAACTAGGTTTCTCTTATAAAACAAATAGTAAAATAAAGTTTGAAAATAGTGACGAAAAAGTTGAATTCATGTTCTAACTTTTTGTATAATAAGAAAGTCGCTATTAGAACACTTCCTAAACACTACTACACAACTGCCCTCGTGGTGTAATGGATAACACGTAAGATTCCGGTTCTTGCACTGGGGGTTCGATTCCCTCCGAGGGCGCCAAACAATTATCGCATATTTTCCTGCATTATAAAACATTTCCAACCGCATGGGTATTTATACCAATTATTATGATGAAGTGTAGCCCTACCTTTTTAATTTTATTTTCATAAAGAAGAGCACATAAATAAAAAATATTAGTTCATAATAAAAATTAATAAAAAAATTAGTTTTTTTGTAGAAAAAGGTTGATAATTGTCTTGGAAATTAGTACATTAGTAAATGTTCGTTCTTATGATTAATGTTCTAATATGACTACATTTCATTAATCACATTATGCCCTTTGGGCGCCATTTTACTGTTTTAAATAATTATTTTGATAGCAAGACCTTAAATGTAGAACATTAGTTTAGCAGCCTAATGTCCTACATTGGGAATGGAATATTAAGGGTAAAATGATTACTGTACCAATTTATTTTACCCTTAATTCATTCTCAATAAACTAGTTATTAGCAATATCTTTCATATAAATCAAGTCGAATCATATTTATACGTAACGATAACAAAGTAATATAGTTTGAAGGTTTCCAAATAGTAACCACCATATTCAATTTGAATATGGTGGTTTTTTTTGATATTAGTACATTGAATCAATGTGCCTTAAAAAATCTTCATGAACACCGTAAAAGATAAAATCCATTCAGTGAAATAAACACTGAATGGATTTTTTTATATCATCTAATGTGCTTCACAGCAGATTAGTTATTTTTTACCATTTTATTAGCTAGGCATGTCTTGTGCTTTATCAGCTTGACCATACATATTTAACATTGCTTGCATATCTGCTTGTGAAAGTTGTGGGATTTGGTAATAGCCTTTTTTGTTTTGGTAAAGTGAAATTTCGTATGCCATTTCAATACAGTTAGGAATGGAATCTTGTAGTACACGTCGAACTACTGGGTTCGTTGCTTCTAATGCAGCATTTGTTTTCCCTGTAGCACCTAATTTATGGTAGTTTAATAACCAACCTGAAATAATTGCATCATTAATTTCATTTGCTGATTGCATAGGTTTTTTCGGTTGTCCTGGTGTTAGGCCGTATTTAGAATCGTTGCCCATTTGCATTTTATAAGAACGTGTTGGATGGCTTGGGTCTTGACCTGTTTTAAAGCATTCTGCTGTAATATTGTATTCGTCAAGCATAAATGCATATTGTCTGTCCAAAATATTTAGAAGTTCTTGGTCTTGAACATGAGGACGTAAGAAAATAAATCCGTTTAATGCACCAATTGAAGCGCTTAAGACCTCATGAACATCCAATACTTCGTGAGCACCGTGGTTCATTGAAAGTGGCATATTTGTTTGACCTGTCATTTGTTGTTGTTGCATGTTATCCATATCAAATCCTCCTTAAAAATTAAATTTAGTCGTACGGATTATAGTTTGCGTATATTAGTTTTGATTATTCACCTATTTTTTTGATACAATAATTTACAGATGAGGGGAGGTTGAGAATGTTAGTAAAGTTTTATACAAGACCAAATTGTTCACTTTGTGTAGATGGTCTGACAACATTAAAGTTAGTTCAAGAAGAACTTCCCTTTGAAATTGAACATATAAATATCGATGAAGACGATAGTGCCCACGAAAAATATATGTTAATGATTCCTGTGGTTGAACGAGAAGGGAAAGTTGTACAGTACGGACACCTAGATTATGCAACGTTATTTGATGCACTGCGATAACAAAACTACATTGTTACGTTAGTGTGATGATTTATTTCATGATTATAAATGTTTATATTTTTATCGAAAGGTAAAAATGAGTATGTACTTAAAATGAAGTATTAATGGAGGAAATTTGATGGTCTTGAAAATAGCAATTAATGGATTTGGTCGAATTGGAAGATTAGTGTTTCGTGAAGCAATGAGAGACGAAAAGGTGGAAGTCGTTGCAGTTAATGATTTAACAGATGCTCATCAATTAGCACATTTGTTGAAATATGATTCCGTACACGGTATTTATCATGAAGATGTACAGTCTGAAGACGATGCTTTTATCGTTAACGGAAAAAGAGTGTTAGTTCTATCCGAGAAAGATCCTGCTAAGTTACCGTGGGGAGAACTTGATATTGATGTAGTGATTGAATCAACTGGACGATTCCGCTCAATGGATGAAGTTTCACTACACATTCAAGCAGGCGCTAAAAAAGCGATTCTTTCAGCTCCTTCTAAAGGAGAAATGCCAACATATGTAATGGGTGTTAACCATACACAATACTCAAGTGAGGAAAACGTGATTTCGAATGCATCTTGTACAACAAACTGTCTAGCGCCAGTTGCTAAAGTACTAGATGAGAAATTCGGTATTAAACGTGGTCTAATGACAACAGTACATTCTTATACAAATGACCAACGTATTCTAGATTTCCCACATAGTGATGCAAGAAGAGCACGTGCTGCTGCTGTTTCTATGATTCCTACTACGACAGGTGCTGCTATTGCCGTTGCAAAAGTGCTGCCTCAATTAAAAGGAAAACTAGATGGCTTTGCGATCCGTGTCCCTACACCGAACGTATCTTGTGTCGATTTTGTAGCTGAACTAAAAACAAATGTGACAATCGAACAAGTAAATTCAGCATTAAATGAAGCAGCTGATGGAGAACTAAAAGGAATTTTAGGTTATAACGAATTACCTTTAGTTTCAATTGATTACAACGGAAATACAAATTCTTCTACTGTAGACGGGCTATCTACAATGGTATTAGAAGATAATATGATTAAAGTTTTAGCTTGGTATGATAATGAAATTGGATATTCTACCCGTATAATGGATCTTGCAAAGTATATTACTAACTAATTGTCAGTAATATAAATGTGTTATACTTATTTACTGGAATAAATTAAGTATAACATAATATTACCTTTTTTTATATATAAAGTATAGCCTTTATATATTTTTCCATTTATAATTATGTAGGGTAATAGAGCGATGGCTTACCCATCGCTCTTTTTCTTAGTTTCAATATGACATATAAAAATTGAAGGTTAATGCCTTTACGTATATTCAAGGAGGATATTCATCATGTTTTCAAAGAAGACGATGACGGATGTGGATGTAAAAGGAAAGCGCGTGTTTGTTCGTGTGGACTTTAACGTACCAATGGAAAACGGTAATATTACGGACGAAACAAGAATCCGTGCTGCAATTCCGACTATTGAACAATTAATCAGTAGAGGAGCAAAAGTCATTTTAGCTTCCCATTTAGGTAGACCAAAAGGCGAAGTGAATGAGGAAATGCGTCTAACTGCTGTTGGAAAAAGATTAGCTGAAATTTTAAATAAACCAGTCATAAAACTAGATGAATCAATTGGAGAAAATGTAAAACAAACAATTGATAACATGAATGATGGTGATGTTGTTCTTCTTGAAAACGTTCGTTTCCATAAAGGTGAAGAGAAAAATGATGAAGAACTCGCTAAAAGCTTTGCCAGTTTAGCGGATTTATATGTAAATGATGCATTTGGAGCAGCTCACCGTGCGCATGCATCTACTGAAGGAATCGCTAAGTACATTCCTGCAGTATCAGGTTTACTAATGGAAAAAGAATTAGACGTTCTAGGAAAAGCGCTATCCACTCCAGAAAGACCATTCACCGCGATTATTGGTGGGGCAAAAGTGAAGGATAAAATCGGTGTAATTGAAAATCTTCTAGATAAAGTCGATCATTTATTGATCGGAGGAGGGCTTTCTTACACATTTAGTAAAGCACAAGGTTACTCTATTGGTAAATCATTAGTAGAGGAAGATAAAATAGATTTAGCCAAAAGATTTATAGAACAAGCAAAAGAAAAAGGTGTACAACTGCATCTACCTGTTGATGCTATTATTGCCAATGAGTTTTCAAAGGATGCACAAACACAAACAGTCGATATAGATGCCATTCCTGAAGACTGGATGGGTCTAGATATCGGACCTAAAACTGCACAACAGTATGCGCAAATTATTAAAGATTCCAAGCTAATTATTTGGAATGGTCCAATGGGTGTATTTGAAATGGAGCCGTTTGCAAATGGAACAAAAACGGTTGCAATCGCAATGGCTGAAACTGAAGGCTATACAGTAATCGGTGGTGGCGATTCTGCAGCTGCTGTTGAAAAATTTGAAGTGGCAAATAAAATGAACCATATTTCTACTGGTGGTGGAGCATCACTTGAGTTAATGGAAGGGAAACAACTTCCGGGTATTGTCGCTTTAAATGATAAATAAGGAGGCATTCAATGCGTAAACCAATCATCGCTGGAAACTGGAAAATGTACAAAACATATGATGAGGCTACTCAATTTGTAGAATCTGTTCGAGCACACATACCTTCTGAAGAGAAGGTGGATGCTGTCATCTGTGCACCTGCTATTTTTCTACCAACTTTAGTTGATATGGCAAATGAGACAGATTTAGCAATTGGAGCACAAAATATGCACTTTGAAGATGAAGGAGCGTTTACAGGAGAAATTAGTCCTGCTCAATTATCTTCAATTCATGTTGATTATGTAATTTTGGGACATTCAGAGCGCCGTGAGTACTTTAATGAAACAGATGTAGCTGTTAATAAAAAAGTACGAGCAGCACTAACACATGGAATTGTACCAATCATTTGCTGCGGAGAAACATTAGCAGAACGCGAATCAAATCAAACAGTACAAAAAGTGGAAAGCCAAGTAAAAGCAGCTCTAGATGGTTTTACAGCTGAAGAAGTTGAACATATGGTCATTGCATATGAACCGATTTGGGCAATTGGTACAGGTAAAACTGCTACTTCCGATGATGCAAATGCGGTTTGTGGTGCTATTCGTAAAGTAGTAGAAGATCTTTACGATCATGAGACTGCTGAAAAAATTCGCATTCAATATGGTGGTAGTGTAAAACCGGATAATATTAAAGATTTATTATCAAAAGAGCATATTGATGGGGCACTCGTTGGGGGAGCAAGTCTACAAGTAGACTCATTCCTAACATTAGTCCAATCAGCTATTGCTGACTAATGAATTATCTTCGGCGAAAGTCGACTATCTTGTAGGGTTGTGGAATTATTACAATATGGAAGATTTTCGCCAAGTGATTTGATTACAAATTATTGGAGGCGACAGCAAATGCCTAAACAACCTGTTGCATTAATTATACTAGACGGGTTTGCTTTCCGAGACGAAAAATTTGGAAACGCAGTAGCACAAGCAAATAAACCAAACTTTGATCGATATTGGAATCTGTTTCCTCATTCAACATTAATCGCATCCGGCGAAGCAGTTGGTCTTCCAGAAGGGCAAATGGGGAATTCTGAGGTTGGGCATTTAAATATCGGTGCAGGAAGAATTGTCTATCAAAGTTTAACAAGAATTCATAAGTCGATTCGCGAAGGCGATTTTTTTGAAAATGAAAAATTCCTTGCAGCGATTGAACATGTGAAAACGAATAACTCAAAACTTCATCTAATGGGGTTATTGTCTGATGGCGGAGTACATAGTCACTATGAGCATCTTTTCGCTTTGTTAAAACTAGCTAAGCAAAAAGGTGTAGACGAAGTATACGTTCATGGATTTTTAGATGGCCGTGATGTTGGGCCAACAACTGCCCTTGGCTATATCGAAGAAACAGAAAAGCAAATGAATGAAATTGGTGTGGGTAAATTCGCATCGATTCATGGGCGTTACTACGCTATGGACCGTGACAAACGCTGGGAACGAGTTCAATTATCATATAATGCATTAGTGAACGGTATTGGTCAAACAGCAGTAAGTGCAAAATTAGGTGTAGAAAATTCTTATAGTCGAGAAGTGCTTGATGAATTTGTTGTTCCTTTTGTTATTACAGAAGAAGGAAAACCAGTCGCAACCATTGAGTCGAATGATGCTATCGTATTATTCAACTTCCGACCAGATAGAGCGATTCAATTATCAACAGTATTTACAAATGACAAATTCATAGGCTTTAAGTTATCTGAGCAACATCCGAAAAACTTAAAATTTGTTTCATTTACACATTATAGTGGTGATGTAAATGCTGACGTTGCATACGAAACAATCGATTTAGTTAATACTGTCGGTGAAGTGATTGCACGAAACGGTTTATCACAATTACGAATTGCGGAGACAGAAAAGTATCCACATGTTACGTTCTTTATGAGCGGGGGGCGTGAGGAAAAATTCCCGGGCGAGGAACGAATTTTAATTGCATCTCCTAAAGTTGCTACATATGATTTACAACCGGAAATGAGTGCTTATGAAGTAACAGATGCACTTCTAGATGCAATTGAGCAAGATCAGTTCGATGCCATTATATTAAACTTCGCAAATCCTGACATGGTTGGTCATAGTGGAATGCTAGAACCAACGATTAAAGCCATTGAAGTAGTTGATGAATGTTTAGGGAAAGTGGTTGACGCTATTTTAGAAAAAGGTGGCGCTGCGATTATTACAGCTGACCATGGTAATTCCGATGAAGTTGTAACACTTGAAGGAGAGCCGATGACAGCACATACAACAAATCCTGTGCCAGTCATTGTGACAAAGCCTAATATTGAGTTGCGAGATGATGGGATTTTAGCCGATCTTGCACCGACTATGTTAAAATTATTAGGAGTTAAACAGCCACAAGAAATGACAGGTAAACCACTTTTTGATTAATGAGTAATTTTCAGCTGCCGGCAAATTTCTTGGATTTTGCCGAGACCAATTGATTTTAAAGGAGAAATGATCATTATGCCATTTATTACACAAGTTTATGCTCGCGAAGTACTAGATTCACGTGGTAACCCAACAATTGAGGTAGAAGTATTTACAGAATCAGGCGCATTTGGACGCGCAATCGTTCCATCTGGAGCATCAACTGGAGAATACGAAGCTGTTGAATTACGCGATGGCGATAAATCTCGCTATTTAGGTAAAGGTGTTCTAAAAGCAGTAGAAAATGTAAACACAATTATTGCTGAAGAATTAGAAGGTAATTATTCTGTTCTTGATCAAGTTGTGATTGATAAAGCGCTAATTGAATTAGACGGTACTGAAAATAAAGGCAAATTAGGTGCCAATGCAATCCTTGGTGTATCTTTAGCAGTTGCACATGCAGCAAGCGATTATTTAGATATTCCTTTATATCAATATCTTGGTGGCGTCAATGCGAAACAACTACCTGTTCCAATGATGAACATCTTAAACGGTGGTGCACATGCTGACAACAACGTGGATATCCAAGAATTTATGGTAATGCCTGTAGGCGCTGAAAGCTTCCGTCATGCGTTACGCATCGGTGCTGAAATCTTCCATAGCCTAAAAGCTGTTTTAAAAGAAAAAGGTTACAACACAGCTGTAGGTGACGAAGGTGGTTTCGCTCCAAACTTAGGCTCAAACGAAGAAGCAATTACTGTAATTTTAGAAGCAATTGAGCGCGCGGGCTATAAAGCTGGTGAAGAAGTAAGGTTAGCGATGGACGTTGCATCTTCTGAATTATTCAATAAAGAAGACGGCAAATACCACTTAGCAGGTGAAGGCGTAGTTAAAACTTCAGAAGAAATGGTTGATTGGTATGATGAGCTAACTTCGAAATACCCAATTATTTCGATTGAAGATGGATTAGATGAAAATGACTGGGCTGGACATAAGCTACTTACTGAGCGCATCGGTGGCCGTGTTCAATTGGTAGGTGACGATTTATTCGTAACGAATACTGCTAAGCTGGCTCAAGGAATTGAGCAAGGCGTAGGTAACTCAATTTTAATTAAAGTTAACCAAATCGGTACGCTAACTGAAACGTTAGACGCAATTGAAATGGCAAAACGCGCTGGCTATACTGCAGTAATTTCGCACCGTTCTGGCGAGAGCGAAGATGCAACAATCGCGGACATTGCAGTAGCAACAAACGCTGGCCAAATTAAAACTGGTGCACCATCTCGTACAGACCGAGTGGCAAAATACAACCAACTACTACGTATTGAAGATCAGTTAAGTGATACTGCGCAATACTTAGGGTTAAAGTCTTTCTATAACTTAAGATAATGAGAATGGGTTCCCTGTTTAGAAACAGGGAACTTTTTTGCGGTTGTGTTGTGAATGTTTAGATCATTCTCTTGCATGATGATGGTGTGAAATACTCTGAAGGATGTATGCAGATTGGGATCGGGGATTGGGGATTGGCAATTGGCAATCGGCCAGGGCAATTATCGTCATCGGCCTGAGGGAATTGGCAAAGGCAATCATCGATCCGGGGGAATTGGCAAAGGCTGGGGAAAGCCCGGGGAAAGCCCGGGGAAAGCCCGGGGAAAGCCCGGAGAAATCAGTCAGCTCCAGATATATATCAGCCAAGGTGTGGAACATATCAGCCAAAAGTAGGGAAATATCAGCCAAGGCAAGCAACAGCCCGGAGAAATCAGCCAGCACCGCAGATATATCAGCTAAGGTGTGGAACTTATCAGCCAAAAGTAGGGAAATATCAGCCAAGGCAAGCAACAGCCCGGAGAAATCAGCCAGCTCGAGAGATATATCAGCCGAAGCTGGCGACTTATCAGCCCAAAGTAGGGAAATATCAGCCAAGGCAAGCAACAGCCCGGAGAAATCAGCCAGCTTCGGATGTATATCAGCCAAGGTGTGGAACATATCGGCCAAAAGTAGGGAAATATCAGCCAAGGCAAACAACAGCCCGGAGAAATCAGCCAACTCCGGAGATATATAAGCCAAAGCTGGGGATAAATCAGCCAAAAGTAGCAAAATATCAGCCAAGGCAAGCAACAGTCCGGAGAAATCAGTCAGCTCCAGATATATATCAGCCAAGTTGTGGAACATATCAGCCAAAAGTAGAGAAATATCAGCCAAGGCAAACAACAGCCCAGAGAAATCAGCCAGCTCCAGATGTATATCAGCCAAGGCGGGGAACATATCAGCCCAAAGTAGGGATATATCAGCCAAGGCAAACAACAGCCCGGAGAAATCAGCCAGCTCCAGATGTATATCAGCCAAGGCAGGGAACTTATCAGCCAAAATAGCAAAATATCAGTCAAGGCAAACAACAGCCCGGAGAAATCAGCCAGCACGAGAGATATATCAGCCGAGGCTGGCGACTTATCAGCCAAGGTGTGGAACATATCAGCCAAAAGTAGGGAAATATCAGCCAAGGCAAGCAACAGCCCGGAGAAATCAGCCAGCACCGCAGATATATCAGCCAAGGCAGGCGACTAATCAGCCAAAATAGCAAAATATCAGTAAAGGCAAACAACAGCCCGGAGAAATCAGCCAGCACGAGAGATATATCAGCCAAGGCTGTGGACTAATCAGCCAAAAGCAGCAAAATATCAGCCAAGGGTAGCAACAGTCCGGAGAAATCAGCCAGCTCCAGATGTATATCAGCCAAGGCAGGGAACTTATCAGCCAAAATAGCAAAATATCAGCCAAGGCAAACAACAGCCCGGAGAAATCAGCAAGCTCTAGAGATATATCAGCCAAAGCTGTGGACTAATCAGCCAAAAGAAGCAAAATATCAGCCAAGGGTAGCAACAGTCCGAAGACATTACTTCCTGCCCGCAATATCTTCAGGAATTGTATAATACCTACCCTTATTGTTGCCAACAGGTATCAAACTGGATCGGGATAATAATTTAGAAGCTACATTAAATGAATCAATCCCAAAAAACTCACGAAATTCTCTGTTTCTAATACGTTCACTGATTAGCAAACGATAGTCATTGAGTGCTTCTAGAAATGCGTTTTTATTTCTCACGCGACATTCTGGACAGCTCCAATTTCCATTTTGGTAAATCATCTGTATTTCGTAATTACAAAATTGACAAAGTACGCCTTTTTTTAAGCGCCCTTTTTCAATACAAGTACGCGATTCTTTTCGTTTCAGGTTGGTAATAAGGTCGTTTGACAGCATATTCAACTGTTTTTCTGAAAGGGTTGGTTGATATTTTGATTGTAGTTTAGAAATATGGAATCGCAGGCCATTTGCATGGATGAAAGGGATATCAACAGGCACGTTACCAATAATGGTAGAAGGGTTAGAAAAAATAACTGCGTACTCTATGGGGAATGAAATTTTATAATTATTAAATAAGCGATCAAAGAATTGGCCATGCCGCAACACTTGATTTTTCGGATTTGTAAACCCTTCTTGTTTACCATCAGAACGAGTTCGAATAAATTGAAACTTGTCCTCATCATAATCAACACGTCCGGTAATATTTTTGATGTCTATAATTAATAGAAAACTTGAGGTAATTAAAAGAGTATCAATTTGATGGGAAGAGCCAAATTCATTTTCAAATTCATAATTAAATAATAAGAAATGAGTTCCGAGATCGGTTATTTCAGTCCATTCGCGATCAACACGTTGTTCACCTTCAAATCCAGCCTGCAAGCGGTTTGATAAATCTAGAAAATAAGTATAGCATTCATCACTTTTATGTAACCGACGTAACATCGTATTTGCCAACTTTAATGAACTGGATTCTACTCGCTCAAGCAATAACATACTACTTCACACCTCCTCATTACTATAATAAATACTGCTCCGAGGAATTTAAACTCAAAAATAAAAACTGCCCCAAACTTATCATTTGGGACAGTCTTAGCGATAGTCATAGCCATAGTCATAGCCATAAGCCTTAGCCGGAAAAATCTAAATTACACGCCGACTTTTTCTTTTTCTTCATTTTTATTTGCCACTTGAGGGCCATCTTCTTTATTTCCCATACGGCTTGCTTTCGCGGACCAATATGTTGCTAGGATTGGACCTGAGATGTTGTGCCAGAAGCTGAAGATTGCGCTTGGTACGGCTGTGATTGGATCAGGGAAGTGAGCTGTTGCAAGAGAAGCTCCTAGACCTGAGTTTTGCATACCAACTTCGATTGAAACGGCTTTTTTGTCTTCGTAATTTAAGCCAAATAATTTACCAACAAAATATCCGAATAAATAACCTAACCCGTTGTGTAAAATAACAATTGCTAAAATGAATAATCCTGACTCAATGATTTTGTCGCGGCTTCCACTAACTACAGCAGCAACGATTAATACAATCGCAATTACGGAAACAACAGGAAGAATATCAACTGCTTTTGTAACGATTGGTTTAAAGAAGAATTGTGCTACTAGCCCTAAAATGATTGGAACTAAAACAACTTGTACTACTGACATAAACATAGCCATGAAATCTACTGGTAACCATGCACTTGCAAGGAAGTAAATTAGCGCAGGTGTCATGATTGGTGCTAATAAAGTTGTAACGGAAGTAATGGTTACTGATAAAGCAGTGTTCCCTTTTGATAATAGAGTCATAACGTTTGATGACGTACCACCAGGACAACAACCAACTAAAATGACCCCAACTGCTAATTCAGGTGGAAGTTGGAACAATTTAGCTAATCCAAATGCAATTAAAGGCATGACGATGAATTGAGCTAAAACTCCTAAAATAACCCCTTTTGGATGTTGAACGACTAATTTAAAGTCATTAAGTTTTAACGTCATCCCCATACCGAACATGACAATCCCTAATAAAGGTGTAATATATGCAGCTATCCACGTAAAGTTTTCAGGAGTCCACATCGCAAGACCTGCTGCAAGAAGAACCCAAAGAGCAAACGTATCTCCAGCGAATTTACCGATTTTTTGTAAAGCGTTCATAATTGTGTTACCTCTTTCCTATGTATTGCGTTTTATTATAAGATTATATTATCTGACTTACAATAAAATTCTGAAAAATAAGAATAATTTAAATTAATTTAGAAATAAATTATCAAAAGCTAGAATAATAGTCAATATTTAATCTATTATCATATGGTTAAAAGGAATAGAATGCTTGTAAAAGACATTCATTTTTTGGATAAAAATACCGAATAATAAGTTGACGTTCTGATGTAATATTTCAAACGAATAGAATTTTTTGTCTATTGCCAAATTTGAATATTGAAATTGGAAATTATTTTTGCTATACTTTAATTTGTTGTAATGTTTCATTTCAGGAGGTGGACTACATGCATACACTATTGATGACATTGCTAATCATCGTCAGTTTAGCATTAATTGTAGTTGTATTATTACAATCAAGTAAAAGTTCTGGATTATCAGGTGCCATCTCAGGTGGAGCTGAGCAACTTTTTGGTAAACAAAAAGCAAGAGGATTGGACTTAGTTTTACATAGATTGACAATTGTTCTTGCAATTGTATTCTTAATTTTAGCGTTATTAGTCGTGAAATTATAATGAGTTGTCAATAATATAGAAATAATCAAAGCCTAACCGAGCATGGTTAGGCTTTTTACTTTATAATGAAACTAGAACTTTTATGAAAAATATGTATTTTCATATAAATCTTGGAGGATCTTTTGTAATGAAAAATACTGAAATACAACCGTTCTTCTTTCAAGCGGGCCCAAGAGCGGTATTGTTACTACATGGATTTACAGGAAGTTCATCGGATGTTCGGATGTTGGGGCGCTTTCTAGAAAAGAATGGCTATACATCCCTTGCGCCACACTATAAAGGGCATGGAGTTCCACCAGAGCAGTTAATCGAAACATCTCCAAAAGATTGGTGGGAGGATGTGCTTGCGGCGTACAACACATTACGAAATGAAGGCTATAACGAGATTGCCGTTGCAGGATTATCACTTGGCGGCGTATTTTCCTTGAAGCTTTCGATGGACACCCCCCTTAAAGGAGTGGTCACAATGTGTTCTCCGATGACAATGAAAACGACTGATAAGATGTTTGAAGGCGTATTGAAATATGCGAAAGATTACAAACGTTTTGAAGGAAAAAATGAGTCAATCATTGAAAAAGAAGTAGAACAAATAAAGCAAAAAGGAATGCCGTCATTAGCAGAGCTCCAACAATTCGTTCATGACGTTCGGAAAGAGTTAGATCTAATCTATGCACCCATTTTAGTTGTTCAATCAAAACATGATGAGATTATTGATCCACAGTCGGCTCATATTATTTATAGTGAAGTGGAATCCTTACAGAAAGAAATAGCTTGGTTTGAACATTCAGGCCATGTGATCACTTTAGATAAGGAAAAAGAAGTTTTGCACACAAAAATTGTTGAGTTTTTAAATGCACTTGATTGGAATGAATAATACCATTCAGCAAAAACTAAACAGAACCTTAGTTACATTAGTATGACAAAAAGGAGGGAAAATATATGGCTCAACATGATGAATTACAACAGCGGTTATTAAGTCTCATGAAAGAAGATGAATATAAACCACTTAAAGTAGATGAAATCGAAGAAGTATTAGAGCTAGAAGACGCTGATGAATTTAAAGAATTAGTAAAGACATTAGTGCGCATGGAAGACCAAGGACTCATTGTTCGTTCTCGTTCAAATCGTTATGGGTTACCAGAGCGAATGAATTTATTGCGCGGGAAATTTATTGGCCATGCAAAAGGATTTGGATTTGTTACACCCGATGAGGAAGGAATGGATGATATTTTCATCCCACCACATGAGATTAATGGTGCCTTAAATGGCGACATTGTTTTAATCCGTGTATTAAATGAATCATCTGGGGATCGAAGAGAAGGTACGGTAACAAAAGTAATTGAACGTGGCCAAACGACCTTTGTAGGAACGTATCAAGCAAATCGTGGGTTTGGATTTGTCGTAACGGATGATAAAAAACTAAATATGGATATCTTTGTGGCGAAAGAGGATTCGCTTGGTGCAGTAGATGGCCATAAAGTGGTTGTTGAAATTACCAATTGGCCAAGTGAAATCAAATCCGCAACGGGTATTATTACTAAAATTTTAGGCCATAAAAACGATCCGGGTGTTGATATCCTTTCGATTATTTATAAGCACGGGATTCCACCTGAGTTTCCACAAAATGTTGTGGATGCAGCAGCGCAAGTACCTGACACAATTACTGAGGAAGATATAATTGGTCGCCGTGATTTACGTAATGAAATGATCGTAACAATTGACGGTGCAGATGCCAAGGACTTAGATGATGCGGTAACTGTTACGAAAAATGACGATGGCACTTATAAATTAGGCGTGCATATTGCAGACGTCAGCTACTATGTAAGAGAAGGTTCCCTAATCGATCAGGAAGCTTACGAACGTGCAACAAGTGTTTACTTAACAGACCGAGTAATTCCAATGATTCCACATCGTTTATCGAATGGGATATGTTCATTAAATCCGCAAGTGGACCGGTTAACGTTATCTTGTGAAATGGTCATTGATAAACATGGGAAAGTGTTAGAACACGAAATTTTCCAAAGTGTTATTAAAACGACAGAGCGAATGACTTATTCTGACGTGAATAAAATTTTAGAAGACGAAGATAAGGAATTAATGAAACGATACGAGCCACTCATTCCGATGTTTAAGGATATGGCAGAGTTAGCTGAAATCTTACGCCAAAAACGGATGGAACGTGGTGCAATTGATTTTGATTTTAAAGAGTCAAAAGTTCTTGTAAATGAAGATGGATGGCCAACAGATATCGTACTTCGTGAACGTTCAACAGCAGAACGACTCATTGAAGAATTTATGTTAGCTGCCAATGAGACGGTAGCAGAGCACTTCCACTGGATGAATGTTCCGTTTATTTACCGTATTCACGAAGATCCGAAACCTGAAAAATTAAACCGCTTCTTTGAATTTGTGACGAACTTTGGTTTAGTTGTAAAAGGGACGGGGAATTCAGTTCATCCAAAAGCGTTGCAAGAGATTATTAAAGCAATTGAAGGTTTACCGGAAGAGCCGGTTATTTCAACAATGTTACTTCGCTCATTACAACAGGCGAAATATTATCCAGAATCGATTGGTCACTTTGGGTTATCGACTGACTTTTATACACATTTCACTTCGCCAATTAGACGTTATCCGGATTTAATCGTTCATCGATTAATTCGTACGTATTTAATTGAAGGGGATGTGTCAAAAGAAACAACGTTCAAATGGGCTCAAGCAATGGATGAAATTGCGGATCATACATCAGAACGTGAACGAAGAGCAGTTGATGCTGAGCGTGACACAGATGCGTTAAAGAAAGCGCAATATATGTCTGATAAAATCGGCGAAGAGTTTGAAGGGATGGTTTCGTCCATTACGAACTTCGGGATCTTCGTTGAATTACCAAATACGGTCGAAGGACTTGTTCATATTAGTAATATGACAGATGACTACTATCGTTTTGATGATCGTCAAATGATCATGGTAGGTGAACATACAGGTCGCCAATTCCGTATTGGTGATGAAGTGCAAGTTCGTGTAACAAATGTTATTATTGAAGAATCGTCTATCGATTTTGAAGTGGTCGGCATGGTAAAATCGTTTGCTGGCAGAACTCGAAAAGCTGCACCAAAAGTGATCCACGCTGGTCGTGCGGGACGTAATGCTGAAGGTGGTCGTGGTGCGGATAAAGGTGAGCGTAAAGGCAAGAAGGAAGAAGGGCGCCCAGGCCGCAGAAGAGACGATAGTAAACCAGGCGAACGCAAAGTAAAACAAAAGCAAAGATTTTACGAAGGCGTTGCCAAAAAGTCGAAAAAGAAAAAGAAGAAAAGATAACTCGAAGTTTCGGGTTGCTTATTGTATAGTAAAGAATATTGGTTAGGCTGTAAAAAAATTGCTTTCCAATGTGCATAAAACAAAGCAATTTTTGCACAGCCTTTCTCTGTTGGCGGATTGACTTTTATGGCAATTCCGCATTGGAACTCATCAGTTCGGACTAGTATGGTTCGAACTGTGTTTTTCTGAATGATTTGTTGTGAGGTGTGTTTGATGGCAAAAGGGACAGGAAAAGTATTAGCCCAAAACAAAAAAGCGAGCCATGACTATTTTATAGAAGAAACCTATGAAGCAGGAATGGTTCTACAAGGGACGGAAATCAAATCCATCCGTGCTGGTAAAGTGCAATTAAAAGATTCATATGTTCAAATAAGAAATGGTGAAGCATGGATCAACAACATGCACATCAGTCCATATGAGCAAGGAAATCGTTTCAATCACGATCCTTTACGAATTCGAAAACTATTGCTACACAAAAAGCAAATTGGTGAATTACTAGGTGCCGTAAAGCGTGATGGATATACTATTGTTCCTCTGAAAATGTATATTAAAGATGGCTATGCTAAGTTGCTAGTCGGCTTAGGTAAAGGGAAAAAAGACTACGATAAGCGACATGATATGAAGAAGAAAGAAGCGAAAAGAGAAATGGAACGCGTATTCAAAGCAAGGAATCAGTAATCAAAGAATTTTTTGTGAAGCGTGAACACTGTTTTTGCGGAGCTGAAATGTAGTGAAGCGGAAGCATTATTTTTCTGCGAAGCTGAACGAAGTGAAGCGGAAGCATTATTTTTCTGCGAAGCTGAACGAAGTGAAGCGGAAGCAAAACGTGAAATGGAACGTGTGTTAAAGGCGAAGAATCAGTAATAGCTTTCTGAATAAAATAAGGTAAGCTAGTTAGAAATTGACCTTCATTTTTTGATGAAAATCGCTCACATACGATTTCGATATACGACTTATTTGAAATTATGCGATAAAGGTGCGGTTTTGCACTTAAATACGAATATGTCGTGTGCAAAATTCGGTTGTACTAAATAAATTGGAATTTGATTATACCATCGCCAAGTTTATGCAATGTCTCCAACAGATACATGGGGAAGAACGCTTGAAATCTAGTGTTTTCACATGTATAATGTATATACAAGCCAGTAAGTAAGTTCGATGCTGAAATGCATCACTGCCGTACATGGTTCACACCATGACCCTTTATATAAAGGGGACGTTACGGATTCGACAGGGATGGTTCAAGCTTGAGCTGCGCGTCGGAGGTCTCGACTCCGTCATCAACGGAAGTTATATAATAACTGGCAAACAACAAAATTTAGCTTACGCAGCTTAGTCTCGTAGCGCTCTGCCTCTCTATCGCCCATGTAGAGAACGTGGGGCCCAACTTTAGTGGGATACGGTCGGTGGTGCCACTTGAGTCACCGTCAAGAGATTTCCAAGTTAGTGCTCAGGACGCCTGTTTGTCGGCATAATGCAGCATGAAATGTAAGTAGGCAAACTACACGCGTAGAAGTTTAAGTATTGGAGTTTCTGGACGCGGGTTCGACTCCCGCCGTCTCCATAGATGAATGATAGCAGCTTGGTCTATTTAATGATCTAAGCTGTTTTTTCTTTATAAAAAATTATCATAGGCGTGGTGTTGTATTTGATAAGCTAAAACTGAGCCACCATCGCAGTTGAAAAGTGAGCCACTTTTATATGAAAATAATCCTAACTTTATAGAGTTAGGAGCGTATAGAGGTGATTTCATTGGAGAAGAAACAGAAAGTGCTACTTGCCTTTCATCAAGAAAATAAGAGTCAACGTCAAATTGCGAAGGAGCTTGGTATTTCCCGGAATACTGTTAAAAAGTATATTCAAGAGGATCTTGAAAAAAGAAAGCAAGATATTCGAGAATTACCTATTACAGATAACTATGTAACGCCTCCGTCGTATAAAAAACGAAAAGGAAACAAACGTGCTTTAACACCAACAGTTATGAAACGTATCCGAAAAATGTTAAGAGAAAACGAGTACAAACGACAACATCAAATGCACAAGCAACAACTAAAAATGATTGATATTCATGAAAAGTTATTAGATGAAGGTTTCGAAATTAGTTATACCACTGTTAGAAATTTTGTGAATAGTGAGGAGAAACGTCAAAAAGAAGTCTTTATTCGTCAAAAGGCAACTGCTGGTCATGAGATTGAATTTGACTGGGGAGAAGTAAAATTATTCATTGATCAAACATTACGTTCTCTTTCAATGGCGGTCTTTACCCTACCATATAGTAATGATAGATTTGCATATTTATATGAATCCGAAACAATGGTGTGCGTACAAGATGCACATGTAAAATGTATTGACTATTTAGGCTTTGTACCAGAAGTCTTTACGTACGATAATATGCGGACAGTCGTAAAGAACTTTATTGGGACAGAACGTGAGATTACCGATGGTATGAAAAATCTATCGATGCATTATCATTTTAAAATACGACTATGTGAACCAAGAAAAGGAAATCAGAAGGGGCATGTGGAGCGGAGTGTAGAATACATCCGACGGAAAGCATTTGCCCATCGAGATACGTTTACAAGTATAGAAGAAGCTCAAGCTTATCTAACAGAAATTATCATGAAATTAAACTCTCGTAAGCATTATAAGAAGAACAAAACGCATCATGAATTAATGCTAGAAGAACGTTCAACCCGGAAAGTAAGTGCAGATATTATTCCATTTGATGGCTCGGAGTTGTTTGAGTTTAGAGTGGACAAATACAGCACAATTACTTATAGACAAAATCGTTATTCTGTTCCAGAAGGACATGTTGGAGAATGGGTGAAAGTAAAAGCGAGTGCGGAAAAAATACTTATTTTTAGTGAAGAGGCGTGTATTGCGACTCATAAGCGAAGTTGGCAGAACCATCAATGGATTATGGATATCTATCATTATTTACACACATTTGAAAAGAAAAAAGGTGCATTGGCTCAAAGTGAATGTTTGAGTCAAGCACCAACAAAAATAAAAAAAATATACAAAGATTATTATATTGGAAATGAACGAGATTTTCTAGAGTTACTTATCTATCTAAAAGAACATAACAATCTAGAAAAAGTCTTAGCAGCGATTGAACAACTTAAGAAGAACCCTATGGTTCAAATAACAACAGAGAAGATTATTTTCTTAGCTAATCAAGGCAAATACATTCATAAAACTGTACATTCAAAAAATGAGGTCACCACCCAATCTCTTCAAAATCTATCGGCCATTACGGCATTATTTGAAACGAAAAAGACAGGGTCTTCATTGATGGATAAGAGACAAGAAATGATTGAAATGTGTAAAGAACTTCGATTACCAAGTATTCGGGCATTTATTCAAGAAGATGATATGTGGAAACAACATCAGACAGCAGAGGAATTTTTATATCACGCACTCGTGCAAGAAATGCAAGATCGAGAAGTACGAGCAAAAGCGAATCGAATTCGTTCAGCGAATTTCCCAGAAAAGAAACTATTAACTGAATTAGAGACTGAGAGATTACCGCAGAATGCGGCCTCTCGCCTCCCACAATTAAAGAAATTAGATTTCATTCAAGAAAAACAAAATGTCTTATTAATTGGATCACCAGGTACAGGAAAAACTCATATTGCGATTGGCTTAGGAATTGAAGCTTGTTTAGCAGGATATAAGGTGTATTTCACAACAGTGTCATCGCTAGTCAATCAATTAAAGGAGAGCCGTTCTGAAAGAACGTTACGTTCATTTGAATTGAAGTTCGAAAAATATGATTTAGTGATTATCGATGAACTTGGTTATATTTCGTTTGATAAAGAAGGAGCGGAATTATTATTTACTCATCTTTCACTTAGAGCTGGACGAGCATCCACCATCGTAACGAGTAATTTATCATTTGATCGCTGGGAAGAAGTATTTCATGATCCAGTTTTAACAGCAGCTTTAACAGACCGGCTAACACATAGAGCCTATATGGTGGACATGGTTGGACCATCTTATCGAATATTAGATACAAAAGAATGGCTAGAAAACAGTACAGTTTAAGTGGCTCAGTTTTTAATTAATAAATGGCTCAATTTTTACTTGCGAAATACAGGTGTAACTAGAATGAAAAAAATCACTGAAAATTCTATTGAATATAAACGAGTAGAGAAAAATTTGACTTTGGAAAATTTCACTATAGACCCTATAATTGCCAAAAAGGCTATAGAAGTGGTTAATTCAGGTCAACCAATTACTCCAAAATTAATAAGAGACGTGTTGAATAATGGGAAAATCTAATTTTGATGAAGATGAGACATTTTTACTTTCTCAGAGTGTTCAAAAAGTCGAAAATTTAGATGAACTTGAGAAGATTGAGCAGTACGCCTTTTTCATTCGTTCATTTCAGATGGAACAAGGAAAATATAAATTGCAAGGGTTCACTTTTAATGATCTGGTTAAACTACATCACCACTTATTTCAAGATATCTATACATTTGCAGGCAAAATACGTAATGTCCAACTAACAAAAGGTAATACAAGATTCTGTCAGTTTCAATTCATAGAAACTATGGCTAATGAAATTTTCCAGCAACTAGAAAGTGAATCGGATTGGCTAACAACTCTAGAAGCGGCGAATCGATTAGCCTACTATAAAGCAGAATTAAACATGCTTTATCCATTTCGAGAAGGCAATGGCCGTACCATACGAATCTTCATTCAAAAGTGGGCTGAAACAAAAGGGTATATTTGGCATTACAATGAGCTTCATAAAGAAGAATATATACAAGCAATGATTGAATCCAAATATCCTACAATACGTTCGAAAATTTGAATGAATAATGAAGGGTCTTGTACTGTGAAGTGCAATATCCTTTTTTTAGTGTGCCCGGCATGGGCTACAACTTGGTGGTGAAAGTCCACTACAGGCTTGGCAGTAGGAACTGTTAGCTGATGGCAAGGGTGTCCACCGTGAGGTGGAATCTGAAGGAAGCCGGAGGCAAAATCCCGAACTGACGGACAGAAACTATATATAAGGCTGAATTGGAATGGACGAGTTTGCTAAACAAAACGAAGTCCAATACTGCACGAGTTCCATACAGTAAATATAGCAGTTACATGGGAGGAAGGTTGTAGCTCTTACCCGGGGAGGTCTTACAAGGGTTCCCGACAAGAGAGATGGAATATCTCACAGGAACAAGCTTACCAGTGATGGCAAGCTGAATTGTAAGAAGTCAGCAGAGGTCATAGTAGTTTCTCTGAAATGAAGGACTGAACAATAGCAATCTTGAAGAATTACGGAGGTGATGGCAGTGCAAAGACCGCAGAAAACATCGCAAGATGGCTGTTTGCAAAGGGATAAGTTGGAAACTGAAGAGTATGCAAGAGTGTGTAGTCCTGCCGTTAAAGAAGTAGGTCAACAAGATGGTATCGATTTAATTGATAAAGTAATTGATAGTAATAATCTTTTCAGAGCATGTAAGAAGGTTAAAGCCAACAAAGGTGCGCCTGGAATAGATGGAATGACAGTAGATGAACTTTTTGGTCATGTCAGTAAATACCTACCCCATCTTAAGAGAAAACTGAAAGATGGCTCATATAAGCCTCTTCCAGTCAAACGGGTTGAAATCCCGAAGGCGGATGGTACAAAACGAAAATTAGGCATTCCATGTGTTAGAGACCGTATGGTCCAACAAGCAATATATCAAGTAATAGGTGGAATAATAGACCCGAAATTTTCCGATTCAAGTTTTGGTTTTCGACCAAATAGAAACCAACACCAAGCCATAAAGAAATCTATCAAATACTATGAACAAGGCTATAAAGTGGTAGTGGATTGTGATCTCAAAAGTTACTTTGACACCATTAACCATCAAAAGCTAATGGAATACCTCAAGGAATTCATTAAAGATAAAATTATATTAAAGCTAATTTGGAAATTTCTTAAAAGCGGAATATTAGAGAATGGCTTTACCAAACCAACTGAATTCGGTGCGCCTCAAGGCGGTGTACTTTCACCAATTCTTAGTAATGTTTATTTAAATCAGTTAGATATAGAACTGGAGGAAAGAGGACATAAATTCGTTCGCTTTGCGGATGATTTTTGCATCTACGTTAAAAGTAAACGAGCTGGTGAACGTGTCCTTGATAGCATTACAAAGTTTTTGGAGAAGGAACTGAAGCTGACAGTTAATAAAACTAAAAGTAAGGTGGGGTCTCCGACCAAACTAAAATTTTTAGGTTTCTGTATCCACAGTACATCTAAAAGTACAGGATGTAGACCACACCACTCCGCGAAGAAAAGATTCAGAGATAAACTAAAATATAAAACTAGACGAAATCGTACTGGTAAATTTGAGGATATCGTTAAAGAAATTAATCAAGTTACGGTTGGATGGATAAATTACTATGGCATTGGTTTGATGAAAATGTTCATTCAAGATATGAGAAAGTGGCTAAACCATCGGTTAAGGCAACTTATTTGGAAAAGGTGGAAGAAAGTCAAGACAAGGTACTATCAACTTAGGAGATTAGGTATCCAACACAATGAAGCCTGGAAAGTAGCGAATACCCGTAAGGGTTATTGGAGGATTTCAGGAAGTGAAACTCTACATAAAGCTATTAGAACAAAAACGCTCATCAAATGGGGAATAAAGGACCTTAATTATTTGTATGAGCGTCGATACTTAAGTTATTGAACCGCCGTATACGGAACCGTACGTACGGTGGTGTGAGAGGTCGACTAGCCAATTAATGGCTAGTTTCCTACTCGATTGGGTTAAGGCCCTGCCATCTCTTAAAAATTAGAAAATACTAACGCTAATATCCTTTAAATTATTGGGTTTTGGTGTTTTTATTGTTTAGTTTGAATTTCTTAAGAATGGGCTTTTGATAGTATTTGACACTAGTAAATAGCATATAATATAGTGATCTTAACGATCAAGCCCATGTTCCTTCCGAGGACTGGGCTTTTTTTTTTAGGGGGTATAGTGTGAAACCGTTTCAAACACTATGCTGGAAATTGTACATACGGACGGCGTTAATCCAGTAGGATTAAAACTCTTTTTTGTTGAAGTTATTGAACTAACAGGGCAGGTTAATTCCATAATGTATTACACCTTAAAGTAAGATTAGTGCTAACTTTTACGAAAAGTTCGAAATAAGTAGAGGGCTGTTCTATAGAAAGTTGAATAATATTAAATGGGGTGATTCAATATGCATAATAATAAATTTATGTTAATTCAAAATGGCTATGAATATCAGGTTCCTATAATGAATTACCAGAATTTCAAATACAAAGTCATTGTTAATTACAAGGGTTTTAATCAACATTTTGCTATGTGGTTTTCTGATGAATTAGATGAAGCTATTTATAAAGCAATTGAAGAACTACATATAGAATTTCCGTTTGAGCAAATTGCATTTAAATATGATTAAAGAAGTCACATATAATCAAGGAGGTTAATTGAACTTGACATTCCAAAAATGGTTGATTGGTATATCAATAGTATTATTTGTTGGAATCCTTTCATTGGCTATTTTTAGTTTTTCGATAAAGTCTACTAATTATGAAAATACACCAAGTACTGAGACTCCTTCCGTTGTAAATACCAATGAGAAAGGAGTGGTTGGTCATGTAATAATAAATGATGCCTCTATTTATTTTATTCATGAAAATGATTTACCTGTAGAAGATATAAAAAATATACTATGGTCTGAGTTGTCAACGTTTATGGGACACCCTTCAGATTATTTGCTGTTTGGTAAGCCAGTTGAAGCAATTATTGGTGAATTAAGGACAGGTGATAAGGTTGAAATATGGTATTCTGTAGTATTAGAATCACATCCTGCCCAAATTAAAGTTGAAAAAATCCAAAAATTATAAAGAAATCTAATAATAATTAGCACTCTATGAAAACAACTAGTATTAACTAGACATTTTATAGTAGTGTTATTTTTTTTAGATTAGTAAATTGACAATATATACAAGCATTTCTATAATACGGGTAAATTAAACTTTAGGGGGTAAGAAAAATGAAAAAGTCTATATTAACCATCCTTTTAATAGTTTTTATGCTAATTCCAATTAATGTATTTGCAAAAGATGCAAATATGAACATTGAATTAGGAAAAAAAGTAGAAATTAATTACATCGATGATAATGAATTAAGACATGCTCCTTTTAGTAGTGAAACAGAATCATTTAGGGGAACAGGTGATACAATTCCTGTTAAACTCGATGAATTGTTAGGAAACACTCTCTCTAAAAATCAATTAACAGAAGGAAACATTTCACCATTTCTTGTTATTGGACCAGATAATCGAACAAGAGTTGCTGATACAACAGCATACCCATTTCGTACAATTGGTTACTTATCATTACTATTTGAAGATAATACAGGTGCATCATGTACAGGCACTTTAATAGGTACAAACAAAGTACTAACAAATGCTCATTGTACATTTAATAATCGGACGGGATCACCACTAGTAGCCGCTTTATTTATTCCTGGTGTTGGTAATAACACAGCATACTATGGCGGATACGCTGTTACAAATGTATTTGTTCCAGAATCTTATGACAACGATGTTGCAAACGATTATTCTGTATTTATTCTTGATAAAAACAATAATATGGATGCAGGAGAACGAGTGGGCTATTTGAGTATTAAACGTATTTCAAGCTTACTTAATCAGGAAATAGGCATCTTTGGTTATCCTGGAGATTTAATTAATACGAATCCTGATTTCGGGATTCATCAATACGGCATGAGAGGCAATGTATTTGAGGAGACAACGAATGTAGCAAGGTATCATATCGATACAGCCGGAGGGCAATCAGGTTCTGCGTTATTAAATGAAAGTAACCAAGTGGTGGGTATTCATAGTTCAGGTATATCTGAATTGGTTTCGCAACAACCTTTATATAACGCAGGTCCTAAAATGAATTCGGATATGTATACATTTGTCTATAGTGTATTAAGAAATCATTAATACTGAATTTCTAAGAAAGCGTGGAGGTACTGAATTCCACGCTTTCTCCTTGATTCTAAAGTAATCTAAGCTGTTTTTTCTTTATAAAAAATTCCCATAGGCGGGGTGTAACTAGAATGAAAAAAATCACTGAAAATTCTATTGAATATAAACGAGTAGAGAAAAATTTGACTTTGGAAAATTTCACTATAGACCCTATAATTGCCAAAAAGGCTATAGAAGTGGTCAATTCAGGTCAACCGATTACTCCAAAATTAATAAGAGACGTGTTGAATAATGGGAAAATATAATTTTGATGAAGATGAAACATTTCTTCTTTCTCAGAGTGTTCAGAAAGTCGAAAATTTAGAAGAACTTGAGAAGATTGAGCAGTACGCCTTTTTCATTCGTTCATTTCAATTGGAGCAAGGGCTCTATAAAGTGCAAGGGTTCACTTTTAATGATTTGGTTCAACTACACCACCACTTATTTCAAGATATTTATAAATCTGCAGGCAAGATACGTAATGTCCAATTAACAAAAGGTAATACAAGATTCTGTCAGTTCCAGTTCATAGAAACTATGGCTAATGATATTTTCCGACAATTAGAAAAGGAACCTGATTGGCTGACCACTCAGGTAGCGGCAAAACAATTAGCCTACTACAAAGCAGAATTAAACATGCTTCATCCATTTCGAGAGGGAAACGGCCGTACTATTCGAATATTCATTCAAAATCGGTCTCTATCAAAAGGATTTATTTGGCATTACAATCAGCTGCAAAAAGAAGAATATATACAAGCAATGATTGAATCCAAATATAATACTTCGAAACTTGAACAAATTATTTATAATACGCTAGAAAAAATTGAATGAGTAACCGAGGATATTGTACTTTGAATGTACGAGATCCTTTTTTATTTATTTTAAAATGAATTAGGTCGAAAGTATTAGTTATGAAGCTAGTCTCGTAGAGCTCTGCCTCTCTATCATGTAGAGAACGTGGGGTCCAACTTTAGCGGGATTACGGTCGGTGGTGCCACTTAAGTCACCGTCAAGAGATTCCAAGTTAGTGCTCAGGACGCCTGTTTGTCGGCAAACGTGTGCATCAAATGGAATAAGACAAACTAAATTTACAGAATTTTAAGTATTGGAGTTTCTGGAGGCGGGTTCGACTCAGGTCGTCTCCATCAATAAATGATTATGAAACACAGTTATATCAACGATTTTTGTGATAGGGATATTGAGCGAGAGTTGAACTCTTGTTATATAACCCTTTTATTATCCTTATTTTCAAGTTTCTATATAATATATAGTAGAGATATTTGAGAGAGTTGGGGTAAATGTGAATTTTAGTTATTTTGAAATCGTTTATCTATTGTTCTGTTTATATTTTTGTAGAATCCCTATTATGTACTATTTTGAAAGTGTTATTAGAATAAAAGGTAAATTAAGTGGATGGTTTAAAATTCCTTGGATAATTCGATATCTTCCATTTGTTATTATTATTATTTCATTTCTATTAGTTATGCTTTTGGTATGTTTATATTTTTTAATTTTTTACTTGTTTGTATTTATAATCATTCCTCTATCATTCTTTATAGTTTTAATGCCTGTTATTATATTAGCTTTAAGTATATTGCTGGATTTTGTAAATATTTCGTGGGCAAGTTTGATTTATATATCATGTTTAACATTTTTCTTAATTTATGCACATTCAAAAGTATTCAAAAAAATATATATTAGAACATTAATCTTATTCAATAAAATTCCAAACTCTACTTACTCAACAAATTTTATTAATAAATATTTAAAATATATTATAGAAAGGCATTCTTTATCATTACAGGTGTATATTTTGTATGGTGGAATATATTTATTAGTCAATATTATTGGATTCACTGATGGTATGTTTGAAAATTTATATGATGAAGTATCAAACGGAATTAAACATATAGAGTTTTTTGAAGAAATTATACCAGATATTTTAGTAGTTATTGAAGTAATTTTAAGTACAGCATTCATTAAAGAAGCTTTAGTTACTTTTGCAATTTTTGATTTTATAATACGAGAATTCAAACATAACTTTTTTAAAAATGATAAATAACAAATGCATGTTTTAAGCTAGATTCTAAGACCTTCTAATGTAAATAGTTAACGAGGTTTGTTCTATAATAATAATTTAGAAAATAATTATCATTAGTAAGCAGATCAACACCTAAATACACTGGAAAGTCGTGTAGTCTATCGCCATTTTTAAGGTTGTAACTTTAAACGGGCGATATGTTGTTATGCTACTGTCAAAATATAAGGAATGTGAAATTGTTATTTATAAGGTAAATCCATTTTCATATGAATAAAATGAAAGGATGTTTTTACCATTAGCTTTTGCATATCTTAATGCTAAAAATGAACCTTTCAAGTCTTCTGAAATGCCAGCTGGAAATACCATCTATATATGCAAACATTATTTTCCCTCCGTCTTAAAATACTTTTATATTGTTTCATATTTTTCAATATAGTCCCTATTTTTCAACTCAAAATGGTGCCAGCATTATTATAAAAACTGCTTCTAAAAAATTTTGCGTTTTAATATTTTTTTTATATCATTTTTAATTTTAATAAATTCTAATTCAGAAGCACCTTTCCTAAAATTTTCAACTAAATCATCATCTTCAGTAGAAGCATATACATTTTTGTTTTTTAATTTTAATGATTCTGAATAAGAAAGAGATTTAGCTCTCTGTAATTGAAATAATATTTAATGATATATAGTTTTGTTTAATTATAAGGTGAATATCTTCTCTATATGTTTTAAGGTTTTTTAAATCCTTAGAAGTGTAAGTTCTAACCCAAGTTCCATTTAGGTTTTCTTTAAAAAGTGCTGGGATAACAACCGTTAAAAAGCTTATGAATACTAGTATTTCAATTCAAATAAAATCCGGTAGTTTCAAAAATAAAATACTCTTTTCCTATAGTACCTGTATATTACATTACAATAATTAAATAAAGTGACACCTTAATTCTATTCTTCTATACTGTTTGTTATATTCTTCTTAGGAAAGTCCTCGATATCTTGAGTAAACAATCCACTTGCTCTAGTTGCAGATAATACAGCATCAATTAATGCTCGTTTCTTAGCCATCTTTAACAACGTATTGACGATAGTGAATGAATCACTGTAACGATAGGCAGCCTCTTTACTATTGCATGAACCAATGCCCTCAGATTCGATAACGCCAGTTTCTTTATTCGACAGCGTTACTTTTACCTCATATGAGAAAATACCTGTCTCCCATTGTTCAATACGATTAACGACATCGACAGTCTTAGAGAAACCAAATGCATCACACAACTTCTCTGCACCAGGTTTTAATAAGGTTGGTTTTGAGAATCCATTGATTAGTCCGTAATCAATCCCTTTAACCATGGATGATTGAACAAACTCATTCAATGCCTGAATACGCTGTTTAGCTTCTTCTGGCGTTATTACTAGATTCGGCAGCGTAGATGATGATGTAGATGCAGATGGCGATGTATTGCTAAAAGGGATTACATTGTTTGGATTCACATGTTTCGTTTCCATATGATAATTACTCCTTTCCTGTGAAGCGTAATGTTTTTTGTATGAAGTCATTAAACTGATTCGAGATGTGTGCGGACGCTTCTTGCAGATGTTTACGAAGCATCTTTTCATGTTTTATGATTTCGTCGATGATGGTGTTGTTTGAAGACGAACGTAATTCATCTGCATCATATAAAGATTCGATTGCATCGATTGCTGCATGTACTTGCTTACGACGATTAGCGAGAATTATTAACTTCACATAGTCATTTCGATCAACTGCATTATTGATTTCATTGAATAGATGATTCATCTCCTCCTGAAGCTTGTTGTAGATGAGACGTACTTCATTTAAAGAAATATCTCTTCCATTCTCGTTCTGGGTTAGATTTCTAATAAAATCCCATAGCTGTTTTCTCATTTTCTTTTCCTCCAATTTTTTTGGTGTAGATAATCAGGAATCATTGTTTGAAGCATCGATAACCTTTCATCGTCAACTTCATCAACATACCTTCTTTCGCATGACGATGAATCAATAGATAACCTTCATCTTCAAGCTTCCTCAATACCGAGTGATTCACTTGCAGCTCTGGAAAATGATTAAGTGCAACCCACTTATTCAACTCTTTTGCGCGGATCAATACACGTTTAACAGCATCATTCATCTTGTTCACCTCCTTTCAATGTGTTCCTCTCACTACGCATGTCTTCTCTGTAAAGCAAAAAAGCCGTCATCCATCCGAGTTGGACAGATAACGACTTTTAAAGAGGGGTGGGGCATGAAACGGGAGGGGTACCCTTTTCGTATATAAAACGTGGTGCTAGGAGAAAATATATGTGTTTTTTTGTCTATATCAGACTTTTGAAAGAGATAAATATAAAAGATAGTGCCTCAAATCCTACAAAGTAATGTAAAATATATATTATAAAATGATTGAGGTCTGTTCTTGCTCAAAAAGGGTGGTAATGATATGAAATCAAAAGCAACAATGACTGAAGAAGATATCAAAAATAAATACATCACACCAGCAATTGTGGGTGCTGGGTGGGATTTGAAATCTCAAGTGCATTTTGAACATAGCTTTACGGATGGGCGTGTCATTGTGCGCGGTAATATGACATCAAGAG
Organism: Lysinibacillus timonensis; assembly: GCF_900291985.1. Taxonomy (NCBI): domain Bacteria; kingdom Bacillati; phylum Bacillota; class Bacilli; order Caryophanales; family Bacillaceae; genus Lysinibacillus; species Lysinibacillus timonensis. The sequence goes on along the minus strand of NZ_LT985980.1, from coordinate 1,427,023 downwards.
CGAAACAAAAACGTGCTGACTATTTATTGATGCATAAAAGTAATTATCCTTTGGCAATTGTTGAGGCAAAAGATAATAAACATCCAATTGGTGGGGGAATGCAGCAAGCAATTGAATATGCTGAGATACTAGATATTCCTTATGCTTATAGCTCAAATGGTGATGCATTTGTGGAGCATAATCGTTTAACTGGTGAAGAACGTACCATTCAATTGAATGAGTTTCCTTCACATGATGATTTATGGCAACGATACACTATCGATGCAGGATTGAACGAACAACAAAAGAAACTAATTGATGAGCCATATTATTATAAATTAGGTGATAAAACTCCACGTTATTATCAACGTGTTGCTATCAACCGTTCAATTGATGCTATTGCAAGAGGACAAGAGCGTATAATGCTTGTTATGGCAACAGGAACAGGGAAAACATACACTGCATTCCAAATCATTTATCGTTTGTGGAAGGCAGGGGTAAAAAAACGCGTACTATTCTTGGCCGACCGTAACATTTTAGTAGATCAAACGATGGTGAATGATTTTAAGCCTTTTGAAAAAGTCATGACAAAAGTTGAAAACCACAAGCTTGATAGTTCATATGAAATTTATTTAGCTTTATACCATCAATTGGCTGGTGATGAAGGAAATGAACCCTTCCGTCAATTCAAGCCTGATTTCTTTGATCTTGTAATTATTGATGAGGCACATCGTGGTTCAGCGAAAGAAGAAAGTCGCTGGCGAAGGGTGTTGGAATATTTTAGTGCTCAAGGTACAACTCATATTGGTTTAACGGCTACGCCGAAGGAAACAAAAGATACTTCAAATATCATGTATTTTGGTGAACCAATTTATACGTATAGCTTAAAGCAAGGTATTGATGATGGATTCTTAGCTCCTTACAAAGTGATTCGTGTTGGTTTAGATCGTGATCTTGAGGGCTATCGTCCTGAAAAGGGTAAGCTTGATATGTTTGGTCAGGAAATTGAAGACCGAGAATATAACATCAAAGACTTTGACAAAAACATTGTCATTGATGATCGTACAAATGCTGTTGCAAGACGTGTGACAGAGTTCTTAAAGAAACACGACCGTTTTGATAAAACGATTGTATTCTGTATAGATATTGACCATGCAGAACGTATGAGAAGTGCTTTAGTTAATCTTAATCAAGATTTAGTTAAAGAAAACTCGAAATACATTATGCGTATTACTGGGGACAACCCAGAAGGTAAAGCTCAGCTAGATAATTTTATCGATCGCTCAAGTAAATATCCAACAATCGTTACAACTTCAAAACTATTAACAACAGGTGTCGATGCAAAAACGTGTAAGCTGATTGTGCTCGATTCAAATATCAATTCGATGACCGAATTCAAACAGATTATTGGTCGTGGTACACGTTTAGACCCTGAGTATGGGAAAGAGTACTTTACAATTATGGATTTCCGTAACGTGAGCCGTTTATTTGCTGATCCAGACTTTGATGGCGTTCCAGAAGTAATTATAGAACTACCAGTAGATGGTGAAATTCCAGATGACCCAACACCAGATGGATGGGATGATCCAGAAGGTGAAGGTGATTCAGATGGTGGTGAAACTGGAGAAGGTGGCACAGGTCGAGTAAAATATCGTGTGAATGATGTTGATGTACAAATTGTTAGTGAACGTGTCCATTACTATGATGCAAACGGTAAATTGATTACAGAAAACTTAATTGATTACACAAAGAAGAACATCCGCAATGAATTTGCAACGCTTGAGGCATTTTTAAGAAAGTGGAATGAAGCGGAACAAAAACATGCTATTCTAGATGAATTAAAAGAACAAGGTATATTATTAGAAGCATTGTTTGAACAAGAACCGCAGTTACGTGAACTAGATGAATTTGATTTAATTTGTCATTTAGCTTTTGACCAACCACCGTTAACGAAGGCAGAACGAGCGAACAATGTAAAGAAGCGCGGCTATATTTATGAGTATCAAGATGTAGCGCGTGAAGTATTGGAACTACTATTAGAAAAGTATATGAATGAAGGTATCCAAGAAATTGATGGAACAGAGATTCTTGAACTACCAGAATTCCAACGTTTCGGTAGCTCTTTAAAAATTGTGAAAGCTTTTGGTGGCAAGAAAGGTTATTTGGCTGCTTTAAAACGTCTTAAAGACGAAATTTATGTATCTTAGGAGAAATAATATATGTCGATAACATCTTTTGTTAAAACACTACAAAACATTATGCGTAATGACGCTGGGGTATCGGGTGATGCACAGCGTTTAGAGCAAATTGTATGGATTTTATTTTTAAAAGTCTACGCAGCAAAAGAAGAATTTTGGGAACTGCATGATGATAATTTTGAATCAATCATACCTGAAGAATGTCGTTGGGAAAATTGGGCGATAGATAATAAAGATGGTGAAGCACTAACAGGTGAATCATTATTAAACTTTGTAAATGGCACGCTGTTTCCTACGTTAAAAGGACTTGAAGTGGATGAATTTACACCAGTTAGTAAGTCAATTGTAAAGTTTGCCTTTGAAGATGCTAATAACTATATGAAGGATGGCGTATTACTTCGACAAGTAATCAATGTCATCGATGATATTGATTTCACTGATTATACTGAACGTCATGCATTTAATGAAATATATGAGCAAATTTTAAAGGATTTACAAGCACAACGAGCATCAGGTGAATATTATTCGCCGCGTGCCACAACAGACTTTATGGTACAAATGTTAAAGCCACAATTAGGTGAGCGTGTAGCTGACTTTGCTTGTGGTACAGGTGGTTTCTTAACGTCATCACTGAACTATTTAATCAATCAAGTGAAGACTACTGAAGATCGAGAGCTGTATAATAATTCAGTATTCGGTATTGAGAAAAAAGCATTTCCTTATTTACTAGCTATTACAAACTTGCTATTACATGATATTGATAATCCAATGATTATACATGGAAATTCACTTGAGAAAAATGTACGTGATTATAACGAAAGTGAAAAATTTGAAGTCATATTAATGAATCCTCCATATGGTGGTTCAGAAAAAGACAGCATTAAAATCAACTTTCCACTCGAATTACGTAGCAGTGAAACAGCTGATTTATTTATCTCAGTGATTATGTATCGCTTGAAGCAAAATGGACGAGCGGGTGTCATTTTACCAGATGGCTTCTTATTTGGTGAGGATGGGGCAAAATTAGCGATTAAAGAGAAACTAATTAAGGAATTTAACTTACACACAATTATTCGTTTACCGCATAGTGTGTTTGCACCATATACGTCAATTCATACAAATATGCTTTTTTTTGATAATATGCAACCAACAGAAAATATCTGGTTTTACCGCTTAGACATGCCAGAAGGATATAAAAACTTTTCGAAGACGCGTCCGATTAAACTACAGCATTTCCAACCTGCAATAGACTGGTGGGAAAACCGTGTCGAAATGATTAATAGCAATGATGAAAAAGCGCGTAAATTCACAGTACAAGAAATCATCGATCGTAATTACAATCTTGACTTATGTAAATTTCCTCAAAAGGAAGAAATTATTCTAGAACCAAAAGAGCTTATTGAAAACTATATTACTGAGCGTTCAAGACTGAATCATGAAATTGACAATATTTTAACTGGGATTCAAGAAATGCTAGGTGATGTTAAATGAATGCAAAACAACTAAAAGATTCGATTTTACATTATGCAATGCAGGGGAAACTTGTACCTCAAAATCCAAATGATGAATCAGCAAGTGAATTAATGAAGATTATTGCAGCTGAAAAAGAGCAGTTAATCAAAGAAGGTATTTTAAAAAAAGAAAAACCATTACCTGCAATTGCAGAAGAAGACATTCCATTTGATATACCAGATTCCTGGATATGGGTACGACTTGGTGAGATAAGTCAATTGATTAATGGTGATAGGGGCAAAAATTATCCTTCTAAACAATATTGGATTGATGAAGGAATACCATTTATTAATGCAGGAGCTTTGGGTGAAAAGTATTTAATTAAAGATAAGCTTAATTATATCTCAGAAGAACGTTTTCAGTTATTAAGAGCAGGTTTCATAAACAAAAATGATTTAATATATTGTTTAAGAGGCTCACTGGGGAAAGTAGCAATAAATAAGGATATCGAAAAAGGAGCTATTGCTTCATCCGTAGTAATTATACGTCCAAGTAGTTTCATTAATATATATTTCTTACTGTATGTTTTAAAAAGTTCTATTGGTGACTTAATGATTGAAAGAGTTGAAAATGGAACTGCACAACCAAATATCTCAGCGAATAATGTTAAAAACTATTTAATCCCGTTACCACCAATCAGTATTCAAAATGCAATTGTAGAAAAACTTGATGAAATAGATAATAAGATTAATAAGTATGCCGAAATGTATAACTCTGCTCAACAGTTACAATTCGAGTTTCCTATTAATCTTGAAAAATCAATTCTCCAGTATGCTATGCAAGGGAAGTTAGTTGAACAAAACCCGAACGATGAAATAGCACAAAAACTAATTGAGAGAATACTGTTAGAAAAAGAACAATTATTAAAAGACAAAGTTATCAAGAGTGAAAAAAATCTTCCGCAGATTAAAGAGGAAGAAATACCATTCGATATTCCAAGTAGTTGGGAATGGATAAGATTGGGTGAGTTAGCGACAATTACTTCAGGGAGTACTCCTTTAAAATCGAATACCGAATATTATTTAGATGGTTCGATTCCTTGGATTACAAGTGGAGAAACTAGAAATAGTGTTATTACTGTTGCAGATAATTATATAACAGAAAAAGCTTTAAAAGAATGTAGTTTAACGTTATATCCTAAAGGTACATTAATTATGGCAATGTACGGTCAAGGTAAAACAAGAGGTCAAGTATCAGAATTAGGTATAGAAGCTACAACAAATCAAGCTTGTGCGGCTATTGAGCTTTATTTGCAAGATCCAATTCTTAAAGAATACGTTAAAACTTGTTTAATGAGTGTATATAATTCGATTCGTGAACAAGCAGCAGGTGGTGCACAGCCTAATTTGAATCTATCAAAAATAAAGAACATACTTGTTCCTTTGCCTCCATTAATGGAACAAAAACGTATAGTAGAAATGGTAAAGAAGTTACTAAATACTTCTATGAAATTAGTTAAATAAAACAATGTCTTAAATATGGCTATTAAAGTGTTCATTCTACTAACAGCAGTTACAATTAATTTATTTGTGCAAGCATTAAATAGTTTATAGTTAAAAGCAAATTCACATCAGAATACGGTAATAAGTACTTATTATTTTTATTTGAATTTTTGTATTCATTAATGTGATATTGCCTAATAATCACTAAATAAGATAATGAGATGTATGATAATAATTAATATATATTGAAAAGGAATTCTTAAAATAAAATAGAATCATATAAATGAGAAAGTAGTTGATGAATTATGTCAATAACTAAGTTTGAATCAGTATTTGCAAGGAAAACTAAGCATAATACTCAAAAAAGACTTGAAGCAATTGAAGGATATTTTCTTGAAAAACATGATTTAGAAGTGAACTTTAATGGAAATCAAGATAACTGCTTGGCATTTGTAATGCAATTTATACAAGATGATGATATTTCAGAAGATGAAGTTTTTAATGAAATCCTAGCAATATTAGAAGATCGATATTCAATTGGAGAACCTTTCTTTATAGCGAGTCTTGAACTAAAAGAAGGGCTGACTTTCGATGCATTATGTGAAACAGTTCAAGAAAAATTTAATGTGGGTACATTACAACAAGATTCCTTTGAATTCACAGAAGTACAATTTGTTACAGATAATGTAGGAGAAAGCATTTCGATTACATGTAGATACATCGAATACTATTTGAATCCTCTGACGGATCAAAGAGAGATTGAAAGACCATTACTTAGTGGGAACCTTAATATTAAATTTGACTATAAAAACAATCTTCTAATTACAACAAAATCTAGCTACAACAAGGCTGTAAATAAAATAATAGAAGCTATTAATGGTGCTTTGTGGGGGACTGCAAGAATAAAGCGTTACTATGTTCAAAATAAAATGCGAAATAAAGCATTAGAAATTGAATATGATCCACTTACATTATTAGTGATTAATTTAGTTTTTAGAAAGCTGGAAGAGGCAAATTATGAAGTCGAGGGCGTAAATTCGCTAATTTTTTATAATAATGGTGCACCTAGAATAAAAAATGCGAAACTGGGAGGGATTGACCTTTTCCAAGACTCAGATATAATTGAAAGGATATGTAATAGTGATAGGATTACATCTGTATCAATTAAAATTTATAAGTCATTACCAGCTGAAGAAAGCAGTGTGCAGGCTGATTTAACTATTGATTTTAGGGGTATGCTTAAAATTATACTAAATGAATCAGCATCTTCAGAGTATGAATTAAATGAAGTGACTTATGAAGTATTTAACATAATAAATCAACTAATAATAGACGATAATACCCAATTAGAAGGAACTCAAATATTTGAAGAAGCATTATTACCTAATGCTTTTAAGGCGAGAACCTTCTACGATTTCTATATTGATAAGATTGAAACGGAACTAAAAAACTTAATTCCTGATAAAGAATATGAAATTGAAAAATATTTTCATTCAGAAAGAGGAAAAAGAAGATAGTAGGAAAGGAGGAGTGAAAAATGATTATGTCATCTAGTTTAGTTATATTAGAAATGCAAAATGTATATGACTTTGAAGAAAAACTTATTAATATAGCATACGAAGAAGGCAATGAATTTTATGCTCTTTCCTTTGATTCATCTAGCAATCTTTCTGGTGAATTGCATTGGTCGAATTCATTTAAATATGGAAAAATGAATATAGTTTCCTTTATTAGGGAAGAAAATTATTTTTACTTGTTTACTTCTGCTGTGGAGAATAAGCGAGTTTTATCTAAAGTATTAACAAGGCTCTTAAATCAAGAAGTGCAGTTAGTAACCTTAAAGACACCTTTAAATTCTAAGTTGAATGAAGGTATAGAAATACCGGAATTAGAACGAGTAGATATTAATAAGCATTTTGGAATTACCGCAGGGCTAAATATTGATGGATGGCGAAATACAGTTAAAGTTTATACAAATGGTTTAATTACTTATAAAATGACTAATAACATAGCTGTGATTAATCAAATAATTTCTACAGCAAAGAAGTTGATAAAAGAGTGTGTTCCAGATCTTGAATGACATTTGCGTATGTGAATTTTTAAATGGTGTTTCTGTCTATTCGGTACAATATTTAGGGTGGGTTACAGCAATTGTGGCTGCTATTTTAGCATTAACCTCAATAGTTTTTAGTCAATTTAATGAACGTTCGATTCAGAAATCTAATGATATAGCAAGGGGTATTAGGAATAGAATAAACAGTGATAAAGAATCGCTTAAAAGTGATATGGTAAAAGAAGATTTTGACCATATGATGTACTTGTTATCAAATACTTCTATATACAATAAGACAATGATGCTTTTTAAAATTGTATCATATTTTATATTGATTTTATGGTGGTTTTCGTTAGTAGGGTATTTGAATGATGCAGAAACTATTGCTGATAAGGTTATGATTTTTTTGTCCGTAGTTCTAATTTCTATACCATTTCTTTATTTACCAGATATATTAAAATTATTTAATAAGAATCAACCACTCATATTAAATAATCAGGGACAAATAACAATAAATGAGGTGATTAGTTTCTTTAAAAAAAACACCTCACTGAAGGATATCGATGTTATAAAAGAGTTCCTTAGACCAAATGTTGAAGTAGCTTTAAATCATAATAAGATTAATTTAGAATATAATATAAATGTCAATGTAACAGACTTTACAGCAGTGTTTGTCGTTGAAAATGAAGAACAACGAATAATTACTAATATATCTAGAGGTATTAATAATACGAATAAATCCTTTTATTTATCCCCTATTGGTAAAGAAATAATGACTAATGATAGTGGTCTATTTTCACTTTTTAAAAAAATGATAGGAAAAGAAGCGACTATTTATATTTGCAAATCATCTATTGATTATCTTAGTTTTAAAGGCGAAATAAAAATTATAGATTCGAAGATTCAAATTTCCCTTATAAATAAAAATAACAAAACGTTAGATTCATCAATGTATAATTATAAAAATCAGTTAATAGTACATCCTAACTTAGGAGAACCTATTTCATATGATTTAAAGGCAGAGTAGAATTATTAATTCTACTCTATTTTATTTACTTTACTTTACTTTACCCTATCCAACGTTCTGGTGAACCGTATCATAAATAAATGAGCTTTTCTACTTCATTTGATAGTAAGTGATAAAAAATCTAAAAATAGCTATAAAATGAACAGTCTGATTAGGTTACTAGTTGGGCTGTTTTTTTAATAAAATATAATGGTATAATTTGTATTAAGAGTAAAAAAATTAATTGTAGGTGATGGACTTGATAAATTCCCTTTCAATAACTAATAAAATTAAAGTATTCATTAGTTCAAGATGTGGAGAAGGATTCGAAAGATATGATGAAGTTCGAAAAGAGTTAAAAAAACTCATTGAGTCTAGTCAAATAGCAGATGTTTATCTTTTTGAAGAAGAAGGAGCCTCTACACAATCTGCACAACAAGATTATCTTTATGCTATAGATGATAGTGATGTGTGCCTGTTTTTAATTGATAATGCAGATGATGTGACGCCAGCAATTGTTAAAGAAATTTCTAGGGCAAAATCACATCCTAAGAAGTCTATATATTTATTTTGTAATGAAAACGAAAAGAAACCAACGCAAATACAACAAGAATTGAAAGGAGCAACAGGGTCTAAATACTACGTTGTAGAAAATTTCCAAGATTTCATTGAACGTGGATATAAGGATTTAATTAATGACATATGCAAGATATATAGACATTATTGTAGAAACAGAATAGTAGATGTAGAGTTCGAAAACTATAAGAATAATGATGGTAAAGCAACTTCTATGTTTTCAGATTCATTATCAAAGCATAACTTGAGTGGCATAGATAAATCAAAATCATATATAGGCAACCTAATTTATCCATTAAATCTAGAAATAGAGGATAGTACAGAAATAGATGATTACTTAGAACAATTTCTAAAAGTTCTATGGGGTGAAAAAGGAATTAAAGAATTTAATGTTGGATTATATTTAGAAATATTAAAAACAATTCAGGATGAAGATTTATATCAAATTGTTAAATTAAGATGGCAAGCAATACAATCATACTGGTTAGGGGATTTAAATATGGTAATTATTCACCTTAGTGATTCACTTAAATTATCTAAAGAAAAATCCATGCCAGATTGGTTTATACAAGATATTTTAATAGATTTAAGAAATATACAAGGCCTAAAAAGTCGATTAGAAAATAAGATAATCTTTGAAACTGAGGCACAAAAAGAGTTGAATAACATGCCTCAAGAGTTATTTTATCCTGTCATTGATAGATATGAGAAGCAACTTTATGAAGAAATTAATAAGGAGTATAAGAAACATAAAACTAAATCCGTATACACAGTTACATTTGGGAATAATTTGAGTACATACGCAGAAGAATTAGTGAGTATTTATGTAACAGCTTGCTATTACGGATCACTATCACACATTATATTAATGAGGAATAGAATAAAAGATGTTGCATTTCATCTTTGTGAAGAATATGAAGATTGGGAATTTAAAGTATTATTTATAAAAATGTCTATGCTAACGGATGATAGTAAAAAAATTACGCAATATATTACTTACTATAATAATATTTTTGGGAAAATGAATTCTAAAGACTCAATGGAAATATACAAATTTATGAATTCAAATCCTATAAAAGAAGAAAGACTTAAGTCTAGGTTAGAAGTATTTAAACATTTAGGGTATTTCTTTAATGATGTTGATTACAAACAAATATCGGGTGAACTAGTTAAAGAAATTTTTGAGTGGATAGAGAATGAGAATAGAGTAGTTCAGTTGGGAGACCTTATTATTACGACTATTCAAGAAAATAGATTAAGAATGGATCCTAATTTAATCATTGAAATAAGTTTAAATATAATCAATAAAAAGATGTATCGATTTTATGATAAAGTATTTGCCTTGCTTGAAACTTTAGATTTATCTCATGTTCACGAAAAGAACTTACAACTACTAAAAAAAGTATTAGTAGAATGTGTTCTTAATGAAGAGGTTAAGAAACAATCTAAAAGTTTAGTAAATGCGATTATTAATTATAGAAAACAAGTAAAGGGCAATACAGAAGAATTAAATCAGATTATACAAGGGAATATGAATGAATTAGACAAACAGCTTTATTTTTTAGAAACTACTAATACAAATGATGTTTTTTATGTATCAAAATATGTGCATACAATAAGAGAAAACCTTAATGATAGGGGGAAAAATGGAAGCTATAGTTTTAGTGGGCATGATCCTTATCTTATAATAAAAAATATTTTTAAAATAAATCCGGATATAGTTGAAATAAATTTAGCAAATGAAGTAATTACAGTATGCGTAGATTCATTATTAGCTAATAATCTAACGTATTCAGAAAAAATAAGCGCAATTCAATTAATTATATATATTAAATTAAAATTTAACCAAATAAATTATAATTACGAAGATTTATATCGACTATTAATGATGAATCAAGATCTTTTAATGATTGGTATTGATGATTTATTACAAAAACATTCCCAATTAACATTAAAATTTAATTTTGTAATGTTATTACTGGTATTAGGGGAAATAGAAATAGTAGAATTAATCGAAATTTTATCAGAACTTAACACTGAAGAAGAGTTTGAGAGAATTCAATGTTTGAAAGCAATTAAAAATACAATTAACAATGAATTCTTCGTAGAACTTGATTATAGTATTCAAAATGTTTTGATTCAATTTGTTTTAAGTTTGAAGAATCATAGTAATCAGGACGTAAGATATTTGGCAGTATCGCTATTAATAAGAATGGTTACTCCAAGCAATAAAAAGACTATATTAACACAGCTTTCTAAATCTATGGATTATGATAATGTATATATAAAAAATCTCATTATTAGTAATTTCAATAATTTAAGGAAAGTAGATGAAGATATCACAAAGTTAATGTTAAAGAAAGCATTAGTAGATAATCATTACATTGTAAGCAAGATGGCGAATGAATTTATTCAGAAAAATTCAGATATAGATATTAAATAAATCTCATATAGCATATTTACGGAGAACAGTATCTGAAATTATATTGATCAACTATGATGAAAACATTAATTTAATGTTCTAGTTCAAATGCTTCCGTTATTAAGTGTAACTGATACTTCAATCGGCGGAGCGCGGTTGGACAGTTTATTGAAAAGAAAATCAGGATAAATTAGAATGGTATTAAATAACATTATAATATTAATTGATAGAAAACACCTTGCCCCTGCAAAGATATTTGTTTAACTCTTTTTTTAAAATATACCCTGTTTTGTAGTTAGTTTTGTAGTTAGTTTCTTTGGAAATTAGTAATAAACCTTTATAAACGTTGGTGTAACAGCATTCTATAAAATATGGGTTCGACTCCCGCCGTCTCCATTTAAAAAGTATTACACGAACACTGTATACTTTAAAAATTGTTTTGTAATTACTGTTTCGCTGTAATTAAGAAAACCGAGAGAAATTTTTCTCGGTTTTTTCTTATTAAATGTTATCGATTGAGTGGATGGTCTTATTTTTAACCACACTATACCTTTTATTAAAAAATCTACTGTTCCATCTGCATTAAATACTACATCTTTTGCCCTAGGATATTCTAACCACATTGGCTGTCCATTTAAATCTGTGTAAAAACCATTTGTTTGTACCTTTACTACTTCTCTAATTCCTCCTTGTGCTGTTGCTGGTTTATGTGCGTTATACAAAAATTGTATTCTCTTTCCTACACCTAACCATTTCTTTAATTGTGAGATATTTTTAATTTCCAACTTTCATTCGCCTACCCCTCTGTATTTGATAAGCTAAAACTGAGCCACTATCGCAGTTGAAAAGTGAGCCACTTTTATATGAAAATAATCCTAACTTCATAGAGTTAGGAGCGTATAGAGGTGATTTCATTGGAAAAGAAACAGAGAGTGCTAATTGCCTTTCATCAAGATGATAAAAGTCAGCGTCAAATTGCCAAGGAGCTTGGGATTTCCCGGAATACTGTAAAAAAATATATTGAAGAGGATCTTGAAAAAAGAAAGCAAGATATTCGGGAACTACCTATTACAGATAACTATGTAACGCCTCCGTCGTATAAGAAACGAAAAGGAAATAAAAGAGCATTAACACCTACGGTGATGAAACGTATTCGAAAAATGTTAAAAGATAATGAGTATAAACGGCAACATCAAATGCACAAGCAACAACTAAAAATGATTGATATTCATGAAAAGTTATTAGATGAAGGTTTTGAAATTAGTTATACCACTGTTAGAAATTTTGTAAATAGTGAGGAGAAACGTCAAAAAGAAGTCTTTATTCGTCAAAAGGCAACTGCTGGCCATGAGATTGAATTTGACTGGGGAGAAGTAAAATTATTCATTGATCAAACATTACGTTCTCTTTCAATGGCGGTCTTTACCCTACCATATAGTAATGATAGATTTGCATATCTATATGAATCCGAAACAATGGTGTGCGTACAAGATGCTCATGTAAAATGTATTGACTATTTAGGCTTTGTACCAGAAGTTTTTACCTACGATAATATGCGGACAGTTGTAAAGAACTTTATTGGGACTGAACGTGAGATTACCGATGGTATGAAAAATCTATCGATGCATTATCATTTTAAAATACGACTATGTGAACCGAGAAAAGGAAATCAGAAGGGGCATGTAGAGCGAAGTGTAGAATATATCCGCCGGAAAGCATTTGCCCATCGAGATACGTTTACAAGTCTAGAAGAAGCTCAGGCTTATCTAACAGAAATTATCATGAAATTAAACTCTCGTAAGCATTATAAGAAAAACCAAACGCATCATGAATTAATGCTAGAAGAACGTACAGCTAGGCAAGTAAGCGCAGATATTATTCCATTTGATGCCTCTGAGTTGTATGAATTTAGAGTGGACAAATATAGCACGATTACTTATAGACAAAATCGTTATTCTGTTCCAGAAGGAAATGTTGGTGAATGGGTGAAAGTAAAAGCAAGTGCGGAAAAAATTCTTATTTTTAGTGAAAATGCCTGTATCGCGACACATAAGCGAAGTTGGCAGATCCATCAATGGATTATGGATATTTATCATTACTTACGTACATTTGAAAAGAAAAAAGGCGCATTGGCTCAAAGTGAATGTTTGAGTCAAGCACCAACAAAAATAAAAAAATTATACAAAGATTATTATATTGGAAATGAGCGAGATTTTCTAGAGTTACTTATCTATCTAAAAGAACATAACAATCTAGAAAAGGTCATAGCAGCGATTGAGCAACTTGAGAAGAACCCTATGGTTCAAATAACAACAGAGAAAGTTATTTTCTTAGCTAATCAAGGCGAAGCTATTCATAAAACTGTACATTCCAAAAATGAGGTCACCACTCAATCTCTCGAAAATCTTTCAGCCATTACGGCATTATTTGAAACGAAAAAGACAGGGGTGCTTCATTAATGGATAAGAGACAAGAAATGATTGAAATGTGTAAAGAACTTCGATTACCAAGTATTCGGGCATTTATTCAAGAAGATGATATGTGGAAACAACATCAGACAGCAGAGGATTTTTTATATCACGCACTGGTACAAGAGATGCAAGATCGAGAAGTACGAGCAAAAGCGAATCGGATTCGTTCAGCAAATTTCCCTGAAAAGAAACTATTAACTGAATTAGAGACTGAGAGATTACCGCAAAATGCGGCCTCTCGCCTTCCACAATTAAAGAAATTAGATTTCATTCAAGAAAAACAAAATGTCCTATTAATTGGCTCACCTGGAACAGGTAAAACCCATATAGCAATAGGTTTAGGAATTGAAGCTTGTTTGTCAGGATATAAAGTATTTTTTACAACGGTATCATCTCTAGTAAACCAATTAAAAGAGAGCCGTTCTGAAAGAACGTTACGTTCATTTGAACTGAAGTTTGAAAAATATGATTTAGTAATCATTGATGAATTAGGTTATATCTCCTTTGATAAAGAAGGAGCCGAGTTATTATTTACTCATCTTTCCCTTCGGGCAGGACGAGCATCCACCATCGTTACGAGTAATTTATCATTTGATCGATGGGAAGAAATATTTCATGATCCAGTTTTAACAGCAGCTTTAACAGATCGACTAACACATAGAGCCTATATGGTTGACATGGTCGGCCCATCTTATCGAATATTGGATACAAAAGAATGGCTAGAAAATAGTCAGCTTTAAGTGGCTCAGTTTTTAATTAATAAATGGCTCAATTTTTACTTGCGAAATACACCCCCCTCTATCTGTTCTGAATTTAGTATAGTTAAATGTCATACTAATTACTTCCCTATTAATTTATCTGTCAAAAAAGAGGTTTAGCTGAAAATAGCTAAACCTCTTTTTTATTATATACTAAATTTATTTACCTATTGTAAATTTTTGTTGTGTCCATGTTGTTGTGTATACACCACTAGAACCTTCAATGAAACCCGATTCACCTAGAGAAGCACTTGCGTTGTAAAAGTCTCCATTATACTTAACAAATAGGTCTGCATGGACATTAACCTGTCCATATATCGCTGTTGAAAAGCCCATCATATCATAAACTACTAATAATGCTTGTGCTTGTGCATCACAGTCCGTAATACCTCCAAATAAATGTTGGTAGGCATTATCTAAACCCTTTGAGCGTGGGTCTATTGCTTCTATTATTTCTGCTTCATTAGTTATAACAATACTACCTAAATGCATTGCTTGGTACATTTTAACAGCTTCCTCAAATGAGTACCCTTTGTCGTAATATTTCTTTAAACTCCATGCAACAGTGTTGTTTCTCATATCTTCCTTTTTAAACCCAGTTGACCATAAATAACTAGCTTGGTCGAAGAATTTATTGTGTATATTATTCGATTCTGCAAGATTGTAGTATTTTTCAATCTTCTCTTTTACATCTTTTATAACTGCGTCATATTCTTTTTGATTTGCTACCCCATAAGTGTGACCGTTATATAGTGTCATGATGTTTCCTACTATTTTAGGTGAAGTATTTACAAACATGAACTTCTGATTATTCCATAACTTTTCTGCAATTGCTCTTAATTCTTGTTGTGTAGCGTTTTCTGATTCTACTACTATGTCACTGTTATTATTTGGTGATTCTACTTCTTTACTAGTTGATTCGCTAGCTAGTCTAGGAATGTCAATAATTGCTCCGCTTTGCTTTAGATCATGGAAGTTCTTTAAGAATGTTGAGATGTGCGCTCTTGATAACTTATTGTCAGGGGCAAAGTTTTGAAGGGTGGCCCCTTTCGATGCGTCTGTGCCTGTTGTAATTTTATTGTCAAACATGAATTGTATCGCTTCGTTTAACGTTACGTTTTTGCCGTAATGCATAGATACTAAAGCTTGTGCTAACTGACCACGTGTTACTTGTTGATTGGCATATGTTAGACTGTCCTTTGAACTTCCTTTTGTCATTAAACCAATTTTCTCTGCCATCACATAGTGATTGTAAATCCATTTTCCTTCTGGGTTAGGAATATCTTTTTTCATCTGTTCGTAACCGCTAAGACCTAACTCATATCTCAGCATGACACTTAACATTTGTGACTCGGTTAGTTGTCCTCCTGGGTTTAACCATGTACCGTGTTTTCCTGTAGTCGGATGCTGTTTGTTGATATACCCCGAGATATACCCCTCATCTATCATCCACTCCATGTTGTCCGCCCAATATTGGTTTGGGTCGAAGTCATTGTATGTTATGGTTGCAGCTTCCGCCAGTTCTACAGTACTGTCAAATGGCAAACTAATAATAATGCAAGTAGCTAATAAACTTTTTGCTATTAGGCGTTGATTTAATTGAGTCATTAATATACCTCTCTACTTAGTTTTTTTGTCTAGTAATTTTATAAAATCAATAAATCACTTTTATTATACTATTATTTCCATTACTAAACATCTTTACTTTGGATTTCCACTTATTGTTTCAGAAACAATTTAATTTTTAGTGATTATTCATTCTCTTTTGTTGCAGCAACCACGGGAATTATTTTATGAAATCTACGTTTAAAAGCTAACCAAACACTCGGCATAGATTTTTGTTCAGAAACATATTGCTCCTCAAGTGGAAGGTTAGAAATAATGATCGCTTTTGTATAACAAGCTTGTTTGTCTGAATATCTGCAAGGTAGCACTAGTGGGTATCCATCAAGATAATTATTCATATCTTGTATGTTAAATTGGCTGGCATATTCATACTCACTCATGACAAATTCTTTTAGACGAGTCACAAGTAAGAATGTTTTAAGCATATTGTTATGGAGGAATTTGTATGATTTACAGGGAAGAAATTAATAAAAAGAGTGTATTTTCTACCATTCTAGCTATTGTTACTAGCTAAGTATTTTTGTTTTTACATGTGAAAAGAAAATATTTATCAATATTGCTACTTCTTTTAACTCTTCTATGTCCTTTTTAAATGTTCAACAACTCAATTTCTTATAACAAATGTAGGGCGTCAATTGTATTTTGCTAATGTAAGAAACTGTATAATAAGCTTTCTAATATAGTAAATGCCACGGTAGATTGTAGAGTTGACTATATATTAATTAAGAAAGAAATGTAAAAAGTACTCCTATCTTAATAGTTTATTAATTTTATAAGTATCTACTGTAATTGTAAATTATGTTATAATTTTCTATAATATTTAAGTTAGTTTGAAGGGAATGTAAAGCTTGGTATCAACCTCTATTGAAAACAACATACAATCTAAATCATTAGTAGGATACGCAGTATTAGCTGAGAATTTAGACTCTAGTAATTCGAGTTTTTTAGATAATTTTTTACCTCTAATTAGGCAAGGAGTATCTGATATAGAAGGAGAATTTACAATCGCCGAATTAAGCATTTATCTAGACAAGAATTTTGGATTGCAATTTCCATTTCATGTGTTAGATTACTCCCTTAGAAAACTTTCTAGGAAGAATATTCTACAGTTTAATAAAACTAATAATAGCTATTCATTATTAAAAAAAGAACTTACAAATATTATAGACAAAAGAAATCAAACATTGACACAGTACCACACTTTTATTTTAGCAATGAAGGAGTATTTTAGAGATTATTTTGAAGAGTCTTATTCTAATGATGAGTTAGAAAGAATGTTAGAAACTTTTTTAAATATCTCACTAGATGCACATGGTAGAAATTCACTTGAAATTAATAACGATAACAAACAAGCCCTATTTTTAGTTGGTAAATTTATAAGACATATTGAAAAAAAAGAAATCCTGTTATTTAACTTATACCAAAATATCTACATAGGAAATATGATTTCTGCAGCAATGTATTTTACTCAACCAGATCGTTATACACAAAAGTTTAAGAACACTTCAGTTTATTTTGATACAACTTTATTAATATTTGCTTTAGGCTATGCTGGGGAGGCAAGGGCAGAGCCAACACGACAATTGATAAAAATATTAAAGTCCCAACATGCACAATTGAGATCTTTCTCTCATACTGTTGAAGAGGTAAAGGGAGTTCTATCAAGTTGTCTACGTAAGTTTGAAAATGGTATGTACGATAGGTTTGGAACAGTTGAATATTTTATAAGTAAAAATTATTCACCATCTGAGATTATGACAATAATTAATGCTGTCGAGAAAGACATTGTAACTAAATTGAATATTAAAATTGTAGATAAACCAAATTATTCAGACACCGATCTCTTCAAATATAATATAAATTTAGTAGAGTATGCGAATCTTATTGGTAATAAAATCACGTATAACTTTGAGGATTCGCTAAATAAAGATTTGGATTCATTAAACGCAATTTATCGTTTAAGAAAAGATGAACTATCAAATTCAATTGAATCGTGTAGAGCAATCTTTGTAACAAACAATAATAAGCTTGCAAACATAGTTAAAGATAAATTTATAGCAGACTATCATAAGCCAGATTATGTGCCACCCTTTATTTCGGATTATGTTTTAACTACTTTACAATGGATTAAAAGTCCAAATACTGAAGTGACATTACCAAAAAAAATGATAATCGCAAATTGTATTGCAGCCACTCAACCAAGTGAAAAAATGTTACAAAAATACTTAGAACGTATTGAAAAAGAAAGAGAACTGGGGAAAATTTCAGAAGAAGATTTCGCACTTCTCAGAACTGATAGTGAAGCAAGATCAATAATGATGGATAGGGTCAAAGGAAATGAAGAACAAATAATATATCTAGATTGTAAAGAGTTAGCAGAAATGACTATGCAAAGAAAAATGGAAGAACACCTTAATGTAATTACTCAACAAAAGACTGAATTAGAAAACCTAAAACTTCAAAATAACAATACACAACATCTAGTAGAAAAAAAGGAACGAGAATTAGTTGATAAAGATGGGGAATTACAAAGTTATAAAAATACTCAAATAGAAAAGATTAAATCTCAATCCCTTAAAATTGCAACAAAACTAACAAATTTTTTAACTATATTATTAATTTTATTATTTGTTACATGGTTTGCTATTGCTTATAATAGTAATTCAAATAAACCATTTATTACACAAGTTTTTATTAAGTGGGTAGTACCAATTGCTGGTGTCTTGGGAGTCGGAATATTAAATTTAATTAAGCCAATAAAAGCAAAAAGTATAAACTTTCTTTCAAAAAAAATCTCCCAATTTTTAAATAGATTTTTATGAATAAATTGTATTCTAGTATTATTTTATATTATTTAAAGTCTCCGTAAGCAAATTAGTAAAACCTTATTAATTCCTTTGTAAGAGCATTTTTTAATAGTCAAAAAAGCCTTATAACCGTTGATATGATAAGGTTTTGGTTTTTTAGAATCACCCGCCGTCTCCATAAATGAATTCCATAGAGTTTCATTGAACGTCGAAATCCTTGATATATAAGGGTTTTGGCGTTTTTGCTTTTTCATACAATTTCATTGAATATCAATCGAACGGTCTTGAATATCATTTAAACTAGCACCTGCTTCAAATAACAATGAACAATGTGTATGACGTAAGCCGTGTGTTGTAATTGTACTTAGCTTATATTTACTCTGAACATGTAAAATTCATTTTCGTGTTTTGTAGATTGCAAGTATTCGTTTTGTTCATTGTTAAATACGAGTTGATTTGGTGCATCGTATTAAAGCTTAGAATGAGATAATTTTGCTTTGTTTTTTCTTCCACTCTTTTATGATTGCCATCATTTTCTCATTCATTTTTATAGTGGGGGAAAGTTGCGATAATTTGAGTGTATGGGGAAAATCATTATCGAAGCATAGAAATAGGTCAAATTATCTGGTAAAATATTCATATATTGATTGCATCTAGAATTCCCTTGGAGGTCATTATGAGTACAACAATAAAACAAACACTTCAATCAAGTAATGTGAGAAGTCATGATAGTAAAGTTCATTGCAAAAAGTGTAAATCAAATCAAATCGTGGCAAACAAGAGGGGATTTAGTTTCCGTAAAACGTTCAGTACGTTGTTTTTAACTTTTGTTGTATGTATTGCTCTAGCTATACTCTTTCCTTCGCTTGACAATGTGTCGATGGGCGGGAATCTGAATATAATTGGGCTATTATTATTCTATATCGGTTTTCCTGTATCTATCATTCGTGGATTTCTTGGAAGAAGTGATATAGTCAATGGATGTATGAATTGCGGTAATAAGTGGATTGCGGGTAAGAATTAAAAATATAATAGTCATAATATAACGTTATAGCGGTTAATAAGAGTATATAACACTATAATGGAAGTAATCAGTTTTTAGTTGCTCACTTCCATATAGATTCGACAGCATGGATATGTAGAATCAGAATACGTAAGATTTAAATTAGCAGAATAGAAAATAACTTTAGGAGCTCAAAAGAGTTCCTTTTAATTTTTATCCGAACTTTTTAATTTAGTAACAAGTTTGAGGCTGGGACAAAAGTTAGTTTTCAACAAGCAGAGCGTTTTGGATATAGTAAAAATTTGCTTATCTGTTTATTTGGAAGTCGTTCGTTGGAGATGCAGACTGAGACTCCTACGGGATGTAGAAGCAGTCTTGAGACCCCGCAGAGCTTGAGCTCGAGGAGGCTCAAGGCTTCCCCGTGGAAAGCGAAGTTTGCATCGGAAACGAACGTTCATATATCCAAAAGATACGATCTAAAATGAAAGAAGAACTGTTCTTTTTTCTACTTCTGTCCCATCCTCTATTTAACTGATTATGAACATATGTTTACTTAATCTATATGCGCAACAGCACTCACTTCAATCAGTTGTTCAGGAAAAGCTAGGTAAGTAACGCCGATACTGCTGCCAGCTGGACGATGTTCTCCTATATATTGTTGAAACAGTTCGATGACTTGCTCGAAATGTTCTTGTTGATTTGTTAGATAGATTTCCACATAAGCAAGATTAGACTTTGTTACACCAAATGCCTCTAGTACTCGGTCAAGATTTTCAAATGTTTGTAGGGTCTGAGTTTTGATATCCCCCTCACCAACGAACGCCCCTTCCTGATCGTGGGAAAACTGACCAGAAATATAAATCGTATCGTTGACTCTGTACCCTTGGGTAATCCCATAATCCCACAGGTTGTGATTGTAAGTTTGAATAATTGTCATTGTTTTTCTCTCCTTTATTTCAAGTTAAAGTAAGTTTAAAATGGCTATAAAGGAAAAAATAGTACGCACAATTTTGATAGTTACTATCAGAAAGGATAGTGTCAATATGAGTATGGGTGACTATAAAGAAAAGGGAAGTATTTTAGAGACACCTTTTGGCTATACATTATCGGTGATTGGTGGTAAGTGGAAAATGCTTATTCTTTACCTCCTAGCTGAAAATCAACCCGTTCGTTTTAATGAAATGAAAAGGCAAATTGGAGATATTACCTTTAAAACATTGAGTGCACAGCTTAAGGAATTGGAAGCGGATGGTATGGTTATTCGAAAAGAGTATCCTCAAGTCCCACCCAAAGTAGAGTACAGTCTAACAGATAAAGCAAATAGTCTACTACCGATTATGGAACAGTTATGTGAGTGGGGAACGAAAAATCTTAATAACTAAGATTCTTTGACTTTGACTCTCTTTCCTAAAAACTTTGCTTATACATACATTTATTTTTAAAGCATTGGTCCTTCTAAAACCCTTGCAAGTAAATAAAAAGGCTATGATGCCCCTTCGTTCAGAAGAAACCCATAGCCTTTCCATTGCCAATAAAATATGTACCCCACAGCCATCAAAACCGCCACTTCCACGAAAAAAACTATTCCTCTCGCCAACACTAACTCCCCGGTTTCGACGGCTGTAAAAATTGATTGATTGCGATTAAAGCTGCGCCGACCACAATTGCTTTATCCTGAAGGGTTGAAAATTCAATTTCCGTTTGGTCCATGATGTAGGAACTACTAGATTGGGAATTAAACCTGTTGAAAATCTCTTTTTTAATATAGTTTTGAAGTAATGTAATTCGATTGCCAATGACAATTTTTGAAGGGTTGAATGTATAAATTAAGTTCATTAACCCGATGGCAATATAGCGTCCTATATCCGTGAACACTTTTTGTAAGTTATGATCATTTGCATATAACGGAAGTATTTTTTCGATGCTCATGTCCGTAACATTTAGGGCTTTTTCGGCTTCCTGTAAAAACGCGTATTCTGAAGCGTAGGCTTCCCAACAGCCAATGCGTCCACATTTACATGTTTTCCCGTCCATTTGGATAATCATGTGGCCATTTTCCCCAGAAAATCCAAGTTCACCATGATATAGTTCCCCGTTGATGATGATCCCGACCCCAATTCCGTAACCAATACTAACAAACAGCATATTTTGGTGCTGCATATTGTGAATAAAAGAAAACTCCGCAAAGGCACCAGCATTCGCTTCATTACTAATGTATAGTGGATAGTCAACATACGATTTTAGCTGGTGTACTAAATCGACGTTGTGCCATCTTAAGTTGGGTGCGTTGATAATCGTGCCGTCCATTGCAATTGTGCCGGGAACCGCAATTCCTAATCCAATAATGTGATAGGGACTTTTCGGGACTTCCTCTGTTAGAAGCTGAATCATTTGAATAATATTATTAAAATAATTTTCGAACGCATTATCTGTAATTTCCTGTTGGATGTCAAAGACAATTTCACCATCCAAGTTCGTCACAATCCCACGCAAATAGTTTACCCCGATGTCGATGCCAAGTGCATAGCCAGCTCGTTCGTTCAGTTTCAGTAAAGAGGAACGTCTACCGCCAGTGGATTGTTCCTTGCCAGCCTCTACGATAAATTGCTCCTCAATTAACTCTTTTACTAGATTCGCAACTGTTGCTTTTTTTAAATTCGTATTCTCAATAATTTCATTGCGAGATATATGCGACTTCAGCAAAACTTGCTGTAGTATTAATTCTTTATTTAGCTTTTTTCCAATTTTCTGGTTCCAAGACATGATGTCCCTCACTCTCCTAAACATTATTATATTGTCATAAAGCAGAAGATTAAAAGTATAAAATAAACTTTGTTTACCCAATAGACAAAGTTTCGTAGTCATGATATTATAACATTGAATTACATTATATTACATTAATTGGGAATAAGGGGGAAGTTTTCAATGGGGAAATGTAAGGGGTTTCATTTTTTATTTGTTATGCTTTTAGCAGTATTAGTTTTAGCAGCATGTGGTCAAGATTCAGGTGCAGGTTCAAGTTCAGGTACAACTACAACTACAACTACTGACAGTAGCTCAAACACAGACAACGCTGAGAGCACAGACAAGGAAGATAGCTTAAAGATTGGTTTATCGGTTTCTGACTTAACGTTAGAGCGTTGGCAACATGACCGCGATTTCTTTATCGCGAAAGCAGAGGAATTAGGGGCAGAGGTCATCGTACAATCAGCAGATGGTGATGAAGCACAACAATTATCACAAATTCAAAACATGCTTTCACAAGGCATTGATGTGTTAGTCATTATTGCGATTAACTCTGATTCATTATCAACAGTTGTAGAGCAGGCGAATGCAGAGGGTGTGCCAGTATTAGCGTATGACCGTCTGATCAACAACGCAGAAATCGCTGCATACGTATCATTTGATAATGTACGCGTAGGGGAAATGCAAGCGGAATACTTAGTAAACTTAAAACCAACAGGGAACTATTTCTTAATGGGTGGTTCACCAACTGACAACAATGCAAAAATGTTCCGCGAAGGACAAATGAATATAATTCAACCATTAGTAGATAAGGGTGACATTAAAATTGTTGGTGATCAATGGGCTGACAATTGGGATGCAAACGAAGCATTGAAAATTATGGAAAATGCTTTAACGGCTAATCAAAATAACATCGACGTAGTAGTTGCTTCAAATGACAACACTGCAGGAGGGGCTATTCAAGCGTTAGATGCACAAGGTTTAGCGGGGAAAGTACTTATTTCTGGGCAAGACGCTGACTTAGCAGGTGTTCAACGTATTGCAGAAGGCTTACAAACAATGACGGTTTACAAACCAATCAAAACCATTGCTGAAAAGAGTGCCGAAGTAGCGGTTCAGCTTGCAAAAGGTGAAGCAGTGCAGGGTGATGCAACTGTAAACAACGGTGTCGTTGATGTGCCATACATTAAGCTAGATCCAATATCCGTTGGTAAAGATGAAATTATGGATACGGTCATTGCAGACGAATTCCATTCTTATGAAGATGTATACAAAAACGTACCAGAGAGTGAACGTCCATAGTTAGTTTAAAGATAAAGAGCATGGACAAAATAAAAATTTCAATAAATGAATGGCTCTATCCATAGTAAAAAATTGCTCATTCTTAATTAGAAAGTCGTTCATCGTAGAGGCAGGCAGAGACTCCTACGGGATTGTAGGAGCAGTCTCGAGACCCCGCAGAGCTTTAGCTCGAGGAGGCTCGAGGCTCCCCCGTGGAAAGCGGCGCCTGCCTCGGAAATGAACGTTTCTGCATCAAAAAAGTACAATCTGTTTTGAAATCAGATTGTACTCTTCTTAGTTGTGTCCCAGACCCTTTATTTTAAAATTTAATTCTACTAATCTATCAAAACGTTAGTGAGGGGAAATTATGGAGTCATTTGCTCTTGAGATGAAAGGCATTACGAAGGAATTCCCTGGCGTAAAGGCTCTTGATAATGTAACGTTCTCTGTTCGTAAAGGTGAAATTCATGCGCTTTGTGGTGAAAATGGCGCTGGAAAGTCAACTTTAATGAAGGTGTTAAGTGGCGTTTATCCACATGGTACATATTCGGGAAGCATTTTCATTAACCATCAAGAAATGCGTTTTAAAAATATTAAAGAATCACAGGATGCAGGGATTGCGATTATTTATCAAGAGCTTGCATTAATTGAAGAATTATCGATTGCTGAAAATTTATTTTTAGGGCATGACTTAATGCGCCAACCAATCATTAATTGGAATGAAATCTACAGACAAGCCATAATTGCATTGCAAAAGGTCGGCTTACAAGTTGACCCTCAAATGGCTGTAAAGGAACTAACAGTAGGAAAGCAGCAGCTAGTAGAGATTGCCAAAGCGTTAATGAAAAAGACAGATATTTTAATTTTAGATGAGCCGACCGCAGCGTTAACAGAAAGTGATGTGGCTGTGCTGGTGAAATTATTAAATGAACTGAGGCAACAAGGTGTGTCCTGCATTTACATCTCTCACAAGCTAGGTGAAGTGATGGAACTAGCAGATTCCGTTACGATTTTACGAGATGGTAAGACGATTTCCACAGATTCAATCACGGAGATGTCAGAGGATAAAATCATTACGAAAATGGTAGGTCGTGAGCTGACGGAGCTGTTCCCATACGAGCCTCATACCATTAGTGAAGAAAAAGTTTTAAGCGTTGAAGACTATACTTCTTATGACAAACATGGAAAAAAGGTTGTAGCAGATATTAATTTCCATGTGAAAAAAGGAGAAATTTTGGGCGTTTCCGGGTTAATCGGTGCGGGACGTTCTGAATTGTTCATAAGTCTATTTGGCGGGCTGCCTGGGAAAAAGCAAGGAACCGTTACAATCAACGGCAAAAAAACAAATATAAAAGTACCTTCAGATGCGATACGTGAGGGTCTAGCCTATGTATCCGAGGACCGTAAACGATATGGGCTTGTGCTAGGTATGGACATTACGAAAAATACGACTCTTATCGCCTTAAATAAGGTGATGAAACTAAAAATGATTAACCAGGCGTTGGAAGTGAAAGAGGCAAAAGAACTGACGAGCCGCATGAAGCTTAAAGCTGCCAATTTAGATGTTGAGGTAGGTAAGCTAAGCGGTGGTAATCAGCAAAAAGTTGTTCTCAGTAAATGGCTGATGAACAATCCTAAACTATTAATCTTAGATGAACCAACACGTGGTATTGATGTTGGGGCAAAATATGAAATCTATAAAATTATGAATGAACTTGTACAGCAAGGTGTAGGAATTGTGTTGATTTCATCGGAATTGCCAGAGGTATTGGGGATGTCGGACCGCATTATCGTGATGAGCCACGGTCGTATTACTGGGGAATTTACTCGTGAGGAAGCAACACAAGAAAAAATTATGGTTTGTGCGACTGGGGGAGAAAAAGTTGTCTAACGAACAAGCGATGATGGAACAACCACAGCTAGATCAGAAGAATCGTAAATTACCGTTTAAGTTTGATTTACAATCCTACACGTTAATTATCTCTTTAGTTAGTATTGCGGTAATCTTTAGCGTTTTAACGGGCGGGGATTTTTTATCCTCTCGAAATATTTCGAACTTATTTACCCAAATGGCAGTTATCGCTATTTTGGCAGTGGGGATGACGCTCGTTATTGTTGCAGGACACATTGACTTATCAGTTGGATCAATTGTTGGTTTAACTGGTGGTATTGCTGCGATGCTTCAAGTATGGCATGGCTGGAGTACACCGGTTGTTGTACTTGTAGCAATAGCAGTAGGTGCCCTTTTAGGCTTATGGCAAGGTTGGTGGGTCGCATATCGTGCAGTACCGGCGTTCATTGCCACACTCGGTGGGATGCTTGTATTCCGCGGCATCTTATTAGGTCTTTCACAAGGGAAAACGGTTGCAGGGCTAGATGATTCGTTTAAACAAATTGGGAACAGCTATTTACCTTTTGCGCTTGGCTACATCATCGTTGCTGTGGCCATTGTACTCATTATGTTCTTTACGATACGAAATCGAAAAAAACGTGCTGAAATGGGCTTATTGCTATTGCCAGCGACCATTGATTACGGAAAAGCGGCAATCTATTCTGTCGTTATGCTAGTCATAACGTATATGCTAAATCGTTATTTGGGGGTACCAATACCGTTTTTAATCGTTGTCGTATTGGCTTTATTCTTCGTTTTTGTAACGAATAAAACAGCGTTTGGCCGTCGTGTATATGCCATTGGTGGGAATGAGCATGCAGCTGCATTATCGGGCATTAATATTAAACGTAATACACTAGGGGTATTCGTCATTATGGGTGCATTAGCTGGGGTTGCGGGTGTGCTGTTAACTGCTCGTTTAAATGCCGGAACAGTGTCAGCTGGCGATGGCTACGAGCTAGATGCAATTGCTGCTTGTGTCATCGGTGGTACAAGTTTAGTTGGTGGTAAAGGGAGAATTATCGGTGCTTTAATTGGGGCTTTAATTATGGCGGCAATTGATAACGGTATGTCGATGATGAACATCGGAGCTTACTGGCAATATATCGTAAAAGGCTTAATTTTAATTTTAGCTGTATGGGTAGATATCGTAAGTAAAAACAAATAATGGGAGGCAACAGATATGGCTTACTTTAAGGATATTTCAAACATTCAATACGAGGGACCACAATCCAAAAATGGGTTAGCATTTAAGTACTACAATCCACAAGAAAAAGTGGGCGACAAAACGATGGAAGAGATTTTACGTTTTGGGGTAGCTTACTGGCATACATTTACGTATGAAGGTGGCGATCCATTTGGTGCTGGCAATATGCAACGTTCTTGGAATCACTATACTTACATGGACTTAGCAAAAGCACGCGTAGAGGCTTCATTTGAGTTTTATGAAAAACTAAATGCGCCCTTCTTCTGCTTCCACGATGTAGACATAGCACCAGAAGGCTTAACGTTAGCCGAAACAAACAAAAACTTAGACATCATTGTGGATGAAATTGAACGTCATTTAGCTACATCGAAGACAAAGCTTCTTTGGAATACGGCGAATATGTTCTCCCATCCACGCTTCGTACACGGAGCAGCTACTTCACCAAATGCGGATGTCTTTGCTTATTCAGCAGCGAAAGTGAAAAAAGGCTTAGAAATTGCAAAGCGCCTAAACGCAGAAAACTATGTGTTCTGGGGCGGACGTGAAGGGTATGAAACATTACTTAATACAAACATGAAGCTTGAACAAGACAACCTGGCGCGTTTCTTCCATATGGCCATCGATTATGCAAAAGAAATTGGCTTTGAGGGTCAATTCTTAATCGAACCTAAGCCAAAAGAGCCGACAAAACACCAATATGACTTCGACGTAGCAACGGGTATTGCCTTCTTGCGCACTTACGGATTAGAGGAACATTTCAAGTTCAATATTGAAGCAAACCATGCAACATTAGCCGGTCATACGTTTGAACACGAGCTACATACTGCCCGTATTCACGGCATGTTAGGTTCCGTAGACGCAAACCAAGGGGATCTATTACTCGGCTGGGATACAGATGAATTCCCAACGGATCTTTATACAAATACGCTAGCAATGTATGAAATTCTGAAAAACGGTGGTCTTGGAAAAGGTGGTTTAAACTTCGATGCGAAAGTACGTCGTGGCTCATTTGAACAAGATGATCTATTTTACGCACATATTGCGGGAATGGATTCGTTTGCAATCGGCTTAAAGGTTGCGCATCAATTACTAGAAGACCGTGTTTTAGAAGACTTCGTTGATATCCGTTACGATAGCTACAACTCAGGCATTGGTCAAAAAATCGTTGCAGGAACAACAGACTTTAAAGAGCTTGAAGCTTATGCACTTGGCTTAGCGGAGATTCAAAACACATCTGGCCGTACAGAAAAGTTAAAAATGATCATCAACCAATATGTATTAAACACTCTAAAGTAATTGTTACTTAAGGGGCCTATGTATACAGGCTGTCTTATAAGGGTTTTCCTTGTAAGGCAGCTATTTTTTCAGGACGGGAGGTATTTAGCATGAAGTACGTATTAGGGATTGATTTAGGAACAAGCGCGGTGAAAACGTGCTTAATGAATGAGCAGGGACAAATTGTTGATGAAGCATCGTGCGCGTATAAGCTATACCATGAGAAGCCTGGTTTTTCAGAGCAGAAACCTAAAGATTGGGTTGATGGTGTAACGGTAACGATTCAAGAAATTGTTGGCCGTTTTACAGGGGAAGTAGCAGATATCGTCGGAATTAGTTATTCCGGTCAAATGCATGGTTTGGTGCTATTGGATGAAGCAGGTCAAGTGCTACGTCCGGCGATTTTATGGAACGATACACGTACAACAGCGCAATGTGAGGAAATTGTTGCGAAAGTAGGGAAAGAACAGTTACTGGCCATTACAAAAAATCCTGCTTTAGAAGGTTTTACTTTACCGAAAATTTTATGGGTGAAGCAGCACGAACCGGAAACGTTTGCGAAAGCGAAGCACTTTGTTTTACCGAAAGACTATGTTCGCTATGTGATGACAGGTGAACTTCATATGGAACGCTCAGATGCAGCTGGAACGCTTCTATTAGATATTGAACGAAACGATTGGAGTACGGAAGTGGCGGAAGCCGTCGGGATTGATCGCGCACTTTGCCCACCACTCATCGATGCGACAACGGAGGTCGGTACATTAACAGAAACATTTGCAGAGGCTACGGGATTAGTAACTACGACAAAAGTATATGGTGGCGGTGCAGATAACGCCTGTGGTGCTGTCGGCTCTGGTATTGTGACAGGTGGCAAATCCATGGTTAGCATTGGTACATCGGGCGTTTTACTATCGTTTGAACAATCGCCAGACAAAGATTTTGGTGGGAAAGTACATTACTTTAACCATGCAGTGACAGATGCGTATTATACGATGGGTGTTACGTTATCTGCTGGACATTCACTTAACTGGTTTAAGGAGACGTTTGCGAAAGACAGTTCTTTTGATGAGTTATTAGCAAGTACAGAGGACATAGCTGCTGGCAGTAACGGACTTTTATTTACCCCTTATTTAGTGGGTGAGCGTACACCGTATGCGGATAGTGTCATTCGTGGAAGTTTTATCGGGATTGACACAGCACATACGCGTGCACATTTTGCTAAAGCAGTTCTGGAGGGGATTACGTTTTCATTACGTGATACGTTAGAAATTTTCCGCGCGTCTGGTAAGGAACTTCAAGACATCATCTCGATTGGTGGCGGTGCTAAAAATCCACAATGGCTACAAATGCAGGCGGATATTTTTAACGCAAACATTTATCAATTGCAAAATGAACAAGGACCGAGTATTGGGGCGTGTATGATAGCGCTTGTTGGTTCGGGGATCGTAGCTTCTTTTGAGGACGCCGTAGAAAAATGTGTGGCTATTGGTGAAGTATTTGAGCCAATCGCTGAAAATGTTGAGGCCTACAATGAAATTTACAACGTGTATACACAAATTTATGGACAAACAAAATCTTTAAATGAAGCATTACAAGCATTTCGTTAGGAGGAATGGGATATGACAAAGGTAAGATGGGGAATTTTAAGTACTGCTGACATTGCACAAACACAAGTCATTCCTGCGATTCATCGTGCAAATAATGCGGAGGTAGTGGCCATTGCAAGCCGAGGAGCTAAAGTCCATGCGGTTGCACAAGCGCTACAAATTCCACGTGCGTACGAAAGCTATGACGAGCTATTATTAGACGCGGAGGTGGATGCGATTTATATTCCACTACCAAACGATATGCATAAGGAATGGTCTATCAAAGCAGCATCTTGTGGCAAGCATGTCTTATGCGAAAAGCCAGCTGTACTAGCTGAACAGGATTTAGAGGATATTTTAGATGCCTTTCAAAAGAATGATAAAGTCTTCATGGAAGCGTTTATGTATCAATTTCATCCACAGCATGCGCGTGTGAAAGAAATACTGGCAAGTGGTGAAATTGGGCAAGTGAAATTATTTAAATCGAGCCATTCATTTTTCTTTGAAAACCGAGAAGGCAATATTCGGATGGATGCGAAAAAGGGTGGTGGCGTCTTTTGGGATCTAGGGTGTTATTCACTACATGCCATGCAGCATATTCTCGATGAAGAGGTCGTATCGATGTCATTCAAGGCACAGTTCGACAAAGAAGCGGGTGTCGATATGACGACGTCTGGCATTGTTGAGTTAACGAATGATGTTATGGCGATCATTGATTGCAGTTTTGACATGGTCGGACGCAATGAATACGAAATCGTTGGCACTAAGGGGTCAGTGAAGGTGAAAAATGCCTTCCGACCAGATGTCTTTAGCGGTGACGCACAAATACTTGTGACAAAAGGTGCAACGGAGCGAATCGAATATGTTCAAGGCGATATTTACAAACTTGAAATTGAATATTTCTCTAACAAAGTGCTCGATGGGACTTCACTCGACGAACAATACGCTGCATCACGTAAAACGACCAAATTATTAGTGCAGGCATATGCAAGCTTGAAGGATTCGTAATATGGAAAGAGCAATTACACAAAAGCGATTCGGTCAAGTAAATGGACAGGACGTTATACAGACGGTTATGCACAATGGGAGTGGGATGCGTTTTGCTAGTTGTACATATGGTGCAACCATTACAGAAATTGCGGTGCCAAATCGTGATGGGTTAGTCGAAAATGTGGTATGTAGCTTTGGACGAGTGGAGGATTATGTGACACAGACGCAATTTTTCGGCTCAACGATTGGCCCATTTGCTGGACGACTTGAAAATAGTGAATTGGTCATAAATGGGCAGTCACTTCATGTAACGCCAAACGAAGGGAAGCATCTGTTACATGGGGGTAGTGCGGGTTTCCATGCGAAATTTTGGGATGTCCAAACGTTTCAGGAAGAGGATCGTTTAACGACGAAATATTCTTTAACGTATGATGAGGAATTTCCAGGTGAGTTACAACTAGAGGTATGCTTTTCGTTGCTGGAAACGAATGAGATGGTCGTAAACTATAGTGGGGTTAGCAGTGAGAATACGCTGCTGAATATGACGAATCATAGTTATTTCAATTTATCAGGCAATTTAAAGGAAACGATCCATGCCCATACGTTGAAAATGAATGCGCAACGCTATATTCCCATTAATGAAGAAGGTTTACCACTAGGCAAGCCATTGGACGTCACAGGTACGGTATTTGACTTTACGCAAGGAAAAGCATTATCGGGAGTAATTGGTGCTACTGAGGAACAGGTGAACTTAGCAAGTGGCGGTTTAGACCACCCGTTTTTACTCGAAGAAGGCGTGATTGTATTGGCTGATGAGAAAAGCGGGCGTCAGCTCACTGTTGTAACCCAGGAGCCTGCTGTCGTCGTTTATACAGGTAACAAAATCGGTTCTGGTTATTCCTTTAAGGAAGCTATAGCACAAAACTTCTTAGGGATTTGTTTAGAGGAACAAAATGTCCCGAATAGTAGCAAATACCCTCACTACCCAAGCTCGCTCTTAGAAAAAGGCGCGCGATATTCAAAAACAACTAGGTATAAATTTGAGGTTAGATAGAGGGAGTATAAAGGCTTCAGCTTCTTCAAGGCTTTTATAATCCATCATTCCTAATAGATTTGTCGCCAATAAATAATTATCGTTCAGTGAATCATTGTATTTTCCCATGATCCAATGCTTCCTTAATAGTATCTGGAGAGATTTGAATGCCTGAGTTTACAATTTCTATTACCTTTTCTTTGAGTTCAGGTGATAAAGATAGATTTTCGAGCTGTAGATTTTTTAATACCCGTTCAAATTCAGGAGAATATAATTTAATTTTTTTCATTGTATTCGCTCCCTTCGCCATTTAATTATATGATTTTTTAAGGAAAGTAACCATATATTTAATTCTTCGGTCATATAACAATATTTAATATAAATGGTTTGAGAATTAAATTTCCTAAAACATCATAATGAAGTGCGGAATTAAGGGATGGATGTTGTATTAAGAATTTAACTTTTGTAATTTTAAAGCAATTCCAAAGAAATCTATGATCAATAAAGTATGAATGCTTAATTGACCCTTTAAAGGTTCTATTAAGCATTTTTTATTTATCCAAAAATGAAATCAATCTAAATTTTTTATTATATCCATGTCTCCTTTTCTAGTTCTGAAAGCTATATTAGGACTGAAGGGACCTTTCAGACGAATCTTTATTCCAAGTGGACATTATAAATTGTAATGATGCGAAAAAAGGAGTGCCATGAACAATGAAAAACGAGTTACGAATACTTGAGCAAATTATTCTATTGATACTAATTCTAGCTGTGATACTTCATCAAAAATTAAACTATTCCTTTTTATATTCTTAAAGACATGAGTTAACAGTGTTGGAAACTGCCAAAAATATCAAAGCCTATCTTCAGTCGGAGTGTCTCGTAAAAATCCTCATCATGCCTTTCAAAGACAAAATGTCATTACCAACAAGATTAACGCTACACCACCCAGCTGTCAGTTTGATATTCAGGTGGACGACAAAAATGTGTCATATAAAAAGAAGAAATAAAAGAAGAAAAAAATAAGAACCTATTATCGAGATGAATCTCGATTTAATGGCTAAGGTTTATTTTTAAATTGGAGAAGAACTATTAAACAAAAGGGGATAGATAATGCAGATAAAGATCAATAAGGTAGTATCTATTAATGCTAATCATATTAAATAACATGACTTTACTAAACTTATAAAAGAATAAAGTTTTACAATATATTAGATAAAAGAAAGTTACAAAATATTTGTAGCTATTAAAGAGCAATGGTACTAAGTACTAATACGCATAGAATAAGAGTTTATAAAAATTCATAATCAAAATTAGAGGAAGGATAATGAATGAAGTAGACAGAATATCATTCATATTCATAATAAAATATTGGAGATGAATTAATGGGACTAAAAGTTGAAAAAATAGATTTAAGAGGGTCAGATATTTCTGGCTCAAAGTGGCAAGAAGTTAAGGCAGAGGGATTGGAAATTGACAATGTTATTTTGGCAAATTCAAAGCTTACTAACGTCAATTTGAGTAAAATAGTAATGAATGATGTAAATATGGGTGGAAGTAAACTATCAAACGCTAATCTATCTGGGATAGGAATTCAACACGCAAACTTTAGTAATGCAATAATTGATCATGTCCATTTATTTGGCACAGAATTTCATAACGTAGTTTTTCCAGTAGAAGGAGATGGGAATTTTGATCGCAATGGTGAATATAAGCCTACCAGCTTTCAAAATTGTGATTTATCAAGAGGGCAATTGATAAATTGTAATTTATCAAATATGGAGTTGATAGATTGTGATATTAGTGGACTAAAGATTAATGGAATACTAATAGAGGAGTTAATTAAAAATAAATAGATTTTACGAAAGCTTTATAGAATATTCAAGAACGTCTAAGCTTTTAGTATAAAGTTTTGGTGGTGTCACTTACTCGATTCAGAAAGTTTCAATGGAATGTTCTAAAGGTGAATTGGTAACCTCCTTTACTTACAAAATGAGATGAAAGTTGTTCGTACATCAGGATGACCGTTTTCAAATAGGAAATCGATTTTCTTATGTGAAAAGCGAATTACTTGCAATAGGAAACAGTAAATATACTCTTCCATATCAATTTATTAGGAGACACGATAATTTAGTTGGATTGAACTGGAATTTTGAGTGTCTTTCTACATAAAAGAAAGATATTAAAATACCCCCTTGCTATTGACGTTACGTCAGGTGATATAGTCAAAATGAAAGGGAGTGAAAAATGACAGTGGAGAAAAAATACTCTATTGGTGAATTTGCAAAACTGACAGGAATTACGGAACGCACGCTTAGACATTATGATCAGATTGGGCTATTGAAACCTTCGGAATACACGGAATATGGACACCGGAAGTATAACAACCAATCGATTAGGCAACTACAGGAAATATTAGTACTAAAATTTTTGGATTTGTCACTGGAGGAAATCTCTGAATATTTGAAGCAACCTGAGCAGGATTTTTCGAAGACATTGGTCACTCAGGCAAAAATGCTGGAGGAAAAACGGCAACAAATTGAGAAGGTTTTACAAGCTATTGCCCTCGTTCAAAGTACTGTTTCAGGATCAGAAATCGTTGATTATGATTCGATACTTGTACTCATTCATGCGTTGAAAAATGAAGAGGCACGAAATCGCTGGGTACATGAGCATGAGTCCGATTCGGTGTTGAATAAGTTACACTCGGTCACGGTGCAACCTGAAATCGAAACGGAAATGGCCACGTGGACGAGTAAAATGAAGCGACTAATTCAAGAAGGAAAAACACCTGATGATCCTGAAGTGCTTAAACATACCGAAGCGATGGTGTCGGTTATGAAGACTGTCGTCGAACCCCATTTAGACGAAGAAGTGCAGAAACAGCTTTTGGATCATGATGGTTCTTTTGAAGAGCCGAACCCTTATTTATTCCCAAACGCTTTTAACAAAGAAGAAGAGACGTTTATGGAACAGGTTATTGAAGAATTCATTAAAAGTAAAGTAGCTCACAAATGGTACGAAAAACAGTAATAAATAATTTTTCATTCTGGCGCAATTCCACTATATGGATTTGCGCATTTTTGTGTTGGAGATTTTTTGAAGTGAGTAGTGTAAATATTTTTTCATTATAACTTTTTAGACTTTTACAAATGAGGTAACACTAATAAAAAGTTTAACGGGTTTCTGAAAAAATATTGAACGTACTGTTAGGGAGATTTAGATGCTGCTTACAAACACAAATATGTTACAAAGAGAAATGACTTCCACTCAGTTGAAATATATTGCGATTATTCTCATGTTTTTTGATCACCTATTTGCAATGTTTCTAGACCAAAGTAGTTTAGAGGGCGCTCTGTCTCGCATACCTGGCAGAGTTGTAGCACCGATTATGTGTTATTTAATTGCCGAGGGATTCTTTTATACATCGAATGTCCATAAATACATTAAAAGGTTACTGATTTTTTCTGTTATTTCACATTTTCCATATGTCCTTTATTTTGATATCACATGGTGGAGAGGAACGAGTGTTTTTTGGTCCTTAACTTTAGGGTTAGTCGCATTAGCGGTGGTGAAAAACAACAAAAATCCACTTTACTTAAAAGTACTTGCAGTGATTGTATGTTGCATACTTGCTGTTCCTGCTGATTGGTATTATATTGGCGTATTATGGATTGTGTTCTTTGGGATATTTAGGGGAGATATAGGGAAGCAATTGCTTAGCTTTGCGGTTATAGGCATTTTCCTCCATGTTGTCCATTCAGTATATGATTATGGTTGGTTGTGGTTAAATCAACTAGGAATGTTTTTAGCTGTTCCGTTATTATTACTGTACAAAGGAAAACAAGGTAGAAAATCCAAATTTTTAAAGTGGGGATTCTATATCTTTTATCCGTTCCATCTATTATTATTATATTATATTTATATAATAATTAACGCATAACGGAGGAGGATATATGACAAGATTA
Source organism: Lysinibacillus timonensis (assembly GCF_900291985.1). Taxonomy (NCBI): domain Bacteria; kingdom Bacillati; phylum Bacillota; class Bacilli; order Caryophanales; family Bacillaceae; genus Lysinibacillus; species Lysinibacillus timonensis. The sequence continues at coordinate 1,391,194 of NZ_LT985980.1, read as the reverse complement.
TTTAATCAAAAAAATACTCTATTATTTCCACTTCTGTTGGCATTGCTTTTATTACTATCTGCCTGTTCAAATTCAAGTTCAAGTTCTAATGACGAAGTGGATACTGTAGATTCCGATACGGAAGATTTAAAAAGTGTATCAGCAGATCCTCAAGAAACGTTTGAGCTACCCGAGCCTATTGAACAAGATTCCGCTCCTGAACCAAAGCCTTACGAAGGAGATCTGGAATTGCCAGTCATCGGTGCAACAGGATTTACTTCCGTTCAGTTAGAGTTAAAGGACGCTGCAAGTAAAGATTCAAAAACAGTTCAACTACTTGAAGCAGGTACAGCATTCGAGATTCTGCAAGAGGATGGCGACTGGTGGTTCATACAAAATGAAGATTTAACTGGATGGGTACTGCACAAGTATTGCTTTATCAATTTACCCGATGTAATTCCATCTATTATTTATAATAATACAAATACTTATTCTGCCAAGTATGTTTCTTCAGGTAAATCAATACCAAATATTACAGGAGAAACACTTTACCAAGGTAAAACGTTCAATAAGCGACTCGGGAAAGAAGAATTCATTGTTCCGGTTTTATATTCCATGTCTAAAAAGATCCATCTTGCTCAAGCATACGCCCTAGAAGATGGGAACTCATTGGTCATCTACGAGGGGTATCGTCCTTATTCAACACAACAAGCAATTGTCAATGAATTAACGAAATTAGCTACGGTCGATTTCGAGGTTGCTGCAGGGATCAGTACATCACCCTGGTCGATCAATTGGTTTATTGCCACAAGCGTCTCCAATCATCAAGTTGGGTATGCGATCGATGTAAGTTTAGCAAAAGTTCACTCAAAAGAGGAGATTGTGATTGGAGATTATGCTGGTATTGAAATTACTGATTATACAGAGTATACAATGCCTACAGCAATGCATGAACTAAGCTTAGCTTCCGCTACATTCCAAACACCGGTCTCATCAACTTCTCCAACTGCTTGGAAACATGTACAATTAGCTGAGAAAATGAACGAAGCAGCCATCAATCTGCAAACTTACAATACAAAAGCAGGACTCACACCTTTGGCTTCTGAATGGTGGCATTTTAATGATTTAGATGCGTTCAATGAAGTGAAGGACAATAGTAGCAATGGAGGGTATATTTTAACGGAAATCTATAGTGAAATACCTTCTACACAAAGCGATTTGCAAGAAGAAAATTAGTTAACATGACGGAAGAAACCAAATTAATTTGGTTTCTTCAGATTGTCGACAAAAGGCTTACAGAATGAGACCATTCTGTAAGCCTTTCGTATTTTTAAAAGTTAGTTAGGTATTTTACAACCTTTTTTATAGCCAAAGTACTCTACGAGTACTTCAATTTCAGACGATTTTTGGTGCTTGCCATGTCCAATTGGCAAGCTTCTTTAAATTCATGGCAGCAAAAGTTAGCATCGCCTGCATAGACAATTTTTTAATTCCCCGTAGGGTTGTCCATCGCATACCATGCTTTTCTTTTGCATCTGCAAAGACACGTTCAATCGTTTCTTTACGTCTCGCATATATTTGTTTAATATCGTTTTGATGACGAAGATGATCCGCTTCCTCTACATGATGTTCCCAAATATGTCGTTCAATTACTTTTCGATGATCCTTACTATTAGTACATTGGGCAAGTAAAGGACAAGTTGCACATTGAGTTGGGTTTGATTTATATTGGCGTTTACCTTCTTTGGTCGTAGTTGAGTATTTAAGTTCTTGCCCTTCAGGGCAAAGATAGGAGTCATAGTACTCATCATATACATAATCATGTTTGCGTAAAAATCCGTCCTTAGTTTTGGGACGTGTATACGGAAGTACAGGTTGAATATCTTGGTCGAATAAGAATTTAGTTATCGCAGGCGTTTTATAAGCAGCATCGGCAGCAACAGCAAGTGGCTTTTTTACTTTTTCCATTACCTTTTCAACAAGTGGCTGAAGCATATGACTATCATGAACATTACCAGGTGTCACAATAGTTCCGAGTATAAACCCATATCGATCTGCCGCTGCATGAAATGAGTAAGCAAACTGCTTAGTCCTTTCATCTTTTACATAGTAGCCACTTTCAGGGTCTGTTGTACTTTCTTTAATCTCCTTCATCTCTTCTTTTTCAAATTTATCTGGTGAAAATGGTTTCTTTCCACGATTAATTCTATCTTGATTTAATTCTTCTTGAAGTTTAGCTTCATATGCACGAGTCTCTTTACGTACCATTTTCTTTTCAAATTTACGTTTATTCGCACTCGCTTTGACATGAGTTGAATCAATGAAAACATGGTCAGCACTTAGTAAACCTTTATCAGCAATTTCTTTAAGTATGTGATAGAAAATCTGTTCAAAAATATCAGTATCTTGAAAACGACGTTCATAATTTTTACCGAAGGTAGAAAAGTGAGGTACTTCTGAATGAAATCCAAATCCTAGAAACCAACGATAAGCCATATTTGTTTCAATTTCTTTTATTGTTTGACGCATTGAACGGATTCCAAATACATATTGAACAAAAGTCATCTTTATTAATACAACTGGGTCGACACTAGGTCGACCTAATGTAGAGTACAATGGTTCCACTAGTGGATAGATGAAAGAAAAATCAATCGCCGCTTCAAGTTTTCTGACCAGATGGTCTTGAGGCACAAGTTGATCAATAGTTATCATCTCAATTTGATCACGTTCATGATTGTGGTTTTTCGTCATCATATCTATCACCTCTAGTAGTTTCTACTTCTTATAAGTCTATTTTAAAAGAAAAAAGACTGTAGGCAAACTCGAAATTTCGAGTTTGTCTACAGTCTGAAGAAACCAAATTAATTTGGTTTCTTTTTTTAATATTTATTATTTTTATCAAAAAAGAACCAATTTAGCTGATGTACTTCGTTAATGTTCTTCTTTCGCTATTTGATTTAATGCGAAAAATTCTTCATCTTCATGCCCCTTAGCATAGCTAAATAAAATACATAACTTATGATATTATAGACATAAGAATAATAGAAAGAGAGATATTGGGAAGAATGATTGTTGATGTTAGAACTGGAGACTCTCTATCCAAGATTTTGACGGATATGTAGGATTATTCGCTAAAATGAATAGGAATGAAAAGTACTATAGTGAACTAAAAGCTAATATTTCGAATTATATAGATGGAAAACCCTATTATTACTTTACAACAGAAGTCTCTAAATCGCTTGTTAATAAATACTTACCCGGAGGTGTCACGATATGTCCAAAATAAGTCCTTTTATTTTCCAAGATAGCAGCACAGGTAAGAAAACGGTTCTAAGAAAGGAAAGTGAAGAATTTATGACTAATAGAGAATTAATAGACGACATGGATGCGGCTTTTCCAAATGGAAAATACGTTGAACCAAGTGATGCACCACCAAGAATTCGATTTCGTGATATGAACAGCTATTGTGAACGAGTTGGAAAGGAACCATTTGAATTAACAGAAGAAGAACTTAATCAATTTCGATACTAAAAAGGAGCCAAAAGGATTTATTACGGCTCTTTTTTTCCTTTTTAAAGGAAGTGAGTTTCTGGACGTTGATATACGTTAAATTGATATGCATTCCTTCACGGGGTATAAAATATACTATTAAAATATGGAAGAACAATTTGTAACCTACATATAAAGGAGAGTTGGATGGGATATTACCAACTATTTATTTTAGGATCACTTTTGGTTTTAACAATTATTGTACTTATACAATCGAGAATGGTTAAACGAAACATCTCTCCCATGGAAGGGATGATGATTTCGATGTATTTTACTATGAATCTCAGTTTAACAGTCGGGGTACTACTTGGTTTTACTTATCAAGGGCAACTATATCTTTCTACAATGTTGTCGATCTTAATAGGAATATTAGTAGGGTTATTATGTGGAAGTAATTTCGGAATTCTGTCAGTGTTAGACGGTGTAATGGCTGGAGTCATGGGTGGTATGATGGGAGCCATGCTAGGCGAGATGATAAAAGGTAATGAATCCATTGTCATCATTAGGATTCTTCTATTATTATCGATTTCAACCATTTTTCTATTTTTCATACTATCCCCCAAAAAACCTTTTCAGCCTAAAAGAAAGCGTTGGGTGCTGAAACCAATTTTATTAGCAACTATTATTCTGATCTATTTTATTGGTGGAGTTGCGGTTGCAGAAAAACAAATACACTCATCATCGCAACATCAGGAGCAACATTAAACACACACTCTGTCTACGAAAGGAGTTAATGTTTTGGCGAAGAGACCTATTTTCATTTCGGATTCAACATCGTTATCGTTGTTTAAAAAGGAATTGATAGAATTTGAATGGTTTCCGGGTTTTTCATTGAAACAAAAACAAAAATCCATTCAATCCTTACATAAGTATGCTACAGAAAAGTTCCCTGATATCAAAATTCTTGAAATATCTAGTAAATCAACTGAACAAATAGGGATTGACCTAAGTGCATTTCATTTAATTATTAAAAAGAATAACATGAAATTTAGTGTGGAAACTGCATTTCAAGCGAGCAAGGTATTTGAACATGCAGGTCCATTCCATGATTTATATGATAAAACCTCAAAGGAAGCGAAAAAGGATCCGAGATTAAAAGAAAGTGGAAATCTTATTGCTTTCAGATATTTTGATACAGAATTTCCTATCGTACCTAAAACATTCTTCTATAATTGGCTATACATTAATACATTGTCTACTCATCCGCAATTGGGTGAAAAAATAGTAGAATATAACGCCTTTACCGATATAGAGTTTAACCCAAGTAAATCCATTAATTGTCAAGCAGAAGCAGCTGCAATCTATATATCTCTAGTGCAAAATAATCTATTAAACGATGTTTTGTCATCTCCGGAAGTGTTTAGAAGTATTGTTTATAAATAAAATTTCCCTTTAGTTAACAAAACGCCAAAATCCTTATAGGGACTTGGCGTTAACTCCATTTCAAAACTTGCTGCTTTTACATATGATATTACCTTTTGCCACAATTCTTAACAGAAAATGTTAGGGACTGTTGATAGTGTTTATCTTCAACCCTTTATATAATGTAAACAAGAGGAGTTGAACGATATGATCGGTATGAATATTCGTGTTTTACGTAAGAGGCATAAACTTAGTCAAGAACAGTTGGCAGAGAAGGTAGACGTTTCACGGCAGACGATTGCAAAGTGGGAAAATGGCGAAGCATTACCGGATATTTATAAATGTAAGTTGCTTAGTGAAATTTTCGAGGTAACGGTTGATCAATTATCAAGCAATTTAGATGAAGAAGAAGTTAGCAATCTCAGTCCTAAAGGGAAGCAGTTCTTTGGTGTTGTGAAGGTTGGTGAGCGCGGCCAGATAGTTATTCCAAAACAGGCACGTGAAATGTATGGAATTCATGCAGGGGATAAGTTGGTCGTTTTGGGGGATGATGCGACAAAAGGAATTGCCGTCTTAAAAACGGAAGGCTTCCTAGAATTTGCAGAAATGATCCGAAATGCAGAATTAAAGGATGAGAGCAATGAGTAAAATTGTATTTTTCTCGATACCGGCCCATGGTCATACGAACCCAACAATTCCAGTCGTCGCAGAATTAACAAAGAAAGGGCATCAAGTCTGGTATTATTCCTTTCTCGAATTTCAACAAAAAATAGAAGACGCTAGTGCGACCTTTATAGCCTGTGATGAATTTTTACCAAAAGTGTCACAAGAAGAATTGGATCGTAAAGCAGGTAAAGATTTTGCAGCACTAATTGAAATGGCAGCTGATATGACGATTGCCTTAGAAGAGAAGGTTTGCAGAGAACTGAAGGAAATTCAACCCGATTGCATCGTATCTGATTCTTTATGTATTTGGGGAAAACTATTTGCCAAGAAACTTGGAATTCCATATATTTGTTCAACTACTTCCTTTGCCTTTAATAAACAGACCGCAAAGTTAATGAAGCAAAGTCTCTCGGAAGTTTGGAAAATGATTGTGGGCATGCCAAGGATTCATAAAAAAGTAAAACTTTTAAACGATCATGGGTATCGTGTAGAGAATTTTGTATCGCTAATTGAAAATGATAATGAAACAGATACGATTGTATACACGTCAAAAGAATTCCAGCCATTAGCAGAAACCTTCTCAGAACACTATGCTTTTGTTGGACCATCCATAAGGAAGTTTGCACCTGTACAAAATGATCATAAAACGAAAAAGTTAATTTACATCTCTCTCGGAACGGTACTCAATCAAAATATGGATTTTTATCAAAACTGTATGAAAGCATTCTCCAATACAAACTATGAGGTAGTTATGTCAGTGGGTGATAAAACGGACATTTCATCATTTGGGTCCATTCCGCACAATATCATAGTGAAAAACACTGTAGATCAAATCTCCATATTACAGAAAGCAGATGTATTTATTACCCATTGCGGGATGAATAGCACGAATGAAAGTCTCTATTTTGGTGTACCTATGGTGATGTTTCCGCTACATGGCGAACAAAAAATGGTGGCACAGCGAGTTTTTGAGCTTGGTGCTGGTCTAAAACTGAAAAAATTAAATCCAAAGATGCTAGCAATTACTGTAGCTGAAGTACTCACTAATCCGTCCTATAAAAATTGCGCACGGAAACTATCAGAAAGCTTTAAAAGAGCTGGTGGTGGCAAAGAGGCAGCTAATGTGATTCTTGATAAAATTTCATAACTAGAAATGTAAAAGAAGATGCTAAGTTTTTCTTTATGTAGAGATGTTATTCCTTTTAATCGAAAGCAAGTCATTAATGTAATCGAATTAAGACTAAACCTTAAATTATATTGTCCTCAAACAGAAGCGTTTATGACGAGAGAAGCTCTATGCATAGCATGGAGTTTTTTTTAATTTGGCAACTTTTCATGATGTTTGAATCAGTGATAGGTGAGTAATATAACAGTCTATTAGACCTAACTATAATAAGTTGTTGTATCTATTGTACTAGTGTTGTTATAATTGTTATTAGGAAGTTATATCGATATAGAAGGTGACTGGTTTATGGGATTTTTTATGAAAGCATTATCAATCATTACAGGTAGTTCAGAGGAGACATTACATAATGCTCGTGCAGAAATGTCTAACCATTATGGCAAAGGCCTATTAAGTAATGAATCTGAGAAACAATATGTCTTTGAACAGATTATTAACTATTTACCTCAATATTTTTCACCCCAGGAAATACGTCAAAGTCCAACTGGCTATATTATTGGATTTATCATAGATGATTTGGCTCAACATAAGAAAAATGAGAAATTCATTCAAGTTTTTAATCGTGTTATGGTTTATTACTATAATTATGAAATGAATAAAATCGAAACTCTTGAACCTGCTCTTCTTCAAATGGGATATGAATTTGAAAGTTATGTGCAACGTTATATACGATAAGGTGGATGAAGATGGATCAGAGATATTTTGTAGTCCCTAAAGAACCAACACGTAATAAAGAAGAATTAATTCGCTTTGTAGCCGTTTTGTTTGCTGAAGATGTTCTACACGTTGATGGTCGAGAAGGGTTAAGATTATTACAATCCTATAATAATAGTACGTTACGTCAACTTCATGACTTAGCATTAAAAGAATACGACTATATTGTTTCAAACTTCATTAAAAAATCAATCAAGCTATGTTATGGAGGGAGTCGTCTCTTCGGCGTATCATCCATCGAGATGAACAATTATATTACCGATTTACGGATCGCAATCAAAAACTATTAATACATAAGAGAGTAGGAATAAATATGCTATTACCATGTGTTGTATCAAATACCGGAAAATATTCAGGTAAAAATATCGGAGTCTTTATTAATGGAGAATTACGTTTTGAAAGTAAAGATGGTTTCTTTAATTTCAACTGTTTACCGGGAGATAAAGTGATATTAAAGGCAGCTGGTTTTTTTGGCGGTTCCGAAGTTTTACAACGAACTATGACAAATTCTATGGAAATGGATAATCTATTTTTTACAGTAAAATAAGAAGTACGTGTCTTCTATTATAATTGTAAAAGATTTTCCATCAACGAAATAAAATTATCTTATACGTCATAATCCTTTCATATATGGGATGTGGCGTTTTTTTTGTACTTCATTACAGGTGTCCCTTAAAATGAGAACATAATGCTCCTGCATTTCGAAAGGAAACTTTTACATGAGTGAATCGTATGAAATGTAAGAAGTTTATAAGCGCGGCTACTTTCAATTATTAAGTGAACCAAATGTAAGGGGGAAATGGTATGGAAAAGGATAAGTCTGATAAGAAAAAATGGTGGATGTTCTTTTTATCATTCGGTATTTTTTCGGTTATATGGTTTTTCATTTTCTATTTTATAACTTGGCAAATTTACGACACGAAAGAAGCAATATTTTTTGGTATTCCGATAAGTGCTTTTGTGGTTTTTTTTGTTGCCGCTCTCGTTTATGGAATTACTACATGGGCAATCTATGTTTTTGCAAAGGAAGCAATAAAGAAAAAATCCTTTCAGGTATTTAAATTAAATGTAAAGTTTCTAATGAAATTAACAATGATTCCTTTATTGATTTCTTTGCCTTTTTTATATTTGGCTATCACGAATGTTGTTATAATTACGAAAGAAAAAATCAACTATGATACTTTTTGGAGTCTAGAAAATAAAGAATACTTTTGGTCCAAAGATGTAACTGGCGTTGAGATTGACTTTATCTTAGGTGCAGACAAACCGAAAACTAGTCAAAAATTTTATGGTAAGTACATCATCCAATTCGATGACGGAAGAGAGATTGATATTTGGTCAGATGTACTAGAAGGCGAGATTGATATAGTTGAAGAAATTGACTCATATGTCCAAAAGATGAATATTCCTTTTACCGTAAAGCAAGCACCATCTGAAGAGACAATAGACGAATTCTTCTCCGTTAACGCTGACTTTGTACGTGATCTTTATTCAAGGTGAGGAAGTTGTTAATGTTTTATCAAATTTTGCCAGATTTACGAACCCTATCCTCTTATTTATCGTCACAATGCTAAAGAGGTGAGTCTATGAAAAAATCTATGAAATTTTGGTTAGGTGCCATTTTAATATTTATTCTCTTAATCGTTTCGGGTTATTACTGGCTAGGTGCTGAAATTGAAAAAGGTTCAACGCCGATTGCGGATGGTTCGAATGATTATGTCATTGTTCTTGGTGCGAAAGTGAGACCAAACGGGGAGCCGTCCCTTTCTTTAAAAAGTCGGTTAGATGTGGCGATTGATTATCTTGAGGAGTATGAACACGTACAGGTGATTGTTTCAGGTGGACAGGGGCATGATGAACCAGGTACAGAAGCTTCCGTGATGGCGAATTATTTAATGGATGCTGGGATTAGTCCATTGCGCATTCAGCTTGAAGAAAACTCAACCTCTACTTACGAAAATCTACTTTACTCGAAGGAGTTTCTTCCAGAAGGTGTAACGGAAGTAACCATTATTTCCAACGATTTCCATCTCACTCGAGCGAAATACTTAGCAAATGTTGTTGGTTTGGAAGCGGATGTGTTAGGGGCGCCAACGCCTAGAAGTGTAAAGACCCAATCCTTGATCCGAGAACGACTTGCTTTGTTGAAAACTTATATTTTTGGGAAATAACAAACCGATTGTAGCAGATCATCTACTAAATGAATCGATGGATTATTTATCTTGAAGTTAGCAGTCACCATTAGCCATATCGAGTAGTGGCATGAGATTCAGATTTTTTTTTTATAAATCATCAATTCCCACTAAAGCGATTAGCTCCGCGGGAATCGATTGTTGTCTCCTATAATACTTTATTTTGATCGACATCACTTAGTATAGGATTATCGGATGCATTGCTGTCTTTTAAAGCTACAGCACTATTGGTTGGATTGTCAGATGCGTTACTATCGTCTTGAGCTACAGCACTGTTTGAAGGGTTATCGGATGCATTGCTATCATCTAATGATACAGCACTGTTTGTTGGATTGTCGGATGCATTGCTGTCATCTAACGCGACAGCGCTGTTGACTGGATTATCTACGGCATTACTATCAGCTTGAGCTACAGCACTATTAACGGCATTTTCCACGGCGTTACTATGTTTAACTGCGACTGCTCCGTTATTAACGTGTCCAATCGCAATTTGTTCAGGATTTTGTGTCTGATGTAAATTAATGTAGATATTAATTTGCAGAGGCAAATCTTTTAATTTTTCTATTACTTTTTCACTTAATCCATTTGACAGGTCAATATCTATTTTATCTAATAAGTTACTTTTTAACTTTTGATCAACTACATCTTCTATGCCCGATTTTACATCATCAGAAATCATATGGTTGGTTGGAGTTTTTTCTATTTTTTCTTCTTTTCTTTTACGTCTTTTCATTAAGATTTTCTCAACATTACGGCTAAACTCTTCTAAATCTAGAATAGTTGATGGACAATTGTTCTCTCTTAGATTTCTCACGCTCCCCCTCCTCTACTACATATTTCTTCGTAAATACAATCAATTCCCACAAAACATCTAGCTCTGCGGGAATCGATTGTTAGTTGTTATAGCACTTTGTTTTGATCGACATCACTTAGTACAGGATTATCAGAGGCATTGCTATCCTCTAACGCTACAGCACTGTTTGTTGGATTATCGGATGCATTGCTGTCTGCTTGAGCTACAGCACTGTTTGTTGGATTGTCGGATGCATTGCTGTCATCTAACGCCACAGCACTGTTTGTTGGATTATCAGATGCATTACTTCCACCTAAAGCTACAGCACTGCCAGTTGGGTTGTCAGATGCGTTACTGTGTCCTTGAGCTACAGCACTATTGTCTGGGTTATCAGATGCATTACTGTTTTTTACAGCAACAGCACCGTTATTGATATGTCCAATGGCAATTTGCTCAGGGTTATATCTATCATCAGTTCCCCATTTGCTTTCTTTTTCCATAGTATGACCTCCTTTCGGGATAAAGGTAAACTTACATTTCTATAATATGAACACTTACTTTTATAGTTTGGGTATTTAACTTAAGATTGTAATGGTTTCTAATTGTACTAATGTATATCACCTAGAAATATATCATTTGCCTATTATTCAACTTACTTACTAACTAGGGAAATAATTGATTGCAATACATTACTAAGTGGGTTCCGTCTTTTCGTATGGTCAAAGTCATAAGCATGTATTGCAATTTATCGAAGCTGTGAAAGGTGGGGAAATAGGTAACAAAAAAACACTAAAAAAGACGATTTCAAAATTAGAGAAATCGTCTCGTATGCATCATTCTTATGATTCTAGACTTTTATTCCGGAGAAACTTCGATCGTATGACCATCGATCATTACGCTTTTAATATTATCACTATTTAGTAGGAGTCTTTCTCCAGTTTCATCTAAATTGTACTGCCACTTAAAGCCTGATTCGGTTGTACTTGTTGAGCCTAATTTCAGTTCAATATTGTTATGATCTAAAGTTGTGATGATTACTTCTGGTGAATAGTCTGGTAACTCGTCATTCTTCCCATCTAAATATGTCCCCTCAATCCCTATTCCGTTTGCTGAAACATAAATTGTCTGAAGAGTTAACGTTTCATTGGATTGAGCAAGTTGGATGTTTGTATTTACATGCTTAGATGTTGGGTTTTCACTTGCTTCAAAGGAAATCTGCAAAGGACCATTCGCTATTACCTGATCCGTGCCTTCTTCTAGAAGTCGATCAGCGGTAATCGTCATTTTTTCACCATCCATGTTTGTTGTTGAATCAACGTCAAACATTGCTATGAGCTTTTTGCGGTCTTCTGTCATTTTTTGTTCCACCATAAAACCTACATTCTGTTCCCAATCCAATTCTAGTGTAGGAATGACAATATCGCTAGAAAATGCAGTTCCATCTTCCTTTTCAAATGTTACGATAATTAGTGCACTTTTACCGCTAATGATGGTTTCTTCTACTGCCATTTCAATGCCAGAAACGACTTTTGACACATGATTGGAACTTTGATGTTCAACAATCCCCTTTGCTTCTTGATCAAAAAATAATGAAAAATAATCGCTACTTTGAGCTGCAGCGGTCGTAGCCCCAATGACCACTACTGCAGATGCTGCCAGTAAACTTCTTTTCAACAATTTGCCTTTCTCATTTGTTTTCTTTCTTTTTTCCTTTTTCATCAATATACCTCCGTCAATCGTTTATTTTATTCAAGCCAAGTTTGTATGCACTTAGTTGAATGTCTATAGCATATCGGGGAGTTTTAAAGATTTGTTAAAGATAGTTTAAAGGTTCTCTTAAAATTGGGTTTATTTAGAAATATTAAGAGTTCCTTTATTTGTTCTTCATAAAAACTTAAGATTCATTATTTATACTGATTCTAATGTTGTGAATGTTTTTGGAGGAATGTAAATGGGAATTTTCATAGGTTGCAGTTTCATTCGAAATGAGGAGTCAATAAGATGACGAGAATCCTAATTGTGGATGATGATCGACAAATTGCTGAGTTAATCGAAGTATATTTGAAAAACGAAGGCTACCAAACTGATATCGCTTCAGATGGGGAGATAGCTTTTGGAATGCTGGAACGTACCTCTTTTGACCTCATCATATTAGACATTATGATGCCGAACATGGATGGGCTTGAGCTTTGTCAAAAAGTGAGACAAGAAAGTCACATCCCTATTTTGATGGTGAGCGCAAAAGTGGGGGATATGGATAAAATCTTCGGTTTAACGACAGGTGGCGATGATTATTTGACCAAACCGTTCAATCCGTTAGAGTTAACTGCTAGAGTAAAAGCGTTGTTGCGGAGGGCGAATTATCAGTTTCAAGGAATGGCTGAGGATGTTATTCGTGTTGGTGTATTAGTGATCGATAAGAAAAGTCATTTAGTCACTGTCGAAGGGAATATCATTAAACTAACTGGACGGGAATTCGATATTTTATGTTTACTCGCTCAAAATAGTGGACGCGTGTATGGCTCACAAGAGATATTCGAAAAGGTATGGAAAGAACCCGGGGAAGGGGCAAACAGAACGGTCATGGTTCATATTAGTAATTTGCGAGATAAACTAGAAGCTGCCATACCTGGTGAGTCAATCATTCAAACGGTGTGGGGAGTGGGATATAAAATTGAAGGATAACCTGTTGAATCTGCTAAAATTTTTGCCGAAATGGAAGATTTTACTCTATCTAGTATCCGCTTTTCTATTATCAGTTGGAACGGGTTCAGTTCTTTTGCCAGCATTTAAGTACTTAGTGGAACATTCTAGATTTTTTATGAGCGTACTTTACCTTGTATCTTATTTTCCTAAATTAGTAGTCTTTGGCTTCTATAGTATCACCACATTGGTTTATTTATTCTTCTTTTATCAATACGAGCGAAAACGATATCTAACATATCTTCAAAAAACATTGACAGAGTATATTCAACTTGCAGCAGAAGGGAAAGCTCCATCAATCGAGTTGTTTGGTCAATCCGAATTCCAATCATACTTTGAAGGGATTCAAAAAATAATTGCTAAATCAGAACAGGCCATAAAGGAAGTGAAAAAAGCGGAACAAGTGAAAAATGAACTTGTGACAAATGTTGCCCATGATTTAAGATCACCACTTACTTCGATTGTTGGTTATTTAGAACTGATTAACAGTGATGGCTATCGTGACGAGGTGGAGTTGCGCTATTATATCCAAATCATTCATAAGAAAGCTAAGAGTTTGCATTCATTAATTGATGATATTTTTGACTATACGTATATGCAAAATGAACATTTCAACATCCAAAAGGACCTCGTAAATCTAGAAGAAATGCTAAATCAACTCGCTGTTCTATCTAGAGTACAATTCGTTGATGCCGACATGGAATTCAGACTATTTTCTTCGGCAACAAGTCCAATTGTTTTAGGCGACGGAGGGAAATTGGCTCGAGTATTCGAAAATCTTATCCAAAACGCCATCCGATATGGTAGTGACGGTAAATATTTAGACGTGTATCTTAGAGAAACGGATCAAACCGTCGAGATAGATATTGTCAACTATGGCAGGCAAGCGATTCCACCCTCTGATCTTTCGCATATTTTTGAACGATTTTATCGTGTAGAAAAGTCACGATCACAATTTACTGGAGGCTCAGGGCTAGGACTAGCTATTTCAAAAAGCATTATCGATCTCCACCAAGGAGAGATTATAGCCATGAGCACACCGGGAAGAACTGCTTTTACAATAAAGCTTTTAAAGAAGTGGTAAGAAAATGATCCATCCTAAAACCGCTCCTCTATTTGATAGTAATCCTTCAACCATGATATAAGTGTAAAAGGAGTAAAAGTTTGCATTGTCGGAGGAACCTAAGTTTGAACGGTAATTTATTTAACAACTGCACAAAGGAAGTGAATGGATGTCAAAAATCGTGATTGTTGAAGATACGAAAACGATAAGAGAAGAGCTAAAAACTTTTTTGACCAGATATGGCTATGAGGTCGTTGCTCCCACAAACTTTGAACATATCCTAAATGAGATAATGAAAGAACAACCTGATTGTATCCTTTTAGATATTAACCTACCCGTTTTTGATGGATACTACATTTGCAGAGAAATTAGAAAAAATTCCGATGTACCGATTGTCATTGTGACGAGTAGAGATGATGAAATGGACGAGCTGATGAGCATGAATTTAGGTGCGGATGATTTTATTACCAAACCATATAATACCCAAATTCTATTGGCGAGAATTGAATCGATATTAAGGAGAGTTCAAGGAGCAGGTACTCGAGAAATACTTGCTTACCATGATTTAAAGGTGAATTTATCCAACGGTTCGCTTACCTATAAAGAGAAAACGGTGGAGCTAACAAAAAATGAACTAAAAATTTTGTCCTGCTTGATAAAAAATAAAGGCAAGATTGTATCAAGAGATGATTTAATGGACTTTATGTGGAACTCAGATATATTTGTCGATGATAATAACTTATCTGTAAATGTTACTAGACTTCGAAAGAAGCTTGAAGGAGTAGGGATGAAGGACAATATCGAAACAAGACGTGGACTAGGGTATATTCTACCATGACCATCAAAGATTATTTAAAAGATCGAACTACATTTCTGCTAATTAATTTTGTGTTATTCGTTATCATCAGTGCCATTATGTACCTAGTAAACATGAGCCATAACATTATTTTCCTCACGTTCTGCATATGGTTTTTCCCCCTGCTCTCTTATATTATGATTGAATTTATAAAACATAGGAATTTTTACAACGAGATAAACAACATCATGGAGAATCTGGATCAGAAATATTTGCTTTCTGAAATCATGAAAGAGCCAGAATTCATTGAAGGAAAGATTTTATATAATTTATTACAGCAGACAGATAAGGATATGCATGAGCATGTGAAGCATTATCGAGATATGCAAAGTGACTATCGAGAGTATATTGAAACGTGGGTACATGAAATCAAGACCCCTATCGCATCCACAAGATTAATGATTGAAAATAATCAAAATGATATTACGAGAAACATCAACCATGAAATAAGGAAAATTGAAGAATATATTGAACAGGTACTTTACTATTCGAGAAGTAATAATGTCAGCAAGGATTACCTTATTAAAGAAATCTCTTTACCTACCGTTGTTCGAAACGTTATCAAAAGAAACTCCAGAGACTTTATACGCAAAAATATTTCAGTTGATATGGAAGCTGTTGAAGGTACAATTTATAGCGATGCGAAATGGCTTGAATTCATAGTAAATCAACTAATAGGAAACTCTATTAAATACATGAAGGACCGTAATGGAAAAGTTAAAATATATACGATTCAAAATGAAAACAATATCGTCCTTACTATAGAGGATAATGGTATTGGGATGATAGAGAAGGATGTAAAACGAGTGTTTGAAAAAGGGTTTACTGGCGAGAACGGAAGAAAATTTGGGAGGTCTACCGGCATCGGACTGTACTTGTGCCAAAAACTTGCAGAACAGCTTGGATTGGGGATTACATTAACTTCGAAAGCAGGAGAAGGCACAAAGGTTCGTATTATTTTTCCGTTAGGGAGCACTAACTTCATACGCTAATTCAAATGACTAGCGCGGATTTGTTAAGCCCATTAAAATTTTCGGTAGTATGGCGGGCGCTAACCAATTATATTAGTCAAACCGTGTTGATGTTGTTTGTGGGGAAAGTGCTATTAGACAATATTGAGATAACATATATTAGTATTTTAAAATATGATTATTCGATCTAATAACCGGAAAGTTAAATGCTGCTTTCCGGTTATTTTTATTAAACTACTAAGAATTATAGGGATATACGTGAATTTTTATATACAATTGTGTTCGACCACTAAAAGACACCCTTCTATAAAAAATTCTAAAAAATTTTTTTACTATACTGCAAATACAAATAAAATTTTTATATTTTAGGAAATAAATTAGGAAAACAAAAAGTATAAAGTTAATAAAAAATTACCTAGTTCAACGAATGCTTTAATGAGAAAGTAAAAAATGCTATTTGCATTTTTAGGAGATGAAATGGTACTTGAAATAGAAATTTTGTTTTGTATAATTGGGTAAAAGAAACCGCTTAACTAAATTTTGGAAGGGGAAATGTTATGGCAAATTGGGGAATATTGGGTGCTTCAAATATTGCATACGAACAATTTTTACCGGCTATAAACAAAGTTGAAAAAGCGAATTTGAAAGCGGTTGCATCAAGGTCATCTAAGAAAGTGTCACGTTTTGGGATTGAACATGTTTATGAGTCATACGAAGCATTATTACAGGATCCTTCTATTGGTGTCGTTTATATCCCTTTACCTAACGCACTTCATGCACAATACGTTCAACTGGCAATAGAACATGGAAAGCATGTGTTAGTTGAAAAACCTGCAACCATTTCTCTAAACGAAATGCAGGAAATTGCGTTAAAAGTTGATGAAAGTAACCTTGTTGTGCTTGAAGCCTTTATGTATCAGTACCACATACAGCATCAAAAAATGAAGGAGCTGTTACCTCAAGTCGGTGAAATCCGAGAGATCAAAGCACATTTTTCATGGTTACTTGAAGATGAAGATGATATTCGTCTGAATGAGCAATTGGGAGGTGGCGCTTTATACGATGTAGGTTGTTATTGTATGCACGTAATAACACAAATGGTAGGGTATAAACCACAACGCATTTTGATGACATCACCACAAGATGATGGAGTTGATGAAACGTCTCATGTTGTGATGTATGACGAGAATAATACACTAGCCTCATTTACGTGTTCGATGCGAATGCCATTTGAAAATTACTACACGATTTATGGGAATAAAGGAATACTGAGAGTGGAACATAGTTTTCGACCAGACGTATCTCCAGACAGAAAAGGAATTGTAACTCTTTTAGATCAGAATGAACGCATTCTCGAACAACATCATTTGTACGATGAATCTTATGTAAAACAAATTGAATATATGGAGAAGTGCATTGCTCAAGAAGCTTCTTCCAATGAAATGTTGCAATCATCACTTGAAATGGCAAAGTATATTGAACTAGCATATCGTTCGCGAAAACTTGGCGAATGGGTGAAAGTGGAGGGATGAAATGAAAACAGCGGTAATTGGATTAGGAAGATTAGGGATGATTCACGTCCAGAATTTACTGAATATTAGAAATATAGAAGTTGCGGCGGTATGTGACAGTGCTTTAGAACGTGCTGAAAAAATTGCAACACAATATCAAATACCATTCTACACAGACGATTTTAATACCATTCTAGAAAATGACGAAATAGAAGCAGTAGTCATTGTCACCTCAACGAATAGCCACTATGAAATTATTACTAAAGCAATTGAAGCAAATAAAGCAATATTTGTAGAAAAGCCTTTAACGATTGACCTCGAAACATCTAAGAAAATTTTAGCACATGCAAAAGAAAAGAATGCCTTTGTTCAAGTAGGGTTTATGCGTCGTTTTGACGTAGATTATGCTACTGCAAAAAAATGTATTGAAGCAGGCGAAATTGGGAAACCGCTTTACTTTAAAGGAATTAGTCGGGATCCTGACGCACCACCTACATCTTTTTTATCTAGAAGTGGCGGGATTTTTATTGATTTCAGTATACATGATTACGATTTAGCGAGATTTCTAATGGATGATGAAATTACTTCTGTTGCTTCATTTGGACGGAACATTAAATATCCAGATCTTGCATCTATTGGTGACATAGACACAGGCATTAGTTATATAGAATTCGCTAAAGGTGGATGTGGTGATATTGAATCTAGCCGTTGTGCTTTATATGGCTATGACATTCGTACAGAAATTATTGGATCAGAAGGAACATTACTCATTGGTTCAACGAAGAAAAACAATATACAAATTTTAAATTCAACAGGGTGCACTAATAAAATTATCCCTATTTTTTATGAACGGTTTGAAGATGCGTATCGAAGAGAATTTGAGGCATTTGTCCATGCTGTCCTGAACAATGAACCTTCTCCCGTTAGTATCGAGGATAGCATTCACGCATTGCAAATTGCTTATGCAGCACAACAATCCTTTGAACTTGGTAGAAAAATATCAGTTGGCGAGGGGAGTGTGAATGTATGACAGAAATGATATTAGAGATGAAAAACATTAAAAAGAGTTTCTCTAATAACCATGTATTAAAGGGGGTTGATTTAGAAGTTCGGAGGGGGGAGGTGCATGTACTACTTGGTGAAAATGGTGCTGGAAAGTCCACACTAATCAAAATTATTACAGGTGCCTACTCAATGGATGAGGGAGCGATGTACTGGGAAGGGAATCCCATTACCATTAGAGGACCAGTTGAAGCAATGGAAATTGGAATCGCAACGATCTATCAGGAACTCAACCTTATACCAGGACTACCAGTTTATGAAAATATCTTTCTAGGAAGAGAAAAGAAGAATCAAGGCAAGTGGAGTTTGCTAAATAAGAAAGAGATGATTCAAGAGGCTGAGCGCTTGCTCCAACGATTAGGTCAAAATCCGAAGCTTGCAACAGAGCCACTATCAAAATTAGGTATTGGACAACAACAACTAGTAGAAATTGCGAAAGCGCTTACCCTAGATGCAAAAGTTTTAATAATGGATGAACCGACATCCAGTTTGAGCGGTAAAGAAGTAGAAGAACTATATAAAATTGTGGAACAACTTCGAGATGAGGGAATTGCCATTATCTTTATCTCACACCGATTAGATGAGATTCGAAGATTAGGAGATCGAATTACCGTATTACGAGATGGTTATGGAATTGCAACCATTGATGTAGCCAATACGGAGACAGATTATTGGATTGAACTTATGGTAGGACGCTCGCTTAACGAAAAGTTTCCGAAAAAAGAATTTAAGTTAGGTGAGGTAAGTTTTAGTTTAAAGGATTTCAAAGTAACAGAAAAAACACCCGCTATAAATTTAGATATTCATTACGGTGAAATTGTCGGCATATCGGGACTAGTTGGAGCAGGACGAACAGAACTTGCGCGTGCAATTTTTGGAGCAGATAAACGATACCAAGGCCAAATTTTTATCGATGGAGAAGAAAAGAAAATTAACTCACCACGACAAGCAATTGATGCGGGCATAGCGTTTATAACGGAGGACCGTAAATCAGAGGGGCTAGTTTTAGATTTATCGATGATTTTAAATGTTTGTTTACCTAGTATGGGGAAATTTCGCAATTCGCTAAAATTACTAGATTTAAAAGCGATGCGAAGCAAAACACAAGAATATTTGAATGAGCTCCAAATTCGTCCAGGTAATATCGAGTTGAACGCACGAAATTTCAGTGGTGGAAATCAGCAAAAGGTTGTTATTGCAAAGTGGCTTTGTACAAATGCAAGGGTATTTATTTTCGACGAGCCTACTCGTGGAATTGATGTTGGTGCAAAAGTTGAAGTGTACCGATTAATGAATCGACTTGTTGATGAAGGGGCGACTGTTATTATGATTTCTTCAGATCTTCCTGAAATATTAGGGATGTGTGATCGTGTGTTAGTTATGAAGGAAGGACATTTGACAGCAGATTTACCAATTGAACAAGCAACACAAGAAGTGATCATGAAAGCGGCTACATTAGGTGCCTAGGAGGGGGAAGAATGACAGAGTTTTTAGAGAATCCAGTGAAACAGGATGGAGAAAAGACAGCTTCTTGGAGGAAAATTATCAGTAAGTTTGGGTCATTGTTAGCGCTCATCATATTAGTTTTGGTGCTTTCTTTTGCCACGGATAAATTTTTTACTGTTAATAATCTCATGAATATTGCTCGCCAATCATCTATCAATGCGTTATTAGCAGTAGGTATGTTATTACCCATTTTAACAGCTGGTATTGATTTATCGGTTGGATCGATACTAGCTCTTTCAATCATGATGATGGGAATTGTTTCTGTCAATATGGCGATGCACCCATTGCTTGGAATATTAGTCTGTTTAGTGATTGGGGCAGGGTTTGGATTACTTAACGGCGTGCTCTTAACAAAATTGAGTTTACCACATCCTTTCATATCGACACTTGGAACAATGAATATTGCTCGTGGAATCGCGCTAATTATTACTGGGGCTGCACCAATAGCTGGTTTCCCTTTTTTAATTCAATATGTAGGTTCTGAATTTGTTGGACCTATCCCTATTAGCTTCTTATTAGTAATTGTAGTGTATATCATTTTCCACATTTTCTTAACAAGAACTCAAACAGGACGGTATATCTATGCAATTGGGGGAAACAAAGAAGCAGCACGTTTATCAGGGATAAATGTAGATCGAGTACTAATCATCGTCTATACATTAAGTGGACTGATGGCTGGTTTAGCAGGACTCGTTATGGTAGGGCGTGTAAACTCAGCGTTCCCATTAGCAGGTATGTCATATGAGTTAGATGCGATTGCGGCAGTCATCATTGGAGGGGCTAGCTTTTTCGGAGGAGTAGGGACTGTATGGGGTACGTTAATAGGCGCTCTCATTATCGCAGTACTTCGAAATGGACTGAATTTACTTAACGTGTCCTCGGATTTTCAGATGGCAGTAGTCGGGTTTGTTATTATTGCGGCGGTATATGTAGATGTACTAAGACAACGAAAAGCCAAGAAAAATTAAAACTAGGGGGAAAAGAAATGAAAAAAAGAAATGGAATGTTAGCAATTGGATTCGCATTGACGGTGTTATTAGCTGCATGTGGAAGTACTGAAAATTCATCTAATGGTAGCTCTAGTGAAGGTGGAGGCGCTGAAAACATATCGGTTGTTTTAAAAACTTTATCTAGTCCTTATTGGAAATATGTGGAGGCAGGAGCAAAAAAAGCAGGTGAGGACTTAGGGGTGAATGTCACGATTGTTGGACCATCATCCGAAGCTGAAATTATTCAACAAGTGAATATGTTAGAAGATCAATTGAGTCAAAATCCAGATGCGATTGTTGTGTCACCTACACAGCCAGACACAGTTATTCCAGTACTTGAAGAAGCTGCTTCACAAGGAAAACCAGTACTTCTGATTGACACTGATGCGGACTTTGAAGGGAAAACGACGTTTATAGGAACTGAAAATTATGACGCGGGTCAAGAGGCAGGAAAAGAGATTGCTTCAAAATTACAACCTGGAGATAAAGTAGTGCTAATTTCAGGGGCGTTAGGTAATCCAGCCACTGATTCACGCATTAAAGGTGCGAAAGATGCGTTAGAAGAAGCAGGGATGGTTATAGCAGCTGAACAGCCAGCAGATAGCGATAAAACAAAAGCAATGTCTGTCATGGAAAATATTTTGGAAGCAGAGGATGACATTAAAGCAGTATTTTCTGCAAACGACGATATGGCTATAGGTGTATTACGTGCTGTTGAGGCAGCGAATCTCGACATTATCATTTACGGAACAGATGGTACTGAAGAAGCAGTTCAGTCTATTATTGACGGTGGCTTAACGGGTACAATCGCTCAAAATCCATACAATATGGGCTATGAAGGTGTTAAAAATGCTGTTAATGCCGCAAAAGGCGAAACGATTGAAACACGTATTGATAGTGGGGTAGAAATCATTACAAGTGAAAACGCAGAAGAGCAATTACAATTCTTACAGTCTCTTACAAAATAATAAAGAAAGGAGAGGTGTACTTGCGACCTACTATATATGATGTGGCCCAAGTTGCAGGTGTTTCCATTGCAACTGTGTCAAAGGTAGTAAATAAAACAGGCAATATTAGTGAAAAAACGCGACGTCATGTGAAGAACGTCATTAAACAATTAGATTATGAGCCAAGTAGTATCGCAAGTGCTCTTTCTAAAAAGAAGACGAAAACAGTAGGTATTATCGTACCTAATATCGCTAACCCATTCTACGGCGAAGTAACGCGGTTACTGGAACAAATTGCGAACCGTCATGATTATTCTATTATTCTCTCAAGTACTTATAATCAGCCAGAGCGAGAGAAACAATATATCCGCTTTTTATTACAAAAGGAAGTAGATGCGATTATTATCGGTACGGAATTATTAAGTGATCAAGAAGTGATGAAGCTCAACAAGCGTAACATACCGATTGCAAAACTATCAGTACCTATAGAAGAGAAAAAAGTAATAAGTGTAACGACGGATAATTTTGCTGGTGGTTATTTAGCTGCCCGTCATTTATATGATAATGGACATCGGTCAATTAAGATCATTGGAGATTTAACCCGACAATCTGAATGTGATCGTATTGAAGGCTTTATTGCCTTTTATAAAGAGAAAGGGATTACCATTTCGGATGAACAAATCATTTCAAGGGAACCGCTTTTTGAAGAAGAAATCCCATTTATAGACCTAGTACTGCGAAGTTCCGAAAAAGTAACAGCCATTTTTTCAACAACGGATTTTCAGGCTGTTATAACAATGAATGCTTTATATGAACTAGGTTATTCAATTCCAGAAGATTATTCCGTAATAGGTTTCGATAATACGATGTATGCCAAACTTAGTCAGCCTACATTAACGACCATTGAACAGCCAATTAGAGAAATGACAGAAATGTTGTTCCAACAGCTGTTATGTGCAATCGAAACCGAGCAAATGACATATAAAGTGAATGTGTTTCAACCTCGATTAATTGAAAGGCAATCTGTACGTAACATCAAAAAAGGATAAGAACTCATAAGTTGAGCTTAACTGAAAAAAGGAAAGCGGTTAACTGAATGGAAAATGGAGGACAGCAAATGATGAATGTAGGCGTAATTGGAGCGGGAAGAATAGGGCAACTCCATGTTAAAAACTTAAAAAAAATGGATGGTATATCCGTAAAAGGTGTAGCAGACATTGCAGTAGATCATTTACAAGAGTGGGCAAGACAGGAATCCGTTGAATATGTAACAACGGATATTAAACAGATAATTGATGATCCTTCTATCCATGCCATTTTTATATGCAGTCCAACAACGACACACCCTGAACTTATTAAACAAATAGCACAAGCCAAAAAACACATATTTTGCGAAAAACCTATTAGTTTTGCAGTTGATGAAACGATTGAGGCGCTGCGGGTTGTTGAAAAAGAAGGCGTCGTTCTACAGGTAGGTTTCAATCGTCGGTTTGATCGAAACTTTAAATCTGTAAGACAAGAAATCGAAACAGGGGTAGTTGGAAAAACACATACTTTACGAATTATTTCTAGAGATCCACATCCTCCATCTATAAGCTATATAAAAACATCTGGTGGTTTATATATGGATATGATGATTCATGATTTCGATATGGCTCGTTATGTCATGCAAAAAGAAATTGTAGAGGTGTATGCAAAAGGAGCAGTTTTAGTTGATGAAAAAATAGGTGATGTAGGTGACGTTGACACGGCAATTGTTCTGTTAACATTCGAAGATGGAACATTAGGTGTAATTGAAAATAGTAGAAAAGCGATATATGGTTACGATCAACGACTTGAGGTATTCGGAGAGAAGGGCGCCCTAATCGTCGAAAATGATCGTCCTACGAATATTACACGCTACTTAGAATCAGGCATCACATCTGATAAGCCTCCTCACTTTTTCTTAGAAAGATATAATGACGCTTACATTACTGAAGTGGAAGCATTTATTGCTGCTATTAAAGGTGAAGAAGTAGTTGCATGTCGTGGATTTGATGGTTTACAAGCTGAGCGAATAGCTGAAGCGGCAAGGAAATCAGCTGAAACAGGGAAACCAGTTCAACTATCAAGTGAGGTGATCCAAGTATGACAACGATATCATTTTCAGTAAATAAAAAATATGATGTTGTTGCTATTGGTCGATTATGTATTGATTTAAATGCAAATGAAATTAACCGACCAATGGAAGATACGATGACATTTTCAAAGTATGTTGGAGGCTCACCTGCAAATATAACAATTGGTCTGTCCCGTCTCGGCTTAAAAACAGCTTTTATCGGGAAAGTAGCAAATGACCAAATGGGTCGCTTTATTAAGAGATATTTAGAAAAAGAGACGATTGATACAACGAATGTTGTAGTTGATAAGACGGGTGCTGTGACAGGGTTAGCGTTTACAGAAATTAAAAGCCCGGAAGAATGTAGTATTTTAATGTATCGAGATCATGTTGCTGATTTACTACTAGAACCGTTGGAAGTACAAGAAGACATCATTGCAAATGCAAAGGTTTTGCTTGTTTCTGGTACTGCTTTAGCAAGCTCTCCCTCTAGAGAAGCTGTTTTTTTAGCACTTGAGTTTGCAAAAAAGCATGGAGTGAAAGTGCTCTTTGATTTAGATTATCGTCCTTATACATGGAAAAATGAAGCTGAAACAGCAGTGTATTACAATTTAGCAGCTGAAAAATCTCATATCATTATCGGTACACGTGATGAATTTAATATGATGGAAAACCTATACCATGAAAAATTTACAGACGAAGAAACAGCGGATAAGTGGTTTAAGCATTGTGCAGAACTCGTCATTATTAAACATGGTGGTCAAGGGTCAATTGCATATACACCAAATGGAGAAAATGTACGTAGTGGCATTTTTGAAACCGAAGTATTAAAAACATTTGGTGCTGGCGACTCATACGCCTCTGCATTTTTATATCAACTAATGCAAGGCGGCACAGTCGAAGAAGCCATGAAATACGGTAGTGCTTCGGCATCTATTGTTATATCTAAACATAGTTGCTCAGATGCAATGCCGACAATCGAGGAGCTAGAAGAGAAGATCCGTGTAGGAACATATATAACGACTTAAGGAGACTAGATATGAATAAAACAATTCAAAAAATTGGTAACTATGTGAATGGTGAGTGGATAGATGGTTCAGGAGATTACATGTCAGTTTATAATCCGGCAACAGGAGAGGAAATTGCTAAAGTTTCAATATCAACTCAAGAAGATGTAGAAAATGCGATTGCCGTTGCAAAGGAAGCGTTTATCACTTGGTCTAAAGTTTCGGTCCCAAAACGAGCCCGTATTTTATTTAAGTACCAGCAACTTCTTGTAGACAATTGGGATGAACTTGCTCGACTCATTACAATCGAAAACGGAAAGGCGTATTCAGAAGCATATGGAGAAGTACAACGCGGGATTGAATGTGTTGAATTTGCTGCTGGTGCCCCAACTTTAATGATGGGTTCACAATTACCAGATATTGCAACGGATGTAGAATCGGGTATGTGGCGTTACCCACTAGGTGTCGTTGGAGGCATCACCCCATTTAACTTCCCAATGATGGTACCGTGCTGGATGTTCCCGTTAGCCATTGCTTGTGGTAATACATTTATTTTAAAACCATCTGAACGAACACCGCTACTCGCCCAGCGTTTAGCTGAATTATTTAAACAAGCAGGTCTTCCTGATGGAGTGTTAAATATTGTGAACGGTGCTCATGATGTTGTAAATACTTTAACATCACACCCGGATGTGAAAGCAATTTCATTTGTAGGATCCCAACCAGTTGCTGAATATGTATACAAACGATCTGCAGAAAACTTAAAACGTGTTCAAGCATTATCGGGAGCAAAAAATCATTCCATTGTATTAGCGGATGCAGACCTCGAATTTGCAGCAAAGGAAATTACAAATGCTGCATTTGGTTCAGCAGGTGAACGCTGCATGGCAGCGGCAGTTGTAGCAGTAGAAGAGTCAATTGCAGATGAGTTTGTTTCCATGCTAAAGAAAAATGCAGATGCGATTAAAATCGGAAATGGTTTAGATGATGGTGTGTTTTTAGGACCAATTATCCGCCAAGAAGCAAAAGAACGAACAATTCATTATATTGAATCTGGCGTCGAACAAGGAGCAAAACTTGTAAGAGATGGCCGAATGGACGAAGAGGTAAATAACGAAGGTTATTTCTTAGGAGCAACGATTTTTGACCATGTAACAAAGGATATGAAAATTTGGCAGGATGAGATCTTTGCACCCGTGTTATCAGTAGTTCGTGTAAATGATTTATCACATGCGATTGAAGTTGCAAATGCAAGCCATTTAGCAAATGGCGCTTGTTTATATACAAACAATGCTGCAGCAATTCGTCAATTCCGGGAAACAATAGATGCTGGAATGTTAGGCATCAACTTAGGCGTTCCTGCACCGATGGCATTTTTCCCATTCTCTGGCTACAAAGATTCATTTTACGGTGACCTCCATGCAAATGGGAAAGATGGCGTAGAGTTCTACACACGTAAAAAGATGGTCACAGCTCGCTTTGTTGAAAAGAAATAGTTTGATAGATATAGGCTATTTAGAAAAAACAATCACTTTCTACATAGCCTATCTTTGTAAAAGGAGCGTGTAAATAGATGGAAACAATTCGTTTAACCACTGCCCAAGCTTTAGTGAAATTTTTAAATGCACAGTATGTACGTTTTGACAATCAGGAACATCCATTTATTGATGGGATTTTTACAATCTTTGGTCATGGAAATGTGTTAGGCATAGGTCAAGCAATTGCAGAAAATCCAGGTCGCTTAAATGTATATCAGGGGAGAAATGAGCAGGGGATGGCACATGCTGCAATTGCCTATGCAAAACAGCATCATCGGAAAAGAATTATTGCTTGTACGGCATCAGTAGGCCCTGGATCGGCGAATATGGTTACAGCTGCGGCAACTGCTACGGCAAATGAAATTCCATTACTTTTATTTCCTGGGGACGTCTTTGCAACTAGGCAGCCAGACCCAGTTCTGCAACAAATCGAACAAACTTATAATACAACGATATCAACCAATCATGCATTCCAATCTGTGTCGAGATATTGGGATTGTGTCACTCGGCCTGAGCAGTTAATGAGTGCATTGTTAAACGCAATGCGTGTATTAACGTGTGTTGAAAGCACAGGAGCTGTCGTCGTATCACTTCCTCAAGATGTACAGGGAGAAGCATGGGATTACCCAGTTAGCTTTTTCGAAAAACGTGTGCATACTATTGAACGCCGTATCCCTACCCGAGAAGCAATCGAAAAAGCAGTACAATTATTGAAAGAACATAAGAAACCTCTTCTAGTTGTTGGCGGAGGTGTTAGATATTCGCGTGCTGAAAAAGAAGTATTGGATTTTGCGAACAAATATCATATTCCCATTACTGAAACGCAGGCTGGTAAAGGCGCAATATCTTCTCATGAGTTAGTAAATCTGGGTGGCATTGGCGTAACGGGCAATTTGAGTGCCAATAAAGCAGCAAAGGAAGCTGATTTAATTATTGGCATAGGAACAAGATTTAGTGATTTTACAACAGGTTCCAAAAGCTTATTTGCGAATAAACAAATTTTAACCATTAATGCTTCAACATTCCATGCGAATAAATTAGATGCACATGCCATTGTTTCGGATGCGAAACTTGGTATAGAAGCGTTAGCCAATGCTCTTGGAGAGTATAATACATCCTATGAAAATATAAAGAAATTAAAAGATGAATGGCTAAATGAACGTAAACGTTTAGCAAACACTAAAGTATCGGATAACTTTGTTCCTGAGATTGCAGGGCATTTAGATCATGAATTAAAAGACTACGAGCAAGTATTAAATACACAATTAACACAAACATCCGTTGTTGTTCGCTTAAATGAATTACTCCATCCTTCTAGTATTATTACAGCCGCTGCAGGGAGCTTACCAGGAGATTTACAGCGGTTATGGCAAACGTCAGAGCCCTATACTTACAATATGGAGTATGGATATTCGTGTATGGGGTACGAAATTGCAGCAGCACTTGGCGTAAAGCTAGCAGAGCCGGAAAAGGAAGTATATGCCTTAGTAGGAGACGGTAGTTTTCTCATGCTACATTCTGAACTTGTAACTAGCTTACAAGAAAAGAAAAAAATCAATATTGTACTCTTTGATAATGCGGGATTTGGTTGTATTAATAATCTACAAATGGGAAATGGGATGCCAAGCTATAAAACAGAATTCCGATATCGCGATGAACAAACAAATGACACGACTGGGAATATTATGGCTATTGATTATGCCATGATTGGAGAAGGTTATGGTTTAAAAACTTTCCGCGTTCATACAATGAGTGAATTAGATGATGCTATTGAAAAATCTAAAAATTCCTCTATAAGTACATTAATTGATATAAAAGTTCTACCTAAAACAATGACAGATGGATATGAAGCATGGTGGCATGTAGGTATACCGGAAGTAGCAAAAAGTGAAGCGATTACAATCGCTTACCAAGAGAAAGAAAAATATTTACGACAAGCTCGTAAATATTAGGAGGAGCCTATGTTAACCAATCATTCTATAAAACTTGGAATTGCCCCAATAGGATGGACAAATGATGATTTACCCGAGCTTGGTGGTAATATTCCTTTTGAACAATGTATAAGTGAAATGGCACTAGCAGGTTTTGAAGGATGTGAAGTTGGGAATAAGTTTCCCCGCGATCCGAAGGTGCTTCGCCATTCGCTAGAATTACGTGGATTATCCATTGCAGCAGCATGGTTTAGCTCTTATCTAACAACCAAACCATATGAGGAAACAGAAGTAGCATTTATTGCCCATCGTGATTTTTTACGCGAAATGGGTGCAAAACATATTGTCATTTCAGAACAGGGTCATAGCATACAGGGAGATCAAACGTCTCCTATTCTTGAAAATAAGCCTATTTTTTCGGAGAAAGAATGGGAAATGTTAGTTGAAGGACTCGACAAATTAGGGCAGTTGGCAAGTGAAAAAGGGATGACTTTAGTTTATCACCATCATATGGGGACGGGTATTCAATCAGAAGAAGAAATAAACCGGTTAATGGAACGAACAAATCCGAACTATGTCTCTCTACTTTACGATTGTGGTCATTTATATTTTGCAGGAGAAGACTACCTAAGTGTTCTACGAAATCATATTGATCGCATAGCTCATATCCATTTTAAGGATGTACGTGACGTTGTTTTGAAAAATGTGAAGGAAGAAAGGTTAAGCTTTTTGGACGGAATTAAAGAAGGCGTATTTACAGTGCCGGGTGATGGTGTCATTAATTTTAAAGCGATAATTCAATTGATTGCACAATCTAATTATAAAGGCTGGATTATTGTAGAAGCGGAACAGGATCCAGCAAAAGCCAATCCATTTGAATATGCAAAAAATGCACGTCAATATATACGTGAAATAGCCAACCTATAGGGAGGTTAACCAATGCTTGTAACATTAAAGGAAAGTTTAGCTTATGCGACACAGCATCAATTTGGAATAGGTGCCTTTAGTGTCGCTAGTTTAGAGATGATTCAAGGTGCAGTTCGGGCTGCAGAAGATTTAAAGGCACCCATCATATTACAAATTGCCGAAGTTCGTTTAAAGCATTCCCCCCTTCATCTTATTGGGCCAGCAATGATTGCAGCGGCAAAAAAGGCTAGTGTACCAATCGTTGTTCATTTAGATCATGGATTGACAGAAGAAACGATTTTGCAAGCACTTGAGCTAGGTTTTACATCAGTCATGTATGACGGATCCCACGAAAAATTAGAGGTGAATATTTCAAATTCCAAAAAGATACAACGTCTTGCCGCACAATATCATGCATCATTTGAAGCAGAAGTAGGGAGGGTTGGTGGATCAGAGGATGGCAGTGAGGAGATAGAAATGTTGTCTACTTCTGTTGCAGACGCTGTACGTTTTGTGGAAGAAGTACCAGTTGATGCATTAGCTGTAGCGTATGGTAATGCACATGGAGTCTATAAAGGAGAGCCCAAACTTCAATTTGAAAAGCTATCCGAAATTCAGGAGAAAGTAAACATACCACTTGTTTTGCATGGTGGTTCTGGCATTTCAAAAGAAGATTTTCAAAAGAGTATTGAGCTTGGTGTTCGAAAAATCAATGTAGCAACATCAACATTTCAATCTGTTCAACAGATCGTAAACCAACATGCCCCATTTGATGATTACTACGCACTTCATACACAGTTAATTCAAGGTGCTTACGATAATGTGTCACGACATATATACATGTTTAATAGTCACCAACAAATAAAGGAGGGATTACAACATGTATAGAAAACTAGCTGACTTAACGGGAGGCTATCATGAGCTGACTGCAAGAAACGATGAAACAAATATGCTTATGGATATTGGCATTCATGTACTTGAAGCAGGAGAACGTTTAACATTACATGATTCAATACAGGAGATGGCAATTCTCCCATTGGTTGCTCATGTGAAACTTTCTTGGGAAGGCGAATCTGTTGTTGTCCACCGACAGGATGTTTTTACAGAATCACCGTATTGTTTACATGTTTGTAAAGATGTAAAGGTAACAATTGAAGCAATGGATAAGAGTGAAATATTAATACAGAAAACAGATAATGATGGTATCTTTTCTAGTAAACTATATACGCCAAATGATTGCCCGAATGAAGATTTAGGCTTAGGCGTATGGGACAATACAGCTCTTAGAACAATTCGAACAATTTTCGATTATGAAACGGCACCATACTCCAATTTAGTCATTGGTGAAGTCATTTCTCATCCAGGTCGTTGGTCAAGTTACCCTCCTCACCATCATGACCAACCTGAAGTGTATTACTATCGCTTTAATTTAGAGCAAGGTTTTGGATGTGCAATGGTAGGCCCAGAAGCATATCGTGTTGAGCATAATAGTTTTATTACCATACCGGGTGGACTGGATCATCCACAAGCAACTGCACCCGGTTATGCTATGTATTTTTGCTGGATGATTCGTCATTTAGAAAACAATCCATGGACTGAGCGCATCTATGAGGAAGAACATAAATGGTTATTAAAGGAATCTTAGATTTTGATAGTTATAGAGTTCATAACGAAATAGTAATCGATCGTGTTTGAGGTTGAACGTCAAAATCCTTAGTATGGTGGGTTTTGGCGTTTTTGCTTGTTTTTATAGTTTTATATTCCTGCTTTTCAAATTTAGGTGGATTAGCAGAAGGAGAGCTATGTATAATGACTGATGTAAGTTTAGCCTTTTTATGTAATAATTGTAGAAATGTCAATTTATCATCTTTAGTGAAAGTGGGAAATATCATGGCAATCGGAACACATACAGTAGAAATTCCAGTAGAGGTACAAGCAGTTTGGGATTATGTTAGTGATCTTGAAAAATGGGCAACGTCTGTACCAGCCTATAAAGAACATCAAATCGTCAGTGATAAACAATCGATTTGGACATTTGAAGGTAGTATGAAAGGGATTAAAAAAACAATACAAGCGCAGGTTGATATTACGGAATTCAATGAACCTTCGAATATTAAGTTTGAACTAAAAGGTTTATCTGATAATTTTACAGGAAGTGGGCATTTTACTGCAGAAGATGTGAGTGGGAAAACAACAATGACTTGCACAGTGGAAGTTCATGCTGGTGGATTATCGGGTGCAGTGTTAACACCAATTATTAAATGGGCTGTTCCAAAAGTAGCAACTCGTTTAACAGAATCAATCGCACGTAAAATTTTAGTATTCTCATAGTTTTCAATCATTTAGCGTGACACATTTGAAGAGATTTTATCTGAAGGATTCAATGTCATCATACTGATTTTTTACAGAATTTCATAATGAACGGAAGGGGAGCTGACCAGCATTGGAACGCTTCCCTTTTATTTTGTTTCTGTACATTCTAATGCTTAGTCTGCAATTGATGGCGGTGAATAGCACACATAATTCCCCTTAAATAAGAGCAGGGCGATACGGACACAAAATGGGGCGATACACGAACCACGAACCCGAACCCGAACCCCAACCCCAAACCAAATCTTTCCACACCTGCCTATTGACACTTCTTGAAAGTATAGTGTACTATGTCACTAGTACACTATTACTGGAGGTTCGAAATGAGAAAATTCGCGGGGTTAATTGTTCAGGAACATCGACATTACGGTTTGTTTAACTATGTAATGGCAGGGCTTGTAGGAATTATTGTTTTCCTTGGACCCGTATTAATTGTTCAACTATTTCCCAATCCTATTAATTACGATACGAACTATGTACGGGTTATTATGGCGATTATTGCAGCATTTTTAATAACTATTCTTTCGATAGCTATGTTTTCAAGTAGTTTAAATCGAGATATAAAAACAAAGGAACTTTGGCTTCACAACAGTCAATCTATCTATACCTTGATTGGGGCGAAGATTGTTTATCATATCCTTAGTCTAATCACTTTAAACTTCATTGCTTTTTTAGGGTTTTTCTTTGTAGGTGATTTAATTGAGGGAACATTCATGCAGTATTTGATATTTGGTATTGCCTGTCTAATACATGTAGTGTTAATTTACATTTTCTTCACAGTTGTTGTCTTATTTTTAACAGGGTTGAATACACAGCTTGCTCGTTATATTGGTAAAATAAGCTACGCTGTCATGTTAATTACAGTCATTTTCTTAATGGAACTATTGAATCGTCTCCCAGAAGTCACACTTTTACAAGTTGGGAGAGTGCAGATGTCCATTTTAAATCAATACTTGCCATCGTTTGCAGATAGGGGAATTAACTTTTCATTATTCTTTGACTTTTATTTAGTAGAAGAGATTGTTGCGAGCGCAATATTCGTTTTCATTTACATGGTGTCATGCAAGTGGATTGAAAGGGTGATCACAAGATGACGATGGACTTTGCAAAAGATCGCCCAATCTACTTACAGCTTGTTGAAACAATATGTGGCGATGTCATCAAAGGCAAGTTGAAACCAGGGGATAAGTTGCCCTCTGTCCGCGAGTATGCTTTAGAGTCAGGTGTCAATGTCAATACGGTGCAACGAGTATATAAGGAGTTGGAAACGATGGAATTAACGGAAACGAAACGTGGGCAAGGGACATTTATTACAACTGACGATGCAATCATTCACACGGTTCGCGAGCAAATGAAAGAGCAAGTAGCAATACAGTTTGTCTCTTCCATTGAATCTTTTGGCTTTACAGTAGATGAAATTATTGAAGTGCTGAAAAAGAAGAAAGGGGACAGCTAGTATGAATGTACAACAACTGTCATTCCAATATAAACGCAAAACGGTTTTAGAACAGTTAACATTTTCGATTCCTCAAGGACAAATTGTCGGTTTAATTGGAGAGAATGGTAGCGGAAAATCAACTCTTTTAAAACTGATGGCGGGTATATTAACGCCAACGTCGGGGAGACTCGAGCTAAACGGAGAAAAGGTAACAAGGCGCCACACAAATAAAATAGCATACTTACCTGATATCGACTTGTTTTATGAAAAACTAACGGGTGAAGAAGTATTCAAATTTTATGAAAGTCAGTTTGAAGATTTTTCGAGCGAAAAGGCAAGAGAGGTAGCTTCGTTTTTACAAGTGCCGACAACTGTAAAGCTTGGGAATATATCAAAGGGAAATCGTGGTCGGATAAAATTAGCTACATTTCTAGGACGGAATGTCGAACTGTATTTAATGGATGAGCCGTTTGCGGGCCTTGATCCACTGGCACGTGAAAGCTTACTAAAAGCGATAATCAAGTTTATTGATACAGAGAATAGTGCAATTGTGCTGTCAACACATGAAGTGAATGAAGTGGAGCCGATTTTAGATGAAGTAATGTTGTTAAAAGATGGTCATCTTTGTGCGATGGAAGTCGTTGAAGATATTCGCCATGAGCGCGGTGAAGATACAGTGAATTGGATGAAAAATCTATATGAAAAGCGGGTGCGATAAATGACAACGCCGATTGTGCAAATAAAAAATCTAAACAAAACTATTAAAGGAAAACAAATTATAAAGAAACTCAATTTAGACTTTTATCCAGGCCAAATCACAGGTTTTTTAGGACCAAATGGTGCAGGTAAAACAACGACGATTCGTATGATGACGGGGCTTATGCATCCAACAGGTGGCGAAGTGTTGATTAATGGGAAATCACTTCAAAAAAACTTCGAGCAAGCAATAAGCGAAGTGGGCGTTATTGTGGAAAATCCGGAAATGTATAAATATATGAGCGGCTATAAAAACTTGCAGCACTTTGCACGCATGCATAATGTCCCGAAATCTCGTATTGATGAAGTAGTGGAGCAAGTAGGATTGCAAAATCGAATTCATGAAAAAGTTAAAACCTATTCCCTTGGGATGCGCCAAAGATTAGGTCTTGCTCAGGCAATGCTTCATCGCCCAAAATTTCTAATTTTAGATGAGCCAACAAATGGACTCGATCCTGCTGGAATACGTGAGTTTCGTATGTATTTGCGCAAAATTGCCGAAGAGGATAATGTAGCAATTGTTGTATCTAGCCATATGTTATCTGAAATTGAACTAATGGTGGATCGTATTGCGGTTATTCAAAACGGTGAAATTATTGATATTCGTGAGTTAAAGGTAGAGGCAGTCAGTGAATATTACGTTGAGGTTGAGCAAAAGGATCAATTTGCATCTTTTGCTAAAGAGAAAGCAAAGCCACAAAATGGTGGATTTGTAGTGACCATTTCAAAAGAGGACGTTCCCACTTTTGTCCGCAAGCTTGTGGATGCAGGAATTGACCTATATACAATTCAACCAAATACAAAACGTTTAGAAGACCAATTTATTGAAATGACTGGTGGAGGTGCGATTGATGCAATACGTTAAAAATGAATGGATCAAAATTTGGTCACAAAAGAATGCATGGATTATGCTTGTACTTGTTCTTATGGCTGTTATTGCATTACTGGGATTGAATAAGTATTTTGCTCCTGACCAAAGTACACCAGAGCTTCGTAAAGAAGCGAATAACGAATGGATTGCAGAATATCAAGCACAGCTTAACATACCAGGAATGATGGAAGAAGATATCCAGTCTATTGAAGAAGAAATTTTAATGGCCGAATACAGACTGGCAAATGATTTACCTTCTATTGATGCGGTCATGTTCGATGATGTCGTCGATCCTTTATTAACGATTGTTTTAATGCTTGTTGGTATTTTTACAATGGTTATTGCTGCTTCCATTGTTTCCAACGAATTTGGAACAGGGACTATCAAAATGTTATTAACAAGACCAGCAGCACGTTGGAAAATATTATTATCAAAACTTGTGGCTACCCTTTTATATGGTGCGGCACTTTTTACTGCAGGTGTTACAGTTGCAATATTGGGGAGTTTTATCCTATTTAATACAGATCAAGCGATAACGCTATCGGTTGTAAATGGTAGCGTGATAGAACAAGTTGTAGAAACACATTACGTACAGACGATTCTGTTAAATGCTGCTTCGATTTTCATGACTATTTTATTTGCCTTTATGCTTGGTACAATCTTTGGTTCAAGTACATTAGCCGTAAGTTTGAGCCTAGGAATATTATTTATGGGAACGACTATGACGATGCTACTATCAAGATATGAGTTTGCAAAATACATTTGGTTTGCAAATGACCTATCACAATTTGAACCAGGTATGATGCCAATAATAGAAGATTTAACATTAACCTTTGCTATTGCTGTAAATGTTGTGTATGCAATTATTTTCTTAGCAGTAAGCTTTACGTACTTTACACGCCGCGATATAACGGCATAACACAAAGTAAATAAATGTCCATCCACCCTTTGTTAGGAAAGGCGGATGGACATTTTATGTTAATTCAATCTCTCTGCAAGAAAGTTAATATGATTTAAGCCCTACATAGCTCTTCTTGTTTCTTAGTCAGTTCAATTTCAAAACCAAGATCTTCGAGCATTCGATAATCCATGTTTTCTTCTTGCCCAGCAGTAGTTAGATAATCACCAACAAAGATGCTATTAGCAGCGTATAAGGCAAGGGGCTGTAATGTACCTAAATTTATTTCGCGGCCACCAGCGACTCGAATTTCCTTTGTTGGATTCATATAACGGAACAGAGCAAGAACTTTTAAGCAATATCTTGGATTTAACTCCTTCGTTCCTTCAAGCTTTGTCCCATCAATGGCGTTAAGGAAGTTAATGGGAATTGAGTCTGCATCAAGCTCTCTTAATGCACGAGCAATATGAATTACATCCTCTTTCGTTTCTTTCATACCGATGATAGCTCCGGAACAAGGGGACAGGCCATGTTTCTTTACTATATCGATTGTATTGATGCGGTCTTCGTATGTGTGAGTAGTTGTTATATAGCGATGATGACGCTCTGATGTATTGACATTATGATTATATCGATCGACACCAGCTTGTTTTAACTGTTCGGCTTGCTCTTCCTTCAGCAATCCTAGACAAGCGCAAACTTTTAAACCGTATTTTTCTTTAATTTCGGTAACAGCTTCACTTACTACATTGACATCTTTGCGTGTCGGTCCGCGTCCACTAGCTACGATACAATAAGTGCCAATTTTGTTTTCAAAAGCTCGTTTAGCACCCTCTAAAATTTCCTCTTTTGTAATGAAAGGATATTTTTCGATTGGAGCTGACGACCTAGATGACTGGGAACAATAACCACAATCTTCAGGACAGTAACCACTTTTTGCATTCAGTATCATATTTAATTTTACTTTTTTACCATAATAGTGCTTTCGAATTTGAAAAGCGCCATTGAGTAACGGAAGTAATTCATCGTCATCACTAGTTAAAATAGCAATTGCTTCATGATCAGTTAACTCTTTTCCATTGATGACATCTTTAGCGAGCTGAGTCCACATAGGTTAATCCTCCAATTTCGTTGATGTTTTAATAGGTAAAATTTTTAAAATCTTTTGAAGTCGGAATGCTAAAAAGGCTGCAAAAATGGCTAAAATAATATCCTTTGGTAAAGGTACTAACATCCAGCCCCAAACGAGCTCATAGGAAAGTTCAGGAGGTGCATCAGCCCAAAATTTATAGGACATATACATCCAATTCGTTCCTGCTACATAAATGACCAGCATTGCTAAAAGTGATGCTATCATGTAGTGCTTTAATGTTTGGAACGTTTCTACAATTTTCCCCGTCATATAAGCCGAAATAATAAATGTTAAAATAAATCCAAATGTAGGGGATAACATACTATCAAACCCACCACTAAATTTAGCGAAAACGGGTGCACCTGCTAAGCCGATTAACATATATACTGTGCATGCAATGGCACCATTTTTGCTACCTAAAACAAGTCCCGCTAGCACAGCAAAAAATGTTTGTAATGTGATTGGTACACCACCGACAACAAAGAATGGGGCAAACGAGGTAATATTTGCTCCAATCATCATTAAGGTAGCAAACATACTGCAGTACACTAAATTTAATACGCTTGTTTTTGGTATCGTC
This sequence comes from Lysinibacillus timonensis, assembly GCF_900291985.1. Taxonomy (NCBI): domain Bacteria; kingdom Bacillati; phylum Bacillota; class Bacilli; order Caryophanales; family Bacillaceae; genus Lysinibacillus; species Lysinibacillus timonensis. Next base: position 1,353,623 of record NZ_LT985980.1, on the reverse strand, counting down.
CTTTGTACAGTACTCACGATTTTCATTCCTCCTTCTTGTGTTAACTATAATTTAAAATAGGTTAACATAAATTTATATGAACTCTATTTTTTTGTCAATCTTCCATTTTATGAGAGTTGTAAAAAATTATAAGATCTGAAGGGTGAATTGTTACGTAGAATCTAAGGGATACTGGAAGGTTAAGCATTGGATAGTTTCTAAAAATTAAAAAAGAGTACAAAAAAAGTACCACGTCAGCTAAACGTGATACTTGGCTTATTTATTGTCTTTCATACACTGAATTCTTTTTTGTACCACCAAAAATGGCACCAATTATTACACCTAAAATAGCCGGTAGTACCCAGCCTACACCTTGGTCATAAAGTGGGATTAACGTCAGTGTATTAGATAATGAATTGCTTAAGAATGTTGTATTGATTGTTTCGATAATACTGAAGATAGCTGTGAAAATAATGGCAACTAGGTATATTGTATGATGAACATAGCGATTCAATATTCCTAGAATTATTAGCACAATTGCTAGAGGGTAAATCATTCCTAATATCGGTACCGAAATAGCTAAAATTTGATTTAGTCCTAAATTAGCAATAGCAAAACTAACTAGTGCAGTAATCATTGCCCAAACTTTATACGAGAAGATGGGTAATAGTTTAGAGAAGTACTCCCCACATGAAATAACTAAACTAATGGATACACAAAGACAAGCAACTGTAAATAATGCTCCTAAAATGACGATGCCAGCTTGTCCGAATAATGTATTCATCACTAGCGTTAATACTTCAGCACCATTGTCTAATTGCTCGATTGAAGAAATGGAAGCACCTAAGTAGGTTAGGATACTATAAATGACTGCAAGTAAAATACCTGCTCCAAGACCTGCAAGAAGCATGTATTTTGATAATGATGCATTATCTTGAATTCCTTTTGCGCGAATAGTATTCACTACTACGATCCCATAAACAAGCGCAGCCAGAGCATCCATTGTTAAATAGCCATCTAAAAATCCTTGAAAGAAACCATTCGTTGCATATAGGTCTGTAGCAGTAGCATATGACTCTACCGGTGTGAAAATTGCTTTCACAAAAATAATCGCAATAAGGATTAGAAGAATTGGCGTTAATAATTTACCAAAACGATCCACCAGTTTGGATGGCGATAAGCTAAGGGCTAAAACAATTACAAAAAAGATGATGGTATAAATGAACAGCATCATCGGACTACCCGATAAACTCTCCGGTAAAAATGGTTTAATACTCATTTCATAGGCAACTGTTCCTGCTCTTGGTATCGCTAAGCCCGGTCCAATTGAAAGATATATTAATACCGGGAAAATGAGTGCGAACCATGGGTGAACGCGAGTAGCTAGCGTATCAAAACTACCGGCTTTCCCTATTGCAATAACCCCTAAAATCGGTAAACCTACCGCAGTAATAATGAAACCGAAAAGAGATATCCACATTTCAACGCCAGCTGAGTTACCTAAAAATGCAGGGAAGATGAGGTTTCCAGCTCCAAAGAACATGGAAAATAACATAAAAATAATAAAGATTAATTCTTGTGTTTTAAGTCTAGGCATGTTCTACTCCTTAAAGAAAATATCTTTGTAGTATAGCAACTTATATGGTTGATGCCTATAATAAAAAGAAAAGAAGTAATATTAAATTAGTTTAGAATAGTTTTTGAATTCAAACTATTAATTCTATTTTTGCTTTGACGTAAACTTTAACAGGAACAGTTTTGTTAGACTGTAGCGGGAATTACGATTTTTTCACTTTTGTGTATATCTTCTGTCCCAGCATCTAATGCAGTCTTGTAATAGAAGCACTTATGCTCGATGAGTTCCATCGTTTGTTTGAGTTCCTTCATCTGTGCTTCTACAATTGTTTTACGCTCCATAAACATGTCATATCTTTGTTGTAACGTGGCATCCCCATCTGCACACCAATCGATAAAGTGCTTTATTTCTTTAATAGGCATCCCGGTAGCTTTTAAGCATTCAATGACTTTTAAAGCGCTCATATCAGACTCTTTAAATACCCTTGTTCCACTAGATGTACGTTTGACAAAAGGTAACAGTCCCTCTTTATCGTAATAACGTAGTGTATGGACTGAAAGATTTAACTGCTTTGCAATTTCGCCGATTGAATATGTCTTCATCATATTTCCCCTCTTCGTACATATAAATTTAAAGTTAACTTTAAGTTGTGATGGATTTTATCATTGTATTTTCTGGATGTCAAAAACCTTACAGAAGGTAAAAATGGGTGAGACTTGCAAGAGAGTTCTAGAAAAAGAAATTGTCATGAATTGCTTGACCTAGAGTTAACTCTAACTAGTACTATTAATTCGCAAGAGGTAAAAGTCGGGAATAAAGAAAATAGGAGTAGTCATTCATTCGTTTATTCCTTGTAATTGAACATTCTCTTGAACGATACAATAATTAGGGGGTTTTTCCATGATAACTGCTAAAGCAAGAGCGGTTGACGGTCCAGACAAACCGTTTCGTGCAGCTGAAATCAAGCGACGTGATCTAGATTTACATGATGTATTAATTGAAATTAAATATGCAGGTATTTGTCACTCTGATATCCATACAGCACATGGAGAATGGGGTCAAGTGAACTATCCGCTCGTACCTGGGCATGAGATTGCAGGGGTTGTAACAGCTGTTGGACCTAATGTAACAAAATATAAAGTTGGGGACCGTGTAGGGGTAGGATGTATGGTTGACTCTTGCGGCGAGTGTGAAAACTGCCGTAAAGGAGAAGAGCAATACTGCCTAAATGGAAACATCCAAACTTACGCTGGTGTAGATAAATACGGCGAACCTACGCAAGGTGGCTATTCTACACATATCGTTGTACAAGAAAATTTCGTCCTTAGAATTCCTGATAATATAGGGTTTGACGTAGCAGCACCGTTACTTTGTGCTGGGATTACAACATATTCGCCATTAAACCATTGGAATGCTGGACCTGGTAAAAAAGTGGCCATCATTGGGTTAGGTGGTCTTGGACATATGGCTGTTCAAATCGCACATGCGATGGGTGCTGAAGTGACTGTTCTATCACAATCTTTGAAGAAAAAAGAAGATGGTTTAAAATTAGGAGCGGATCACTACTATGCGACAAGTGATCTTGAAACATTCGAAAAACTTGCAGGGACATTCGATTTAATTATTAATACAGTAAGTGCAAAAATTAACTTGGACGCCTATCTAGGGCTACTTACTCTTGATGGCACTTTAGTGAATGTTGGTGCGCCTGCTGAGCCGCTTTCGCTTAATGTGTTCAATTTAATCGGTCATCGTCGTTCGTTTGCTGGTTCGATGATTGGCGGTATCCGTGAGACTCAAGAAATGTTGGAGTTCTGTGCAAAACATAACATTGTTCCGAGTATTGAAGTGATTTCAGCTGATCAGATAGATGAAGCGTACGAACGAGTATTAGCTTCAGACGTGAAATATCGATTTGTAATTGATACAAGTACAATATAATTTCTTATATGTGATGGATGTCCTAAAAGTCTCTTTTAGGACATCCTTTTTTTTATCAATAATATCGTAACTCTTCTATTCTATTAAGACTTCTGAACAGCTTCCTTAAAATACTTATTTAGCGTCATAAGGGCGCTGCCAATTCGTTCGTCTTGAGGGATGAGCATACGTTTGACTCCACGTTCTTGTAGAGCCTTCCCAGTAACTTTCCCAATTGGGAGTGCAATCACATGATGTTCAAAGGCATTTAGTAACTCTGTTTCTAAGTCGTGTTTTTTAGCATATTCAAAAACATAATGAACCTGTTGGACGCTTGTAAAGCTTACTGCGTGTACAAGACTTTTGACGATTTCATGTAATAATTGATCCAGTGTTTCTTGAGTAGGTGGAATATGTTGATATGGAACAATTTCTTGATAGTCTGCTTGTTGTAGTTTTAGCCAATTGAGTAACTCCACAGCAGGTTCGCCATATAGCTGTACAGCAACCTTTTGACCTTTTAAGTTATATTCTCCAAATGCCCGGATTAAACCGGAAATACTACCATCATCGTCACGAATCATTGGTGTTAAACCGTATTTCTTCAATACATTTGCACTTTTATAACCACGGATTGCAATCTTCGTTTTGTTAAGAGAATATAAGAGCTCCTTCTCATAATCCATTTCAATAGCCACTTCAATTAGCTTTTCGATTCCTATTCCTGTTGTAAAGATCATCCAATCAAAATGACCGTTTACAATTTCCTGAATTTTAGATCCGATCATACTAGAGTCAAAGAAAACAGTCCCTTGTGAAGGTCTATGAACTGCTGTCCCTCCCAGTTGTTCGGTAATGTTGACTTGCTCATCGATTTTTCTCGTTCCTAATAAAGCAATACATTTATGATCTAAACCGCCCATTATAGATCCCCCCTATATACTAATATTTCTATTTTAACAGTAAACTCAATCTGATTGAAAGTTATGTTATAAAAAGTTACATACAAAATGATAAAATTGTGAATTTTTGTTCAATTTCTTGATTTTTAGTAAGCGTTTACTTAAAAATTCAGCTTTACAAAAGTTTTTCATGTGATATCATCTAACATGTATAGTTTTTAAATATTCAGTTAATTCTAAAAATTTTTTCAGGAGGGGCATTTATGAACTTAAAGCGACTAGTTTTAATAGGGAATGGAATGGCTGGCGTTAAAACGATTGAGGAAATACTTCAAAACTCGAAACGGATGTACGAAATTACGATTATTGGTGAAGAACCTTATCCAAATTACAATCGAATATTACTCTCTAAAGTATTACAAGGTGATACAACCGTTGAAGATATCACATTAAATGATTGGTCATGGTACGAAGAAAATAATATTCAATTAATTACAAATGAAAAAGTGGTACAAATCGATTCTGAAGAAAAAAGCATCATAACAAATGCTGGTACGGTTGTTCAATATGATGAACTCATCATTGCGACAGGGTCTGTTCCATTTATTCTTCCGATTCCCGGGGTAGATAAAGAGGGAGTAACGACATTTCGAGATATAAAAGATACAGACGAGATGCTTCGTGCATCAAAAAAATTCCATCGAGCAGCAGTAATTGGTGGAGGTCTATTAGGTCTTGAAGCCGCTCGTGGGTTATTGAACTTGGGTATGGATGTTACGGTTGTTCATTTAGGAACTAGCCTTATGGATCGTCAATTAGATGTAACAGCAGCAGCTTTATTAAAGCAAGAGTTAGAGAATCAAGGAATGCGTTTTTTACTTGAAAAGAATACAACGGAAATTTTAGGCGATAGAAGAGTGGAACGGCTAAGATTTTCTGATGGTGAGGAATTAGCGTGTGACTTAGTCGTAATAGCGGTTGGTATTAAACCGAATGTTGAACTAGCACACACAGCAGGCATTCGCACAAATCGCGGTATTATTGTGAATGACTATTTGCAAACAAATATCCCTCACATTTACGCAGTCGGTGAGTGTGCAGAGCATAATGGCATTGCGTATGGTTTAGTTGCACCACTATTTGAACAGGCAAAAGTGTTGGCAAAAACGCTATGTGATCTAGATTCAGCACCTTATCAAGGGTCTGTTGTGTCAACTCAATTAAAAGTATCGGGAGTTGAAGTATTCTCTGCGGGTGAATTTGTTGAAGGTGAAGAGAAAAAGGCTTTACGAGTTTTCGATGAGCAAGATGGCATTTATAAAAAAATTGTATTTAACGGCAAAAAAATCGTTGGGGCAGTGTTGTTTGGTGACAGTAGGGAAGGAAATCGACTCTTTTCAATGATTAAAAAACAACAAGATATTTCAGACACTACGAAGGTAAGCCTACTCCAACCAATTGGTGGAGAGTCAGGTGGAAGTATTGTTGCTTCAATGGAAGCAGATGAAATTATTTGTGGTTGTAATGGCGTTTCAAAAGGAGCCATTGTACAGGCGATTCATGAACAAGGCTGTCAATCAATCGATAGCATTAAAGCATGTACAAGTGCGTCTAGATCATGTGGTGGTTGCAAGTCGATGATTTCAGAGTTGCTTGAAATAACACTAGGAGATCAATTTGTGGCAACTGCTCAAAAAGAAACATTATGTAGCTGTACGAATTTATCCCACGCAGAAGTAGTAGAGGAGATTCGCAATAAACAATTAATGCATACTCGTGAAGTAATGCATGTTCTTGGTTGGAAAAACCTGGAGGGCTGTTCAAAATGTCGTCCAGCGTTGAACTATTATTTAGGGATGATTAACCCAGTCGAATATGAAGACGAGAGTGAATCCCGTTATGTGAATGAACGTTTGCATGCAAATATCCAAAAAGATGGTTCATTTGGTGTTGTCCCGCGTATGTATGGAGGTGTGACGAGTTCAGAACAACTACGAAAAATTGCCGATGTAGCAGATAAATATAATGCCAAACTCTTGAAAGTTACAGGTGGTCAACGAATCGATATTTTTGGTATTGAGAAAGAAGATTTACCGAAAGTTTGGGAAGAACTTGATATGCCTTCTGGTTATGCATATGGGAAAACACTTCGAACAGTAAAAACGTGTGTAGGGGAAACATTCTGTCGTTTCGGTACACAAGATTCTATCAGTCTAGGAATTGAATTAGAGAAACGCTTAGAACGTGTTGGTAGCCCGCACAAATTTAAAATGGCAGTATCTGCTTGTCCGAGAAATTGTGCAGAATCTGGCATTAAAGATTTCGGAATTGTTGGTTTAGATGGTGGATTTGAAATGTATGTTGGTGGCAATGGCGGAACACATCTTCGAGCTGCAGACTTACTTGGCAAGGTAAAAACGGCAGAGGAAGTCGTTGAATATGCATCAGCTTATTTCCAATATTATCGTGAAACAGGGATTTATTTAGAAAGAACATCTAAATGGTTAGAACGAATGGGCCTAGAAAATATTAAGGCAGTTATTGAAAACCCACAACAACGTAAAGAATTAAATGAACGCCTTGACATTGCGATATCGGTACAAGAAGATCCTTGGAAAAAGATCAATAACAATGACAAGTTGAAAAATGAATTGTTTGGCAAAGTGACAGTACAACAATAAAAATGGAGGGGTATCAATGAAACAAACTGTAGAACGTGTAAAAGTGCTGAAAGTGGATGAGGTTGCAAAAAATTATGGTAAAACAGTTCGAATTGGTGACTTAGAGATTGCACTTTTCCGTCTGACGAATGGTGAATTTCATGCCATTGAAAATCGTTGCCCTCATAAAGGGGGAGTGTTAGTAGAAGGATTAGTTTGTGGTCAGCATGTGTTTTGTCCTATGCATGATTGGAAGATTGACGTAACAACTGGGAAAGTACAAGAGCCAGATCACGGATGCGTGAATACATTTGAAGTAGCGGTTGAAGGTGATGATGTTTATATTGTTCTACCATAATCCACGATTCAATTTATTAATTCAAATCAATCATTCAGTTAGGGGGATATAAATGTCACATGTTAAACCAAAAATAGTTCTTGAAAATATGATTCAAGCTGGGACAGATAAAGCGAAATTATCTGTAAAGGATATGGTAATACGAGGAATTTTATCTGGAGCGTTATTAGGCTTTGGTACAACCTTAGCCTTTACAGCCGAACTGCAAACAACATTGGGCATTGCTGGGGCCATTCTTTTCCCAGCTGCCTTTGTCATCATTATATTATTAGGCTTGGAATTAGTAACAGGAAATTTTGCTTTAATTCCACTAGCAGTTTTGGAGAAAAAAGCAACATGGAAAGAGATGCTTAGTAATTGGTTTTGGGTGATTGTCGGTCATTTAATAGGAGGATTTATTTACGCTCTAATGTTTGTCATTGCCATCACAAATTTCGGAACTACAACTGATCATGTGATCGCACAAAAAATTATTCATGTTGCTGAAGCAAAAACTCTTGCATATCAAGCACTTGGAGCATCAGGGTTTATCGTTGTCATTGTAAAAGCGATTCTCTGTAATTGGATGGTAACACTTGGGGCTGTTATGGCGATGACTTCACAATCAGTTATCGGGAAAATTGTTGCTATGTGGCTACCCATTTTAATTTTCTTTGCTCAAGGATTTGAGCATGCCGTTGTTAACATGTTTGTTATTCCAGCAGGTATGTTACTTGGTGCAAATGTCGGCGTATATGAATGGTGGGTATGGAACCAAATACCAGTACTCATTGGAAATATTGTTGGTGGATTTATATTTACTGGTTTGGCAATATATTTAACATATCAAACTGTGCCAAAAAACAACTTGGAACTGCCTACAGTACAACATCCAAATAAAGTAAGTAAAATGGAGGGCATCTAATATGGGAATTGTTTATATTGTTGGTGCTGGACCAGGTGATGAGGAGTTAATTACAGTAAAGGGATTAAAGTGTATCGAAAAGGCAGATGTAATATTTTACGATCGACTAGTGAATAAAGATTTACTTAAAAACGCTAAAAGTGATGCACTGCTAATTTCTTGCGGGAAGTTACCAAACTGTCATACGATGCAACAAAATACGATTAATATAGAACTGATCAAATATGCTAAACAAGGAAAAGTTGTCACAAGACTAAAAGGTGGAGACCCGTTTGTTTTTGGTAGAGGTGCAGAAGAAGCAGCTACTTGCAGAGAAGCTGGAGTAGACTTTGAAATCGTTCCAGGCATTACATCTGGAATTGCAGCGCCTGCATATGCGGGCATCCCTGTAACCCACCGAGATTTTAGTTCGTCTTTTGCTATAATTACAGGCCATAGAAAAGAGGGCGAAGTCGATACTGTTCGTTGGGATTCGCTAGCTAAAGGCGTCGATACACTTGCGATATACATGGGGATGAAAAACTTAAAATATATTACGAGTCAACTTATAACCCATGGGAAAAATAGCGATACACCTGTTGCTCTTATTTACGAAGGTACAACAACAAATCAACGGACGATTACTGGAACTTTAGGAACCATTTATGAGGTTGCAATTCAAAACCAAATGAAAAATCCAAGTATGATTATTGTCGGTGAAGTAGTCACATTACGTGAAAAGGTAAAATGGTTTGATGAAAATGACCAATATCTGGTTGTAGGTAATTTGTAAATGAAGGCAATTTTGTATATCTGTCATGGTAGCCGTGTCAAAGTGAGTCAGGTAGAAGCAGTCAACTTTGTAGAAAAATGCAAAACGTTAAGAAACGAACCAATTCAAGAATATTGTTTTTTAGAGTTAGCCGAACCAACGATTTCACAAGCAATCGAACGATGTATTGAATTAGGAGCAACAAGCATACAAGCAATTCCGGTATTATTATTAACAGCAGCACATGCCAAACATGATATACCACTCGAATTAGATAATGCTTTAAGCAAGTACCCTTCTATTGAATTGAAATACGGTAAACCGATTGGTGTCCATCCCCAATTAATCAACCTTCTTCATGAACGGATTTTACAGACAATGCAACAGATCGATTACAATACAAAAATTTTAATGATTGGAAGGGGCTCTTCCGACTTAGATGTGAAACGTGATTTATCGATAATTGCGCAGCGACTTGAGGGAAAACTAAATCATCCGGTTGATATCTGTTTTTTAACAGGATGTGAACCTTACTTTCATGACGTTATTGCAAACATTAATACCTCTATAGTAGAGCGTGTCTTAATAGTGCCGTATTTCTTATTTACAGGCATTCTTCTAAACGGAATCAATCGAACGGTCAATGAATTCTCTGAAAAATTGAATTGTCGGTTTTATATTTGCGATTATTTAGGTCATTCACCCCATGTCCTCCAAGCATTAAATGACCGAATTAATGAATTAATAGTGAAGTGATATTTTTTTAAATATGCCCTTGCTTTAAACACATCAAAATCATTGATTGGTTTTGGTGTTTTTTATTTTTGCAGTTTCATTTATTCTAAATCCCCAATTAAGTCACATGGCCTCAAATTTTAAAATCTAGTATAGCGTATTCTTCTTTATAAAGCGGGTGTATATGTTCATTGTGGGTTGAGTAATACTATGACAAAGTAGTTTATATATTGCTTTATACGTGATGTGAAATAGGTATCTTTACCGGTAATCTTCGCTTTTATCATTGAGACAACGTATAATAGGGGAAACAGAAGAAGAATTCATTTTTCCTCTAGTTAAAAAAAGAGGTGCAATTACTTGAAACAGTTTGAAACAGCATTACCTGAAGAGTACGAAACATTAAAAAAACAAGCCAATTATACGTCTAGCTGGCGAGAACGTTTAGCTGCAGTCGAAAAGTTATCGGCTTATCAACATGAAAAAGTGATGGATGTATTACAAAATCGTATGGAAAATGATACGGTATACAAGGTTCGAGTGGCAGCCTATGAAGCACTTAGAGCGTTTGGCGAAGATGTTGAGAAGCCAACACCTGCGCGGTTTGATATTATCAAAGGGACAGACAAAATTTTTCTTCGCGTGAAAAAGAGCTTACCCAAAGATCATACAGTGGAAGATTTTGCGGAGAAGCTGAAACGTATGCGTTTAGACGTTTATGATGCCTACGAAGGTGATAAGGGTGCACAATTTATGAGCTGGCTAGAGGAACGCTGGGCAAAACTATAATTTTTGTTGACGATTCCAAAAAAGAAGTCATTCCCTCTAAAAGCGAGAGAATGACTTTTTAATGTTAATTAATTATTCAATTGTCGTGGTAAACGATTTTCTTTCGGAAACAATATACTCGATGTTGATTGAGAATGTTTTGTGTTGTTTCTTCTGAAAGGCAGATATGTTCGTTTTTTTTTTTTGCAAATACTCCTTTTTTAGCCTCAAATTAATTCTTTTATTAATCCCTATTAGATTTAAAGATATAACTCTTATAATTTACCTTTTTAAAATAATAAATTATCAAATTTATATTGCATATATATACAAAATTAGTTAAACTGTCATTATAAATATTCGTTGTAATTGTATATTAATACCGGATAATTGGAGGTGATAAACCTATCTCAGTATAATTAAACGTTTCACGAAGTGATCGAAAATACAAAAATGATGTATACATATTCAATGTTTGATTGATGTTATGTTTCTGCAATTATAAAGATATGTATTTTATCCATTTTCACAAAAGAAAAGGTTAGACGTCGTAATATTTAAACTTTTGTTCATTCTTTATAGGTACATACAATGTTAGAAAAATTGGTGCATTTTTATGAAAATAATATTGAATTATTTGAACTAATTGAGTCACTAAAATTACTTTTCTAACAAACTATTTGTTGAAATGTGCAAACAATAACCATTATAATAATGGTAATTTCACTTTTTAAAATATTCTAATAAATTTCTTGGAAATCTTTTTTCAATGAATTGGAATAATGAAAGATTCATAAAAGGTGAATATTTAAACTAGCTAAATGCGAGATTTACTACTTAGGGGGAAAAGAAAATGAAGAAATCTTATTTATTTAAGTTTTTACTAGTCATTGGATGTGTATTGTTTTTAGCGGCTTGTGGTACTAGTGGGAATTCCACAGAAAGCACAGATAACGCAGAAAACACAGAAAACACAGGAGGCTCAGCAGATTCAACATCCGGTGAAGCAGAAAAATTAGTTGTGCGTGTAGGTACGAGTCCAACTTATCCACCATTCGAATCAGAGGTTGATGGTGAATTGACAGGTTTTGATATTGCTTTAATTGAGAAAATTGCTGAAGTGGAAGGTTTTGATGTTGAATTTTCAGTACTACAATTTGATGGACTAATTCCAGCGTTAAAAGCAGGACAAATTGATGTAGTAGTTGGAGCACTTTCAATTACTAGCACACGTATGGAAAGTGTAAACTTCTCAAACGCATATTATGAATCAGGGCTTTCTATTCTAGCAAATCCTGACTCAGGTATTAATAGTTTTGAAGATTTAAATGGCAAATTAATTGGTATCCAAAAAGGAACATCTTCTTATAATTATATGGTAGAAAACGGTATCGATGATTCAAACATTAAACAATATGCTGATATTGCTACAGCATATATTGCACTTGAAAACGGTGGTGTTGATGCGATTTTATATGATCACCCATCAAACATTAACTATATCCAATCTCAAGAAACAGACGCTCAAATTGTTGGTGATATTTTAGCTGGTGAACATTATGGTATTGCAATCAGTAAAGAAAAAGAAGATATTCTTCAAAAAGTGAATGATGGATTAGCTAAGCTTCAAGAAAACGGCGAATACGATAAATTATTTGACGAGTATTTAAGTGGCGAAAAGAATGGTTTCATCGACGGTGTAGTAAAACCTGAAGATGTAGTCATTGACCGTTAATAGAGTAGTATTGCTACATTTCTAAAAAAAGAAGTGTATACGAGTTTTCCACTAAAAGAAATTGGCGCACTGTCAATTTCTTTTAGTCTTCTTATTAACATCGTAGATAAGTAGTACACAATAAATTAAGAAAGAAGGGAGTACAATGAATTTTGAAGTGATTTGGGAAAACCTTCCGATGCTGATGGAAGGTCTTAAGTTAACCATCTATTATTCCATTGCAGCAATCATCCTTGCCGTCATTTTTGGATTAATTGCAGCTTTAATGAAACTGTCAAAATCAAAAGTTTTACGAGGATTGGCATCGGTTTATATTGAAGTTTTCCGTTCTACCCCTTTACTCGTACAGTTATTCTTTATTGTTTTTGGTTTAACTGGACTTTTACCATTAAACGAATGGTTTGGACAAAAAGCATATCCGATTATTGCAGCTACTTTAACACTTGCGTTACACGAAGGTGCCTATATTTCTGAGATTATCCGTGCAGGAATTCTTGGAGTTGACCGTGGTCAAAAAGAAGCAGCAGCAAGTATTGGAATGACGGATTTTCAAACAATGCGTTTTATTGTATTGCCACAAGCATTTAAACGTATGATTCCACCTCTAGTTAACCAGTCAGCCCAAACAATTAAAGATACATCTTTACTCGCTCCAATTGGGATTATTGACTTAGTATTTAGAGGACAAATCATTATTTCGAATACTTTTGAACCATTTTCTATATGGCTCATCATAGGGGTTATTTATTTTATTATTATTTTCGTAGTTTCACAATTCGCTGGCTATCTAGAGAGGAGGCTACAAGTTGATAAACGTTGAAAACCTTCACAAATCATTTGGAAACAATGAAATTTTAAAAGGCATTAGTACACAAGTAGAAAATCAAGAAGTAGTCGTTGTAATTGGGCCTTCTGGTAGTGGTAAAAGTACTTTCTTGCGTTGCCTAAATGGACTAGAGTCAGTAACGAGTGGAAAGATTGAAATCGCAGGTATGGAGTTAACGAACCCAAAAACGAATATTCATCAACTACGACAACATGTCGGGATGTGTTTCCAGCAATTTAATTTGTTTAAACATTTAACGATCATGGAGAACATTACAATTGGTCCTATTCAAGTATTAAAGCAAAGTAAGCAGGAAAGTGAACAAGTAGCGAGAGAATTACTGAAAAAAGTTGGACTGGAAGATAAAGAAGATAATTATCCTGATCAGCTTTCAGGAGGACAGCAGCAACGTGTTGCCATTGCTCGTGCCTTAGCGATGAAGCCGAAAGTAATGTTATTTGATGAACCAACATCAGCCCTTGATCCAGAAATGGTCGGTGAAGTACTGAAAGTAATGACTGATCTTGCTCATGAAGGAATGACTATGGTTATCGTAACTCATGAAATGGGCTTCGCACGTGAAGTAGGCCATCGTGTCATATTTATGGATGGAGGCTACTTAGTAGAGGAAGGAACACCATCTGAAATTTTTACCAATCCAAAAGAAGAACGAACAAAAAGCTTCTTATCAAAGGTGTTGTAATCTAAACTGGTGTTTGGATGTATTCACATAATACGAAGTCATACATATTTATCATCATTGTGATAATTAAGTATGTTTAAGACACATGGCTATTAGCTTTTGAAGCTGGGGCCAAACTAGCTTTAATAAAAGAAACGTGAAACGCTTCGTCGATTTCACGTTTCTTTTTAATTTCACATAATTACCGACCCACCTAAAGTATATAGTGGGGCAAAAGAAGCGGAAATAAGCGGAGAAATTCCGCTTAATAGCACTAATTTAGGTACAATTTGAAGCTCTGGAGTAGATAACCGGAAAAACTTCCACTATTATTGAAAAACTAGAGAAAGTTCTTAAAAATTGGCGGAGGAATTCCGATTAACAGCTCTAATTTGTCTAAAATCAGAAGCTTTGGATGAATTAACCGGAAAACCTCCCTTTATTTTTGGAAAAATGCAGAGATTTGATATTATAAGCGGAATATTTTCGTTTAAATATTTCATGCAGCGTAAAATGACCATTTGGTATTTTATATAATTAAAAAATGGGATAAGAAAATACGAGATTTCTTACCCCAATTACCTAAAAATATATTGTTTCGCACCTTTAAGTGAACCCAACAAAGGCCCGGCTTTTCAGTGATCAAATTAGATTCGATCTAAATTCGCCATTAAATCAAGAATATATTAGTTTTGTCCAAGCTCTATTAAAATTCAACAATATAATTTCATAGATAAAGACACTATTAGTTTAGTTCTTTATTAAACATATCCAAGCTGAAAGGAAATTGTTCTTGATGTTTCTAATATTTTCTCTGCTAATTCCTCTTCGATTCGCTCTAATGTTACACGACTACTAGGACCAGAAATACTAAAGCTAGCAATAATTTTACCAGAAAAATCATAAATAGGTGCAGCAATACAACGAATTCCCTCTTCGTTTTCGATATTATCCAAAGCGTAACCACATTTTCGAATACGGTCAATTTCATCGAGTAAATCAGTCGGTGTTAAAATTGTATTGTTCGTCCGTTTTGTAAATTGAACTTTTGAGATCATGTCATGTAATACATTTTCATCTTTTCCAGATAACAACATTTTCCCTACACCTGTGCAATACATTGGAGCGCGACTACCAATACTTGAATACATACGAATCGTTTGATTACTTTCAATTTTGTCTATGTAAACAACTTCCCCGTTTTCTTCTAAACATAAATGAATCGTTTCATTAATTTCATTGACTAACCTTTGTAAAATGGGCTTAGCAACCGAAATTAAACTAGAATTCGATAAAATATTACGAGTCAAGTATAGCGCGCGATAACTTATGTAATACCTCTCTGTTTCCAAATCCTTATTCACATATTGTAGCTCAATCAAAGTTGATAGTAGTCGATGGACAGTACTTTTTGATAAGTTCGTTTCCCTTGCTAGTTTTGTTATTTGCATCCCACTTGGGTGTTCAGATAAACGTTCTAATATGATAAAAGCACGCTCAATAGATTGTACAGTAGCCATTCTATTTCACCACCATTTCTTAAATTTCGAGTCTTTAACAACCATCATATTCGAAAATCTATTGATTTGTAAACGAAATTATCCAATAATAATAGTTAATATCGAAATTTGCTGAAAAATCATTTTTTTCTTGTAATTGAAAACTATTGGAATTATAATATAATTAAAACGGAACACTGTTCTGCATCGTGGAACAACAATGAGCTTGATAGCGCTTACTTTATTCAAAGGGGGAGAAATTATGAAAATTATTTATGCACACCATCCTGAGGATGTTAAACATTACACTACCGAAAAATTAAGAGAACAATTTTTAATGGAAAAATTGTTTGTTGAAAATGAGGCAACATTAAGTTATAGCCATGTAGACCGCATTATTTACGGAGGAATTTATCCGATTGATCATAAGGTTACACTAGATGCAGGAAAGGAATTAGCTGCAAAGTACTTTTTAGAGCGACGTGAAATGGGTGTCATTAATGTTGGTGGTCCAGGACGAATTTTCTGTGACGGTGATGTTTACGACATAGATTATAAAGAGGCGCTATATATAGGAAGAGGGACAGAAGATTTATACTTTGAATCGATTGATTCTAGTAATCCAGCTAAATTCTATATTAATTGCTGTCCTGCACATAAAAAATATCCAACAGTAAAAATAGACCAAGAAAAAGCTATTAAACGCCCTATGGGTGCTGAAAGTAATATGAATAAACGAGTGATTAATCAATATATTCACCCTGATGTATTGGAAACTTGTCAACTAAGTATGGGGATGACTCTTTTAGAAGAAGGCAGTGGTTGGAATACAATGCCTTGTCATACTCATGAAAGACGTATGGAAGTATATTTCTATTTTGATATGGAAGAAGATACACGAGTATTCCACTTAATGGGCCAACCACAAGAAACTCGTCATATTGTCGTAGCTAATGAACAAGCAGTACTTTCACCTAGCTGGTCAATTCACTCTGGAATAGGAACTAAAAACTATACGTTTATTTGGGGAATGTGTGGAGAGAATTTAGACTTTGATGATATGGACCATGTTGCAATGAAGGATTTGAAATAAACTGAAAATGGTGATAACAAATGAAAGTCATTATTTCTGATTGTGACCATGCAAATATTGATATAGAGCAATCGATATTTAACCAGAATAATATTTTAATAGAATTACAACAAAATAAATCCGAAGACGATTTAATCAAAAATTGTCACGATGCGAATGTAATTTTAAATCAATATGCACCATTTACGGAAAGAGTTTTCTCACAATTGCCAAATTTGAAACTAATAATTCGTTATGGTGTAGGGGTTAATAATATCGATTTAACTGCCGCAACAAAATATGGTGTCCAAGTTTGTAATGTACCTGATTATGGTACACACGAAGTTGCAGATCATGCTTTAGCCTTAATGCTAGCGCTTACAAGAAAAATCCCACTGATGAACCGCTTAGTAAAAGAAGGTAAATGGGATTACCAAGCGAGTATCCCTATATTTCGCCATAGCGAACAAACTGTAGGGATTGTAGGGGTAGGACGTATAGGCTCAGAGTTTGCAAAGAAAGTACATGCGCTTGGATGTAAAGTTATTGCCTATGATATCTCACCAAAAAACAAACATTATGATTCAAGTTTGTCATTTATTAATTTTGTAGATTTTGAGCAACTAGTGACGCAATCCGATATTATATCGATTCACTGTCCGTCAGATCAAGCTAGTAATCTATTTAATGAAAGCGTTTTTAATCAAATGAAATCAACAAGTTACTTAATTAATGTTTCAAGAGGTGGCATTGTTGATGAGGATGCTTTATATAACGCTTTAGCTTCAAACAAATTAGCAGGTGCTGCATTAGATGTCTCTGTAAAGGAGCCAATAACTCAAGACTCACCATTATTGACTCTAGAACAATTTATTTGCACACCACATATGGCTTGGTATTCAGAACAAGCCGCTCAAGAATTAAAACGAAAAGTTGCAGAAGAAGCAGTGAGATATGTGAAGAAAGAACAACTTCATTATCCTGTTAATAAAATTTAATTCACACACAAATTGGGGGGACTAAAATGAAAAAGTTTTTTAAACAGTTTATGTTTTTAGGGGTTATGGCAATCGTTTGTACTATGTTAGTAGCATGCGGTGGTAGTAGTGAAGGTGGAGCATCAAATGGTCAAACACAAGTGTTAAAAGTAGCTTTTAACCAACCAGAAAATCACCCACAGTATAAAGCGATGGTAGAATTTGGTGAAAAATTAAAAGAACGTACAAATGGAGCATATGAAATTGAAATTTTCCCAAATGAACTATTAGGGGCACAGCGCGAAACAATTGAACAAGTACAAACAGGAACAATTGCAATGTCAATCGTTGCAGGTAGTTTGTTAGAAAACTTCAATGAAGATTTTGCTGTGTTTAACTTACCATATGTATTTGAATCTGCAGAACACCAAATGTCAGTATTAAATGATCAAGCAGTTGTAGGAGATCTTTATTCTTCTTTAAAAGATCAAGGGATTTTTGTAGCAGGAGCATTCCACTCAGGTGTACGTAATGTCTATAACAGTGAAAAACCGATTAATACACCAGAAGATTTAAATGGGTTAAAAATTCGTATTATCGAATCAGATACAAATATTAAAATGATGGAACAAATGGGTGGAACAGGTACACCAATGGGTCAAGGTGAAGTATATACTGCCATTCAATCAGGCGTTATTGAGGGTGGCGAAAATAACGAACTAATTTACGCAAACCTAAAACATGCTGAAATTGCACCTTACTATTCTTATACAAAACACTTAATGTTCCCAGATTATTTACTTATTAATTCACAATTATTTGATGGTATGAGTGAAGAACACCAACAGATCTTTAAAGAAGAACTTTTAGTTGCAATTGATCGTGAAGTTGAAATGTGGGATGAAGATGTACAAAAAGCAATTGCTGATGCAGAAGCAGCAGGAGCTAAATTCAATGATGTAGATATTGAATTATTCCGAAAAGCAACAGAATCAGTTGTACAAGAAAAATTAACATCAGAAAATGCTAAACAATTATATGAGAAAGTTCGTGAGGCAGCGAAATAATTGGTGGTGACTTCATATGGAGATATTAAAAAAAGTACTTGATAAAGTTTTGTCTACTACATGCGTCGTATTATTCGGCGCATTAGTTCTCCTTGTAACGTGGCAAGTATTCACACGATTTGTGCTTAACGATCCAAGTGCATTTTCAGAAGAATTAGCAAAATACTGTTTTGTCTGGTTAGTACTGTTTGGTTCAGCATTTGTATTTGGTGAATATGGGCATATGCGAATTGAATTTATTCAAGAGAAATTTCCTACCAAATTTAAATTATTAGTACAAATATTTATAGAATTAAGTGTTATTATCTTCTCCGCTCTAGTCTTACTTTCTGGTGGTTTAGCGATTACAAAATTAGCATGGACACAAATGTCCGCTGCATTGCAAATACCAGTTGGTTATTTATATGCAGCAATGCCAGTCAGTGGAATATTTATTATTTTCTACTGCATTTACAATATTTATAGTATTTTGAAAAATAAAAAACCATTAGAAGTTGTAGAATGACACGAGAGGAGTAGGTGAAACGATGATGTCTGCAGGGATAGCAGGGTTAATTTTATTTGCAGCAGTAGCATTTTTTCTAATAATTGGAGCACCAATTGGTATAAGCGTAGGAATAGCTTCAATGCTGGCTATGTTTTCTATATTAGATCCTGCGAATGCTCTTCAAACTTCTGCACAACGAATGTTTACAGGAATCAACTCATTTACGTTGTTAGCGATTCCTTTCTTTATTTTAGCAGGAGTCATTATGAATAACGGTGGAATCGCCCTACGACTAGTAAACTGTGCAAAAGTTGTAGTAGGACGTATGCCAGGATCATTGGCTCAAACAAATGTTTTAGCCAATATGTTGTTCGGTTCCATTTCAGGATCTGCTGTTGCTGCCGCAGCTGCAGTAGGCTCAACAATGGGCCCAATGCAAGAAAAGGAAGGTTATGACCGAGCATTTAGTTCGGCAGTTAATATTGCATCTGCACCAACAGGTATGCTAATTCCACCAAGTAATACTCTAATCGTTTTCTCTCTAGTTAGTGGTGGAACATCTATTGCAGCACTATTCATGGCAGGATACATACCAGGGGTTTTATGGGGAATTGCTTGTATGATTACAGCCTTCATTATTGCGAAACGTAAGGGTTATAAAGGAAATGAAAGAGTTCCATTTGGAGTAGCTTTAAAGGTTTTCATAGATGCAATTCCAAGTTTATTATTAATCGTTATCGTCATCGGTGGAATAATTGGTGGCGTCTTTACTGCAACGGAAGGATCCGCTATAGCGGTAGTGTATGCATTGTTACTATCATTTTTGTATAGAACGATTAAAGTAAAGGATTTACCTCGAATTTTAATAGAGTCAACCCGTACAACCGCAATTGTAATTTTCTTAATTGGTGTATCGACAATCATGTCATGGGTAATGTCTTTTACAGGTATTCCAAAATTAATTGCAGATACATTATTAGCTCTAACAGATAACTTCATTATTATTCTAATCATAATGAATATTATCCTTTTAATAGTTGGTACATTTATGGATCCGACACCGGCTATACTTATTTTCACTCCTATTTTTTTACCAATTGTTTTACAGTTTGGTATGGATCCAGTACACTTCGGAATTATGGTTGTTTTCAATTTAAGTATTGGTACGATTACGCCTCCTGTTGGACCTGTATTATTTGTCGGAGCACGGATAGCGAAATTGAAAATAGAACAAGTTATTCGACCATTAATACCATTCTTTGCAGTAACGGTCGTCGTTCTTTTATTAGTAACTTACGTACCAGAATTATCTTTATGGTTACCTAAGGTACTGGGCCTTATTAAATAATGATCGAATAAGCGTCCAAAGGTATTTTCATAGGTACTTTTGGTCGCTTTTCTAATCAACGACAAAATATATGTTGAAGGGGAGGTTGAAATAGGTGAAAGCGATTGTTTATACAGAACCTAATAAAGTTGAGTGTCAAGTAGTTAGTAAACCTACTGTTACTGAGGGGTATGTATTGTTAAAAAATGCTTATGCAGGGATTTGTGGAACGGACTTAAATATATTCGCAGGTACACACCCTCGTGCAAAAGCTCCCCTTATATTAGGGCATGAATTTTCGGCAACAATTGAAAGTGAGCATCCAAAATATCCAATTGGAACAAAAGTCACTGTTAATCCATTAATAAGTTGTGGTATTTGTATTCCTTGTACTACAGGTCAATCACATGTGTGTGAACATTTAAAATTAGTGGGTATTGATGTAGACGGTGGAATGGCTGAGTATATAACAGTTGAGGTAGATAAAGTCATACCACTTCCAGAAAATGTTTCACTAGAACTCGGTGCCCTCTCTGAGCCTATTGCTGTAGCGGTACACGCTGTGAGGAAGGCAAACTTTTTAGTTGGAGATCGGGCAGTCGTATATGGCGCAGGAACAATTGGATTATGTGTTGCTTTAACACTCAGAGCTTATGGAGCATCAGAAGTAATTGTTATAGAGGCTAATGAGCTTCGATTGGAAAAAGCAGGGCAATTAGGATTTAAAACATTTAGTCCATTAAAAGACGATATTGTAAAAGAGATAGCTGAGATGACAGAACAATCTGGTATTGATTATGTATTCGACTGTGCTGGTCATCCATCAGTTCTAAGTCAAGTAACGGAAATCGTGAAAGTACAAGGAACAATTGTAATCGTTGCGGCATATAAGAAGCCGACTGAAATGAATTTAATTCAAGGTATGTTTAAAGAACTAACTATACAGTTCGTGCGTGTTTATACGAATCGTGATATTGAACTTGCTTTGAACTTATTAACGAAGGTTCCACAATTTTCCGAAATTATTACACATGTTTTAACACCGGAACAAGCAATGGAAGGATTCGAATTATTAACAACACCAACAAATGCCATTAAAGTTTTATACGCATTTTAGGAGGAAACTGATGCACCGTTTATTTGATTTGACTGGCAAAAATGCAGTAGTAACCGGAGGAAGCCGAGGATTAGGAAAAGACATTGCACTTGGCTTAGCTGAGGCAGGGGCAAATGTAGCCATTATCTCAAGAAATGAAAATCCAGAAGTTGTGAGAGAGCTAGAACAATTTGGTGTGAAGGCTGTTTCGATTGGATTTGATATAGGTGATATTCCAAAGCATGAAGAGCTTATTAATATAATAGAAGAAAAACTAGGTAAAGTTGACATTTTAGTCAATAATGCTGGAGTTCAAAAAAGACACCCAGCAGTGGAATTCCCTCAGGAAGATTGGAATTTCGTAATGAATGTAAATGCAAACGCCGTATTTAGCTTGTGTCAAATGGTTGGAAAGTCAATGCTAGAACGAGGATATGGAAAAATTATTAATGTCGCGTCCTTGCTTTCATTCCAAGGAGGACTAACTGTTCCTGCCTATGCTGCAAGTAAAGGTGCTGTCATGCAATTCACAAAATCTTTAGCGAATGAATGGGCATCAAAAGGTATTAATGTGAATTGTGTTGCACCAGGTTATATGGCTACCGATATGAATGAAGCGCTAATCGATGATGAAATAAGAAGTCGTCAAATATTAGAACGTATTCCGGCTGGACGCTGGGGAACAGGAAAGGATATGCAGGGGGCTGTCATTTTTCTAGCATCTAGCGCATCTGATTACGTACACGGATATACGATTGCAATAGATGGTGGTTGGTTAGGTCGATAAGAGAATACTAGAAATTCAGACTTACAAATAACATTAGAACAAAAATGAAGGAGCGAGGAATATGAGCTTTCAGCTAGACTATTTTTCATTAAAAGGGAAGACAGCAATAGTAACAGGAGCACGTACTGGTATTGGGCAAGCGATTTCAGTTGGACTTGCAGCTGCTGGTGCCCATTTAATATTAATTGGCCATCAAGATAATATGCAAGAAACTCAAAATAAAATTTTGGAATTACAAGGTACTTACGAGACATTTCTTATCGATCTAAGTGATGTCGAAAACTTAAACAAACATCTTCAACCAATATTATCTAAATATAATGTAGATATTCTAGTAAACAATGCAGGAATCATTTACCGTGAACCAGCTGCAAAACATAATTTCCAAGAGTGGAATCGTGTATTGGATGTAAACATTAATTCAGTATTTACACTTTGCCAAACAATCGGGAATCAAATGATTGCAAATAAATCAGGTAAAATCATTAATATTGCTTCATTATTATCATTCCAAGGTGGTATTAATGTACCTGGTTACACAGCTAGTAAACATGCTGTTGCAGGGTTAACGAAAGCATTAGCAAATGAATGGTCTTCGCTTGGTGTCCAAGTAAATGCGATCGCACCAGGTTATATTTCTACGAACAATACAGAGGCTCTTCGTAACGATGAAGAACGTAGTAAGTCGATTTTAGAACGTATTCCAGCAGGACGTTGGGGTCAAGCAGATGATCTAGCCGGAGCTGCGGTATTTTTAGCATCTAAGGCGTCAGATTATGTGTCAGGTCATGTTTTAGTTGTAGATGGTGGCTGGATGGGCCGTTAATTCTAATTGAGTGAGGGTTAATAAATGGATATTATTACAATTGGAGATGGTATGATTACGTTTGACCCATCTTACAAAGGTCCGTTACGCTATGTAAGTGAGTTTAAGCGTAAAATTGGTGGAGCAGAATTAAATGTAATCATTGGCTGTGCACGATTAGGTTTAAAAGCTGGCTGGATTAGCCGACTTGGTAAAGACGAATTTGGAAGACATATATTAAATACTGTTCGTGGAGAAGGAATTGATGTTTCGGAAGTGAAGCTTATCGACAACTATCCTACATCCTTAAACTTTAAAGAAGTACATGCCTCTGGTGACAGTAAAACATTCTACTATCGTCATAAGTCACCGACAGAAACGTTAAATGTGGATAATTTGCCAATTGACTATATTAAAAAGGCGAAAATTCTACATGTAACAGGCGTTTTCCCTGCAATACAAAAGCAAAATCGTGAGGTTATTTTAGAAGCAATAAAAATTGCAAAACAAAATGGAGTAAAAGTATCTTTAGATCCGAATATTCGATTGAAGCTATGGTCAAAAGAACTGGCACGAGAAACTTTGTTAACTTATATGCCTTACGTAGATTATTTATTAACAGGTCGTGAGGAATTAGAAATTTTGTTCAATACGTCAAGCGAAGAAGAAATGATCGAATCTCTACAAAATTACGATGTACAGCATGTAATCGTAAAAGAGGGGGCATCTGGTGCTGCCTATTTAGAGAATAGTAAATTGATTCAAATACCAGGATTTAAAGTTAAAAGAGTGGTAGATACAGTAGGTGCAGGAGATGGATTTGATGCAGCTTTTCTATATGGCATTACACAAAATTGGCCGGTAGAAAAATCAGTTCAATTAGCAAATGCTGTTGGAGCAATGGTCGTACAAGTTGAGGGAGATAATGAAGGACTACCATATTTAGAAGATGTTGAAGTATTTTTAGGTGCACGTGAAAATATTGAACGATAGGAAGATGGGCAATGTATAGTAAATTACAAGATGTTCGGTTAATTCCCGTTTTACGAAAAGTTCCATACGATCTTAACCAAGAACTCGTCAAGGCGCTAAAAGATGGAGGCATTAAGGCGATAGAAATTACGATGGATTCCGAAAATGCCACTGATATGATTCGTGAAGCAAAGCAAAATAATGAAGATCTATTAGTTGGTGCAGGAACTGTATTGACTGTGGAAGATTGTGAAAAAGCAATTGATGCTGGCGCAGAATTCATTGTATCACCTGCTTTAAATTTAGATGTTGTACACATCTGTATCGAAAAAAATATTCCTGTAATCCCAGGTGTATTTTCTCCTACAGAGATGCAAACTGCATATGTTGCTGGAGCGAAAATAGTGAAACTTTTCCCAGCTTCTACCCTAGGAGTGAAGTTTATAAAGGATGTAAAAGGGCCATTATCACATATACAAATCATGACCACTGGAGGCATTAACCTTGAAACAGTGAGATCCTATATTGATGCAGGAGCTCAAATTGTCGGAGCGGGAAGTGATTTAGTTAA
The DNA here is from genome assembly GCF_900291985.1 of Lysinibacillus timonensis. Taxonomy (NCBI): domain Bacteria; kingdom Bacillati; phylum Bacillota; class Bacilli; order Caryophanales; family Bacillaceae; genus Lysinibacillus; species Lysinibacillus timonensis. The sequence goes on along the minus strand of NZ_LT985980.1, from coordinate 1,329,167 downwards.
GAAGGAATGGCTCCACTCAAAAAATTGGGAAGCCATTACAAATGAAGCTATTGAATGGAATAATAAATTGTCCTAATATAGCATTAGTAACATATAACTCTATAAGAAATCGCACTCAAATGAAGTCCTTTAAACAATTTTTTGTTCATAAGGGCTTCTTTTTGATGTATATGCTTTTTAAAATCAAAGAGTAGTTATAGCAATAGTAATTCTAAGATGAACGCGTTTATATTTTTTTGTTATTTCATTAGTCTTTATTTCTCAAAACCTTTGAATTTAAGCTAGTATAGTAATAAGATGGTGTTACGTCTAAATCTTTCTTGGAGGATATTAATATGGGAAGTAAGAAAAAAAATGTAGGCTTGTTTACGACAGCTCTTACAGTTGCTGCTATCACAGCAATTCCAAGTGTAGCAAGTGCTGCTCAATTTTCAGATATTCAAGGAAATTCGCATGAAACAGCTATTTTGAAATTAGTCGACATGGGTTTAATCTATGGGTATTCAGATGGAACGTTTAAACCTAATAAAGCGTTAACACACTCAGATGTTGTGAAATTAATCGGCAGATATTTAACTCAGAATGGTTATGATATTCCAGCAGACTATCAAACAAATATCCGTTTTAAAGATCTATCTTCATACTCAGAAAACGGACTTCTTCAGTACGCTGCTTTAGTTAAAGATTTAGGTATTTTTGATGGTAATAATGGAGAATTACAGCCAGCAGAAAAAATGACGCGAGAAAATATGGCGGTTGTATTAGCAAACACACTTTCTGCTGTTCACCAATTTGACTATGTTACACACGTTAACAATCTATCATTTGAAAATGAAATAATAGATCTAGAAAAAGCAAAAGAAAGTGCACGTTCAGCTATTCAAGTGCTAGATTACTATGATATAACAAAAGTGGATGTTTTCAATCCTAAGTCAACGTTAACAAGAGGACAATTTGCTTCTTTCTTAAACACATTAATAAACGTCAAAAATGCAAATCTTTCAGTTATCGAAGTGAAAGTATTATCAGCAAACGAAGTATCTGTTACTTTATCCGATCGAACAACACATACAGTTACCCTTTCAAAGCCACTAACAGGGGATGGGCAAGAAACAGTACAATTTAACATTAATGGCATTCAATATGACGCCTCTGTAAATTATCAAATAATAGATAAAGAGGAACCTGTTAAAGACTCTGAAACGACGCGCTTTATCGTAGAAAGCGATGAATTTCTTTTAGGTGTAACTCCTGACGGTAGAGTGATTGTGGAAGATGATGCAGATATTAAAGTTTTTGGATTCATTAACGATGTGAAAGTGGAACTTCCGATTAGTGCATATACAATAACTAGTGATAGTGATTATTTAAAAATTAATGGGAAAGTAGTAACTCCTGATTATGATGCTATTCAAGCTGACGGTGTATTAGATGAAGTGACAGATCAATTGGAAGCAGACATTGTCGTTACGATTAATAATACTGGCGAAACAATCAAGCATACGTTAACTCTTACTCAAAAAGATGTAAAAGTAAACGATAGTTTCAAAGTAATTGATAATAATTCAATTAGCGGTAAAGTTTTAGATGATATAGACATTGAAATTACCGAATCAGATTTAGAATTAACTGCAAGTGATATTTTTAACGAAATTTTAGAAGACGGACATTTTGAAATCATCGACCAATATGGTAATGATTATCGATCATTCAACCCAGCTACAGGTGAAGTTACCTTCTTTGATGGATCAACCGATTTTATTAGACCTATTATTTCTGAAATTAGTACAGCAAATGATGATTATAGTATATCTTCAAATGGTACATCTAGTTTGAGAATTAGTTTAGGTGAAAATGGTCTTAATAAAGGAGATTCTTTCAAAGTTACATTATCAATTGATGAACAATCTCTTACAATTAGGGCATATGTGAGATAACCATTACAATGAATAAAGGATATTGACAGAATAAACTTCTTGTCGATATCCTTTTTTATTTGCAAAATACATACCATCGAGCTTCCGATTTAAAAGATTAGGAGGCTTATTTTTTGCTAAAAACTTGGAACAGAGCTTGTTTCTACGAGAATACGAAATTTGTTTAATGCACTAGTAAAAAATGTTAACAAAGGATATTGACGGTGGAAAGTAGGATGATATAATAATTGATAACGATTATCATTGATAATGATTATCAATTTCAAGTAAGTGATAAAACTATAGGAGGAAAGATCAAAATGACACATCAAGCAAAGAAATACCAGAAATTCGTAGCAACTGCTGCAACAGCAACATTAGTAGCATCTGCAATTATGCCAGTGGTGGCAGCAAAGACACCTTCTGATATTACAACGAATGACCATGCGGCGGCTATTATAGAATTACTTGAGTTAGGATATGTATCGGGGAAAGGTGACGGAACATTTGCTCCGAACGAAGCAATTACTCGGGGTCAAGTTGTTTTAGCGCTTGGAAAATGGGCTGAATCGCAAGGTCTTGAAGTACCTTCTGACTATTTAGAAAAAGATTATTTTAAAGATTATCCATCTTGGTTAACAGAAGATAATAAAAAATATTATGCATTAGTCAAATATCACGGCATTTTTGAAGGATATTCAGATGGAACATTGAAACCAAATCTAACTCTATCACGTGTTCAACTAGCTATCGTGCTAAACAGTGCTTACAAAGCTGTTCATGGTCAATCATTAGTAGAACTGGCTGGTGACACTTCTCGAGAAGTGGTGAGTGATTTACATGCTGTTTTTACTGACTATCGTCCTGCTGTATTAGCAATGAAAAAGTTAGGTATCACTTCAGTAACTAACTTTAATCCATCAGGAACTGTTACGCGAGGCCAATTTGCTTCATTTTTAAACTCTACAATCAAGCTAGATGCTCCTGCTATTAATACTGCATCTAAAGCGAAATCTATTCAATCAGTACAAGCAACTGGTGCAAGTAAGATTTCGGTAGAGTTTGATGGAACAGCTAGTGCAGATACAGTTCAATTTTCGATTGCTCGTGGCACTACAGACGTCAAAATAAAAAATGTCCAATGGAATGAAGAGAAAACGGTAGCAGTACTAACAATTGACTCTAAATTTAATGACGCTACATATACAGTATCAGCAACGGGAGTTAGTGAAGGCCCAATCACTGCAACTGTCACAACATTACGAGAACTAGTAACGGCAATTGAGTTTTTATCCGATAAATTAGTTTTTACTGGTCAAGAAAAAAAGGGAACAGGGGCTAGCGCTAGCACCAATTATAAAGAAGCAGTTATTACCTTTGCTGTCTATAACCAATATGGTGAGGATATGACAGATGATGTGATCCAAAGTTACTTTACAGAAAAAGATGTCAAAGGCATTGATATTTTAGATGATCCGACAAATGATATTGAGATAGAAAAAGGGAAATTTGTCGTTTGGGTTGACGAAGATGAGGATGATGATACTACTGGTACGGTAGAACTTAGTTATGAACATGGTGATATCGAACTGGATGTAACCCAAGACGTTCAATTGTCCGATGTAAGCGAACCAGCTTTAGTCGAAGTTGTTGGTGTTTATAACGCAAATGGTAAAGAATTGAGCACTGAAAATTTAAAAGACAATGAAGAATTCTCGATTTTATTTAATGTAACGGACCAATACGGTAATAAATTAGATGCTGAATTTGCCGACAAACGTAAAACTACATCAGGAGATACAACTATATTAAAAGAAGTGAGAGATGGTGTTCGCGTATCAGTATCAAATGATCATATGTTTGAATTAGAAGACGAAGATGATACTGGGACAGGTCATGGTCAAGATGGCATTAAAGTCATGAATGTAGAAGGCAAACATTACTTTGCTATTGATATCGTTGTTGATGATAAAGATGATTTAGTTGGTGGAGAAAACACCGTTACATTTCGTTCTAAAGCGACAGGTGAAGAGAATTCCGAAGTCATTACTGTAGTTGATAGCTTAGAGCCATACGAGATTGAAATTGGACTTCCTGAAGATGTTATTGCAGGGGACGAAGAAGTATTATTACCTGTTCAAGTTTATGATCAACATGGTGAATTACTTACAAATGTAAAGGATTTAAACTCCGACTTAAGAAATGACAAGATAAAAATAGATTGGGATGAAAATTTAACACCTTACCCTAGTAACACAGCTCAAGAAATGGTTTTTACATTTATCGAAAAAAATGGTCAAGTTTACTTAAAATTTAAAACAAAAGCGAATACGTCAGATGATGCTGAAGATTACGATCTTGAGATTGAAGTAGAGAAATCTGGTATTGAACATTCTATTAATCTAGCGGTTGAGCCCAATGCGTATCCTGAAAGAATTGTAAATCTTAAAGATAAGGGTACTGCTTATGTTTACCTTGGAGAAACAGTTGAACTTGATCCGTCCGATTTCTTAATTCAAGATCAATATGGAAGGGCATATGTAAAACCATCAAAAGGTAGTGCTGGAGCTCCGAAATATTATAGTGTAAGCATTGAATCATCGTCGAATGATGATATATTTGATTTCCGAAATTCTGGAGAAACATTAGAAGTAGTGTCTAAAGAAAAAGGGACTGCAACCATTATATTCAAATTCATAAGTTACGATCTTGAAGGTAATAAAATTGAAGAGACTATAGAGGAAACATTCCGTTCATTTGAAGTAAAAGATTTCGATTCATTTAAAGTAAAAAGTGATGAAATTCTTTTCGGTGGAGAGGATTACACAAAAATTGATGAAGCAGCTATTAAAGTAGTCGGGTTAATTGGAAAACAAGAAGTTACTCTTGCGGAAGGAGATTATTATGTATCGACGATTAGCGATTATTTGAATACGGATGGTACTGAGGTGACAGCGGATTCTGCAAAAATTGAAGCAGATGACCTTTTAGAAAATGAAACAAGTCGCTATGAAACGGATATACAAGTGGTCATCAATGACACAGGAGAAACGATTCATCATAAGATTAGTCTTGCGCGGGAGAAAGCGGTAGCAAAGAGTTTAAGACTAAACGATAAAAGTGTATATGGGAAGAAAGCACTTGAAGATATTATTGTTGAATATACGGAAGTTTCATCGGATCATCAATTAACAGCTAACGAAATTTTTAGAGAACTGTTAGAAGAAGGGAAATTTGATTCAAAGGACCAATATGGTAACAAAATCGTACCTTCATCTATAGGTGCAGTATCCTACATTGACGGGAGAACGGATAATGTACGACTAATCGTCACTGGCATTGATTCAGAAAATGATAATGGAATAATCTCTTCAAATGGTAGTGAAGATTTATCACTTAAATTAGGAGAAAATGGTCTGTCTGTTGGAGAGTCATTTACTCTTACACTATCACTTGATGATAAATCTCAAACCGTTAAAGTTTATCTTAGATAATTGCTAAAATAGAAGATTCCGCTAACAAATTAAAGAAGAAGTACCACATTAGATTAGATGCTAGTGGTGCTTCTTCTTATTTATATGCTAAGCGGAAAACTCTTCATATTTAGTTAGTCTACTGTTTTATCCTATTTAATATATAATTTACCGCTCTATTCACAATTGCTGTCATTTGCACTCTTGTTACTAGTTCATTCGGTCCAATTATGACAATCGCCTCCTCACAATAAACCTCTAAGATTTAAATGCTAGCTATCATTAAACTTCTCTATCTTATATATGAGAGATTTATATTAATTCTGGGACAAATTCATATCAAATCTGAAAATTTCGGATAATATCCATTGTTGTAATACTATAAGTGGAGACCAGCGTTCATCAAAATGTGAAAATAGTTCTATTATATCCATAGATGAATATACTTTCTTGAGGATAAAAAGCATAGGAGCTGGTGTTAATGGTAGAAAGAAGTGAGAAATCGAGTGCTTGAATATAAAGTTGTAAAAACAGGAGAACAATTACAAAAGTATAAACAACATTGGAGCGACCTTCTGGCAGAAGATAATAATGACAATCCATTTATAGAGTATGAGTGGTTTTCTTTATGGTGGGAAACACTTGGGAAAAATGACCCAGTTGAAGTCTATGTAGTCTTACATAACAAACAACCTATTTCATTTTTCCCATTTATCCATAAAGTGAAATTTGGTGTACACCATTTTTCTTTTGCAGGTGAGGGAGATACAATCTATTCCGATATCATCACAAACGAATTTTGGAGAGAGGAAGCTATACAATATATAATGAAAGTGTTTTCAAAGCGTTTTGGTAAGGTAATATTCTCCATTAACCACTTGTTAGAAAGCAAAGAAACATCAAAAGTAATAGAAAAATATGTAATTCAACAGCAATTAGCCTACTCATTTTATAGAATAGTTGTTCCTTTAATTGATTTAAGTAAAAGTGATGAACCGTTATTCAAACGAAGAATGAATAAAAAATTTAAAGATTTAAATCGCTGTGAGAGAAGGCTAAAATCTCTAGGAAAACTTACTGTAACGGAATTAAAAGAAAACAACATGCTTGAAAAAGTATTCGCTTTGTACAGTAAAAGGTGGGAAAAACGCCTTGAAGGAAGCGGATTTGCAACGGAAAAGCGTGATTTCTTTCAACGTATTTCACAAGTACAAAGCGAAGTTTTTAATGTAGAAGTAAATGGCTTGCAATTCGAAAATCAACTAATTGGATTTACCTATGATTTTTGCTGTAGAGGAAGAAAAGTAGGATATAAAATGGGTCATGATCCAGATTTTAAATTATTAGGCCCAGGTCGTTTAATAGAAAGGGAAGGTTTACTTAAATCACAAAATTTACAATATAAATTGTATGATTTAGGTTGGGGTTATGAACCTTACAAGTTAGATTGGGCAACAGATTTAGATTTTACCAGGAAATATATCATTAGCACCAAAGGATTCACAGAGCGGTTGTTAAGAAATGTTTATGCACTGTTATATTCTATTAGATATAGGATTAGTACAAATCAGAAATATGTAGTTTTAAAACGTGATTGGTTAGGTAAGGTACGTTACTTATTAAAGAATTTTAAGGTGAAAACCTTCCTACAACATTCTTTTAGAATGTTAAAAAAGTTGATTTACTGGAACATAACAGACTATTACTATTTAGAACAACAAGTAACATCTAAATCGTTAAATTATAAAAAAGTAAGGATTCAAGATATTTTAGAATTACCTAATAGGGAATACCTTATTCCATATTATGTTAAAGGATATAAACTCTCAGGTGATCAGGAGAATAATATTATCTATATAAGGCATAATCATCTGATGCGTCTTAAACATATTGAATTGATTGAAGAATTAAAACCTAATTCAACATTTCTAAAATGGTTTAGGGAAAATGAATTAGAAAAAATTGTAGCTGATATACAGCATGAAGGGAGAGCAATTTGGACAAGTGTTAATATCTTTTCGAAACAAAAAAAACAGGAACTTGAAAAAGTTGGTTTCAAGCGTGTGAGAAGAATTCACTTTTTCCGACTTCTTAACTTTAAAAAATCGTCAAGTCGACTTATAGATGAGACAGAGCATTTAAAGGGAAACTTAATAAACACATAATAGTGATAAAAATTACCCGATCACATACATTATCATATTTTATATAGAGAATCATTTCGAATTATAAACTCAACAAGAACAACATATATAAATAAATTACAATATATTTCTTTGTTGAAAATTGTATTATAATGGAAAAGTAGTCAGTGATGAATCTAATACTTTTTGGTTAATGACAGACTCGAAAGACACTCTTATTTAGGATGTGTGTTAAATGGAAAAAGTCTTTGCAATTGGTGACATTCATGGTAATTATAATTTATTAGAAAAAATATTATCTAAATGGAATCCTAAAGAAGAGCAATTGGTTTTTTTAGGAGATTATATCGACCGTGGGCCAGATAGTCTCAAGGTAATTCGCAAAGTGATCGAACTATCAAAAGAATATGAAGTAATTACGTTAAGCGGTAATCATGAACAAATATTTTTGTATTGGCTTCAAAATGCAGAAAAATCCTCTGATTTTTATTTCCATGAAAAAGTTGGTGGAGTTCAAACTTTACAAAGTTTTCTCCCTTCTATTGAAAATGGGGATACTATACTGAATATGAATGTTAATGAGGTTGTTCAACTTGTAAAAGAACAAAATGGGAATGAGATTGACTTCATGAAGCATTTGCGAACATATTATCAATGGGGTTCATTCCTATTTGTTCATGCAGGGATTGACGCTCATGTGGAAGATTATAAAGAAACGAAGGAAGAGAATTTTTATTGGATTCGTGAAGAATTTTATTCAGTACCACATGTTGCAAAAGAAAGTATCGTGTTTGGACACACTCCGACATTAAACTTAAATCATGATAAAAGTAATAATGTATGGATTTCTTCTTGTCGTAAGAAAATTGGAATTGATGGTGGCGTAATATATCCCGGTGGTCAGTTGCACGGAGTAATCTTGACAAAAGATTCAGATGAATTAGTCATATACGCTGCGAAGAAAGACGAGGAAGTATTCTCGTACAGAATGACGTTTTAATTGATTTTGAGAAATCTATATAAACTATTAAATAATAAACAGCCAATTCATAAGTACTATGAGTTGGCTGTTTTATTATTATCAGCCTATTCAAGTTGTTTTACCTTCCTAGTATTTCTATCTTCAAAATTAACCCCATAGTAGAAAGGCTTCAGATGATTTTGTTTTAAAATCAAACAACTACTCTTTATAAATCACATATATTTATACAATATTAATGCTTTTAATCTAGATAATTCCATATATTTCAATAAGTAAGGCGAATCTTCAAAACTATTGTGTTATTTTAATTGGATTAATTGTAGCTCCTTAGCCATAGATTGCATTAGAAAATAGTTCTAAATCAAAAAGCTGAGAATATAGTTGCTAGTAAGAGTTGATGTACAAAGGAAGATGATATGCACACTAAAGGGTATTCGAAGCATTCTTTTTATGAGCAATATGGAAAAAGAGTGCTTGATATTGTTGTGTCATTAATGTTGATGTTGATTGTAAGTCCAGTAATGGTTCTAACTATAATATTACTAGTATTCTGTGACGGATGGCCGGTATTTTTTATACAAGAACGTGTAGGAAAGAACGGTAAGTACTTTACAATATATAAATTTAGAACGATGGAATGTAACACGGAACCTAAAAATTTTGAAATTCAAGCACTCAACGGAATACCAGAAGATTTTCAATTTAAAAGTAGTTTAGATTACCGGGTAACTAGAGTAGGGGCCGTTTTGAGGAAATATAGTATCGATGAATTACCGCAATTAATTAATGTTCTAAAGGGAGATATGAGTATTGTAGGGCCAAGACCAGAAGTGCCATCAATAACAACTTTATATAATGATACTCAAAAGCAAAGGTTAGATGTTAAACCAGGAATTACAGGTTTAGCACAAGTAAATGGACGTTCACTAATCTCTCACGGTCAAAAGATACAATATGATTTATTCTACATAGAAAACCAGTCATTAATGTTGGATTTAAAAATTATCATTCTAACAATTAAAACAGTTTTTGTAGCAAAAGGTGCATTTTAAATTTTGTGATAGATCTCTTATATTTTCAACAAATGTATATAATTTTCCATTCTGAGAAAGGAAGATTCTAGATGAAAATTGTACAAATCATTACGAGAATGGATGAATACGGCGGAGCACAAAATCATGTTGCACAGTTAGCTAATCAATTACTGAATGAAGATAATGATGTCACAATAGTAACCGGGAGTTATAATGCTACCCTTTGGAAAAGCATTGATAAAAAAATAGATATCTTCGTGATTCCAGTTCTAATTAGAAGTATCCACCCATTCAAAGATTTACAAGCCTTTTACAGAATGAGGCAAATACTAAAGGTGCTTAACCCTGATGTAGTAGCAATTCATTCAACAAAAGCCGGTGTTGTTGGAAGAATTGCTGCTATTACACTCGGTCAAAAAACAGTTTTTACCGCACATGGATGGAGTTTTACTGAAGGTGTATCCCCCCCTAAGCGATTTTTTTACAAAATCATCGAAGGAATATTAGCTAAATGGACAACAAAAATAATTGCCGTATCAGAATATGATACAAAACTAGCAATTAAAGAAGGTGTAGTAAAGCAAAGTAAGATCGTTACCATTCATAACGGTATACTTGAAAAGAAGATGACAAATAATACAGAATTCTCTAGAAGTATAATCCCGAATATAATTATGGTTGCTAGATTCGCAGATCCCAAAAGACAAGACCTATTAATTGGTGCTTTAGATAAAATAAAAACTCACACATGGAACGCTATTTTTGTAGGCGAAGGTGTAAATCGACAAATAGCAGAAAATTTAGTTGAAACTTATAGTTTGGGTGAAAGAGTAAAATTTTTAGATAGTACGGTAGACGTTGAGGCAATTCTAAATAGAGGAACAGTTTTTGTTTTGTTATCAAATTATGAGGGTCTACCTATATCAATTCTGGAAGCGATGAGAGTGGGTTTACCGGTAATCGCATCAGATGTTGGAGGTGTAAAGGAAATTGTTCACCATAATCATAATGGGTACTTAGTACACAATGATAATATGAATAGTATTACAGATGCTATTTGTAACTTACTTCAAAACAAAGAACTGGCGGTAAATATGGGGAAGTATGGTCAGAGGTTATTTTATGAATCGTTTACTTTCCAAAGAATGTATGCAGAGACATTAGAGGTGTATTATGACGCTTTAGGACAAGCTAAAGGGAAGGTGCAATCCCATGCTAAAGTGTGATGTAATAAATAAAATTCATCAATTGCAGCAGTTTAAACATACTTGGACAAACATACTGGAAGAAGAGCAGAATAACAATCCATTTATAGAATATGAGTGGATTTATAGCTGGTGGAATTGTATTGGTCAAAATAACCCCAACATTGAAATATATGTAGTAAGGGAAAACGATGCTCCAATTGCATTTTTTCCATTCATACGAAAACAAAAGGCGAATATCCAAATTGTTTCCTTTATAGGTGATAAAACATCCAATTATATGGATATCATAGTGAAAGGTTCACATAAACAAGTTGCCATTGAATTCATGTTAGATTGGTTATTTCAAAAGTACAAACATATAATTTTTAATTTAAGAGGGTTATTAGAGAGTAACGATACTACAAATATGATTCAGGATTACTTTATCCAAAGAAAATTACCTTATAGCTTATTTAGAACCGTATCACCCTATATTCAATTAGAAGATATAAATCTAGAAGATTTCCTTTATGAAAGAAGAAAGCTTCATGGGATGGACCGTCGTGAAAAGCGATTAAAGCAGTTTGGGAACATTGCGTTTATTAGAGCAAATGTGAATAATTTGGATAAAATATACGATATTTTTAATCGTAGATGGGCGAAGAAAATTGATACAAGTGATTTCACATCACTTGAAAATAAGCAATTTGTAAATGAATTAATGCTATCTAATAGTAACTCTCTCTCAATTGAGGTTGATGCATTAACTTTTGAAAATAAGTGGATAGGTTTTCGCTATGGAATTGGGTGTCGAGGACGCTATATAAGTTACGCTCTAGGACATTTGCCATCCTTTGAAATTTTTGGTCCAGGGAGATTATTAGACAGAGAAAAGATTATCGATGCAAGCCGTAATCATTATCAAATATATGATTTTAGCATTGGTCATGAAAATTATAAGTTTGACTGGTCAACTAACTTAGATTACACAAGAAAATATGTTGCAAGGTCTAAAGGGTTGAAAACATGGCTAGTAGCAGGCCAATTTATTTTGAAGGAAAAAGTAATCGACATTCTTAAAAAAAGAAAGTCGATTGTTCATTTTAAACGAAATACACTTGGTTTATTTAAATATATGGTTAAAAATAAAAGCTATGAAGAATTAAAAAAATTAGTGAACAATATATTTCCATTAAAAGTGTTTTCTATTTACGAATATAACTCTCAAAAGTTAGAAAAAAATTGTAGTAAACTGTATGAGCCAATCGCTATGAAGGAAGCAATATGGACAAATGAAAAGATTATTTCATATTACTATAAGGGCTATATTCCATATAAAAAGGAAGATGGTATTTCCTTTTTACTTCATCCTAAATGTATTCGGATTGATACAGTTAATTATATTCAATCATTGAAAAAATCAAACTGTTATATTTCAGAATACGAATTGTCAGAATTAAAAGAAATAACCGCTTTTTTATTAAATAGCAATAATTATAAATCTATTTACACGACTACAAACTTCTTAAACTTTAGGAAACAGCGTGAGTTATGGAAACAGCAATATAGAAAAAGAAGCGTGTTATTCCAACTAAAACTATTTAAAAGGGAATGGAAATGGGAAAAATTTTTGGAAGGGGAAGATCCAATATTGCAAATTAGTAATTTACACAAGAATGAACCCACATTATTAAAAAATCTTCAAATGAAAACGAAAAACGTAAACTCAATTGTTTGTAAATTAATAATAAAAATTAATCGTTGGAGGGATACACGATTAATAAAAAAGAAATAAATCATGGAGCATTTGTCATATCATTAGATTTCGAATTAAATTGGGGAATGTTAGACGTTAATAATGGGAGTTATGATGCAAATATACTTGGCGCTAGGAAAGCAATAAATCAAATTCTATCTTTGTTTAACGAATATGAGATCCATGCAACATGGGCAACAGTAGGACTACTATTTTGTGAAACGAAAAAAGATATGGTAAGTAAATTATTTGAGATTAACCCGACATACGAAAACACACGTTTCAATCCAATTTCCTATTTAAAACAAGTCGGGGAAGATGAGTTAAACGATCCACTACATTTTGGAAAGTCTTTAATATATGAGATTAAAGAGGTACCACATCAAGAAATTGCAACACATACATTTTCGCATTTTTATTGTTTAGAAGATGGGCAGACAATTGAACAATTTAAAAAGGATTTGTTAGTTTCAATAGAAGTTCATGAAAAATATAACTTAAATGTGACCTCAATTGTTTTTCCGCGGAACCAAATAAACAATGAATATTTGAAAGTATGTCAGGATTTAGGTATTTTTTGTTATAGAGGAAACGCCGAGCACCCCCTACATAAGGCAAGAAAGCACAATATACCTCTATATATTAAAGTACTTAAACATGTGGATAGCTATATAAATATATCAGGAAGTAATGCTTATCATTTAGAGGTAACGGAAAATCGAATGATTAATATACGAGAAAGCATGTTTCTTAGACCATATAGAACGAAATGGCTAGAACATCTCAAATATAAAAGAATCTCTAAAAGTATGGAGCTAGCTGCGAAAGAAAAAAAGATATTTCATTTATGGTGGCATCCACATAATTTCGGTCAACAGTTAGAAGAGAACTTATTAATGTTGAGGAAAATTCTAGAACATTATAATTATTTAAATGAAAAATACGATTTTCAATCATATACAATGTCGGAATTTATGGAATCTACTTTATGTAATGCAAGTAACAAAAGAATCCTTCAATACCAGTGAAAATATTGGTACATACCTAATCCATTAATGAACCTATTTATCTGATATAATAATAGAATCAAATGGTAGAGAGGATTTTAATTGATGACAAATAAACCACATCTATTAGTTGTTGATGGAATGGCATTGTTATTCAGATCATTCTTCGCTTCTAGTGCAATGGGTCAATATATACGGTTAGAAGATGGAACACCGACGAATGGAGTACAAGGTTTTGCGAGACACGTTCTGACAGCACAAAGCTTAATGAAACCTACTCATTTAGCAGTTTGTTGGGATATGGGAGTTCAAACATTTAGAAATGAATTATTTGATGGCTACAAAGCAAATCGTCCTGCTCCACCTGAAGAAATGCTTCCACAATTTGATATGGCAAAAGAAGTATCACAAATGATTGGGTGGAAAAACTTTGGTGTCGAGGGAATGGAAGCAGACGACGCAATTGGTTCCATGGTAGAAAAGTGGAAAGATGACGCTGAAATTACGATAATTAGTGGTGATAAAGATTTACTACAATTATTAAACCCGTCAACAAAAATTGCGTTTACAAAAAAAGGTTATACAGAGTATGACGAATATACAGAAGAGCGATTCAAGGAAGAGTACAATATTGAGCCTTATCAATTTGCTTATGTGAAAGCTTTCATGGGAGATACAAGTGACGGTTATCCAGGAGTGAAAGGAATCGGGCCTAAAACAGCATTACAACTAATCCAAAATTTTGGTTCAATAGAAGAAGTAATTGATAACTTAGATCAATTGAAACCTGCACAACGAACAAAAATTGCGGACAATTTGGAAATGCTAAAACTATCTCATCAGCTAGCAACGATTGAACGAAATGTGGAGATTGATGCAAATTTAGCGGATTTAGAGTTAGAGGACTATTCTACAGAACGTTTTAATGAACTAGAACGTAGAGGTTTTCGATTAATTGTTAAACATGCGAAATCACTTTATTCGTTTGCATAATAAATAGAGGGTGATGTTGTGAAAGTTAGCTTTCATTCATCACCCTCTCGTTTTATTTATAAGTTCTATATAATTGCATCAAAATCCCCCTAGCCTCAATGCTATTAAGAAGGAAATTTATAAAGTTAATTAAATAGTAAGGTCGCACGAGACATTCCATAAATAAATAGATTCGAAATGTCTCGTAGAACGCTCCAATGAGACAATACACTATGCAAAGAGCAAGAGAATGTCTCGTAGAACCTTCCTACGAGACAAAACACCAATAAAAACGAAAGAAAGTGTCTCGTAGAACGCCCCAACGAGACAAAACACCAATAAAAACGAAAAGAAGTGTCTCGTAGAACGCTCCAATGAGACAATACACTATGCAAAGAGCAAGAGAATGTCTCGTAGAACCTTCCTACGAGACAAAACACCAATAAAAACGAAAGAAAGTGTCTCGTAGAACGTTTCAATGAGACAAAACTCTATGCAAAGAGCAAGAGAATGTCTCGTAGAACGCTCCAATGAGACAATACACTATGCAAAGAGCGAGAGAATGTCTCGTAGAATGCTCCAACGAGACAAAACACCAATAAAGGCGAAAAGAAGTGTCTCGTAGAACGCTCCAACGAGACAAAACACTATGCAAAGAGCGAGAGAATGTCTCGTAGAATGCTCCAATGAGACAAAACTCTATGCAAAGAGCAAGAGAATGTCTCGTAGAACCTTCCTACGAGACAAAACACCAATAAAAACGAAAAGAAGTGTCTCGTAGAACGCTCCAATGAGACAATACACTATGCAAAGAGCAAGAGAATGTCTCGTAGAACCTTCCTACGAGACAAAACACCAATAAAAACGAAAGAAAGTGTCTCGTAGAACGCTCCAACGAGACAATACTCCAATAAAAACGAAAGGAAGTGTCTCGTAGAACGCTCCAACGAGACAATACTCCAATAAAAACGAAAGGAAGTGTCTCGTAGAACGCTCCAACGAGACAAAACACTAATAAAAGCAAAAGGTAATGTCCCATAAAAAGCTTCATTAGGACATCACAACAATAAAATTCATTTTGTATATCTAATATATTGTTTTAAAGTTTTAAAGGGCTAGCATGATCTATTTTTACATACGACAACACTCTTTGATTATTTGCATAACGAATTTTTCGAATTTGACTATCCCGATTTTTCCAACCATTATCATGGACGATTAAATATAATTCTTCATCTTTTATTTCATAGCCGATTAATGGAACCCAATGATATTTAAAAGTGGATTTTGACTTCCGCTGAAAAGTAAAGTATCGATCAAATTTCATTGCAACCGGTTTGCCTAGATCTAGTTGCTTTAGCGCCTCTTGTAAAGTGCAGCCTGACACATTCCATTTTGGACCTAATAACTTACGTAAGTTTTTTATGAGTCGCCATTTAAATAAGCCAATCTTTGTCCCACCAAGTCTTTTATATAATTCATTAACACTGTAGGTAGAATGAAGTTTAAGGTGATTTAAGATTACATAGATTGTTGTTGGTCCGCATGCAGATGATTGATAAATTTCTTGTATAGTCTCGTCATACTGGGATAAACCCGTTACGTCTAATTGTACCTTCATTATTCATCACCTTTAATATTTATTAATGATAAAATGTAGAAAATCGATTATAACACAACTTTGACTCGGAGGAAGTTTCGTTGAAAGAATACCAAACATTACTATTCGACCTTGATGATACATTGCTCGATTTCGGTCAGGCAGAAAATCAAGCATTAGAAAAATTATTTATTGAGTTACAAATTCCGTTAACAGAAGACATGAAAGAAACTTATAAAATGTTCAATGCAGGGCTTTGGCGTGCACACGAAGAAGGGAAAATTGGGCGCGAGGAATTAGTGAACACGCGATTTGCTATCTTTTTTGAGCATTATGGAAAAAAGGTAGATGGTATAGAATACGAAAGAAAATATCGAAGTTTTTTAGATGAAGGACATCAGTTAATTGATGGCGCATTGGAATTAATTCAAACTATTTATCAAAAATATAACTTATATATCGTTACGAATGGTGTTGTGACTACACAAGAGAGACGACTAAAGGATTCTCGCCTTGCACCATATTTTCGCCATGTATTTGTTTCAGAAGAAGTTGGCTATCAGAAACCGAAAAAGGAGTTTTTTGACTATGTATTTCAGCATTTGGGAAATGTTAACCTAGACAAAACTTTAATAATCGGTGATTCATTAACATCTGATATCAGAGGTGGGAAACAGGCAGGAATTGATACGTGCTGGTTTAACCCCCATTTAAAAGAAAATCAAACGGGTATTACGCCAACGTATGAGATAGCGAAATTGGAGGGGTTACTCACAATTTTAAACAATTCCTAAAAATAAAGGAGGAGGGAGTGACTATCCGAACCTAGTAGGTAAAGGTAACCAAGCAGGTAACGGTAACCGAAGTAATAGAGTGTGCCGATGAAAGGTAACAGAGACAGCTCGTCAGTGCCGAACTGGAGATGAATCTTCGGTGAAAGGTAACAGAGATAGCTCGTCAGTGCCGAACTGGAGATGAATCTTCGATGAAAGGTAACAGAGACTGCTCGTCAGTGCCCAATCGGATTAAAATTTGCGGTGAAAGGCAACAGAGAGCCCATCTCAATGACCAAACGAAATAAAAACAGAAAAAAAGTAACTGACTTAGTCAGTTACTGAATTTACCGGAAACTTCTCATAACCCCTTAACAATAGCTGTCATTGGTTATATGTTACGTGAGATGAAAATATAAGAAAATCTTTAATAATCTACTAAATTTATTTTCCTGCTTTTCTTCTTTCCGTAATCGTTTCCCCTGCAACTCCCCAATTATCAGTATCAACTTCATCAATGACTACGACCGTTGTTGCAGGGTTTTTTCCTAATACATCGACAAGTAATTGTGTAGCACCAGCGATTAGTTGTGCTTTTTTCTCAGGTGTTACATTTTCATTTGTAATTTTTATATTGACATATGGCATAAACTAGTTACCCCTTCCAGTTTGAAAGATAGTTTCACATAGATTTTGATTGATGGTATCGCGGTGCTAGTGGATTGATTAGATAGTTATTTGCTCAGCGTATTTTTTGAAATGATCAAGAATCGCTTGCCAACCTTGTTGTTGAATTTCAACTGGATTATCACTCTCAGCATCAAACGTTTCAATAATCTCGGTCTCGTTTTGTTGTCCTTTAAACGTAATAGTCACTTTTCTTCCATCATCCATTGTATAAGCAATAATCTCATGTTTTTTTACTTCATCATACACGCCACCAAAATCAAATCCAAAACTGCCATCTTTAGCTTCCATCCTGGATAGGAATTTACCGCCAACTTTTAAATCATTTTCTGCGTATGGAGTATGCCAGTCATCCGAGGCATTGTTCCATTTTGTTATATGAGCTGGCTCTGTCCAATACTCCCATACCTTTTCTACAGGGACTTGCACTGTTGTTTTGACTATAATTTTATTAGATGTTTCCATTTCTTATCACCTCATTTTAATTTTGATTTTTTTGTATCTGTCCATATTAGCTGTCTGATACTATTGTAAATAATTTCCGCTAATTATACAATTCAAAATAGTCTGATTTAGGCAAATATTCGAGTCGAAAAATCTATAAAAAAAGAAGCTACCTTTGCATAAGTAACTTCTAAAAATTTGTTATTGGGCTTGTAAAAACTCGATTACTTGTTCTGGTGATTTAGCATTGGCACTGTGTAAGTGAGCTAGTTTTTCACCATTTTTGTAGATTAATAAACTCGGGATACCCATTACTTGATATTTTTCAGCTAGTTCAGGGAATTCATCACGGTTAATTTGATACCAAACATATTGACTATATTCTTCAATAATAGGGTCAATAAACATATTCATACGAGTGCAGTCTGGGCACCAACCAGCATAAAATTTAACGATAACAGGCTGTTCAGAATTAATTAGTTCATTAAATTGTTCTACTGAAGTGATATCTTTCATTTTCTTCACGCTCCTTATTGGTAGTGTACACATTTTCCGAAGGAGCGAAAAGAAATTTGCTTAACACATCTCTTAAGTAATCTTGTTATCTATTTAATTTTTTGAAAATTCGAAAGAAAGATATTGATAAAAATAACGAAATACCATACACTAAAGAGAGAAAAGGTGTATTTTTAACAACTTTTATTTTTTTACTCAATAAATGAATGAGTATTCATTCAAAAGGTGACGAAAGGGGATGTGCTCGTGACTTACAAAATTCAAAAAGCGGCCGTGCTTGGCTCTGGGGTGATGGGTTCTGGTATAGCAGCCCATTTAGCAAATATCGGAATTCCAACAATTATTTTAGACATCGTTCCAAATGAATTAACAAAAGAAGAGGAAGCGAAGGGGTTAACAACAGATAGTCCTGCATTCCGTAATCGGTTTGCCCAATCAGCTATTCAAAAGTTACAAAAACAAAAACCAGCTCCGCTAACATCCAAGAAAAGCCTCGACTTACTTACAGTTGGTAACCTAGAAGATGACTTAGAAAAATTAAATGATGTAGATTGGATTATTGAAGTTGTTGTAGAAAATCTAGAAGTGAAAAAGAACTTATTTGAACGCATTGATGAAGTTCGAAAAGAAGGTACAATTATCAGTTCAAATACTTCTGGTATTAGTGTCAATGCAATGGCTGAAGGTCGTTCAGAAGATTTCCAAAAACATTTCTTAGGGACACATTTCTTTAACCCACCTAGATATTTAAAACTACTTGAAATTATCCCAACAGAGTATACGGATCCTTCTGTCGTCAAGTTTATGAAAGCATTTGCGGAAGATGCATTAGGAAAAGGGGTAGTTGTAGGAAAAGATACACCGAATTTTGTAGCTAACCGCATCGGGACATATGGTTTATTAGTTACATTACGTGAAATGATGGAGCGTGGATATACAGTTGGTGAAGTAGATTCAGTAACTGGTCCATTAATCGGACGTCCAAAATCAGCAACTTTCAGAACACTCGATGTTGTTGGGTTAGATACATTCTTACATGTTGCGAAAACAGTTTACGATCAAACGACAGGAGAAGAACAAAAAGTATTCGATGTCCCTGAAGTAATGAAGAAGATGGTCGGAAACGGATGGCTTGGTGCAAAATCAGGGCAAGGTTTCTTTGTAAAACAAGGGAAAGAAATCTATGAAATGGATATTAATACACTAGAATATGTTCCAGTGAAAAAACTGCAAACGCCATCAATTGAAATGGCGAAGCAAGTAAAAGGCTTACCAAATAAGGTGAAAACGCTTGTATATGCTAAAGACCGTACAGGTGAATTACTGTGGAATATCTTTGCTCCAACTTTAATTTATTCTGCAGAACTAACAGGTGTCATCGCAGACAATATTGTTGAAATAGACAACGCATTAAAATGGGGCTTCGGCTGGACACAAGGACCATTTGAAATGTGGGATGCCATCGGAGTAAAGCAATCTGTTGAAAGAATGGAGCAAGAAGGCCGCGAAATACCTTCCTTTGTAAAAGAATTACTAGCAAAAGGCTATGAATCATTCTACACAGAAATTGATGGAGATCTAGCATTTTATAATGGCTCACAATATGAAAAAATCCCTGTGAATGAGAAAGTAATAGATTTAAAACGCTATAAGAAAAAGCACGGAGTTATCAAATCAAATTCAGGTGCTAGTTTAATCGATTTAGGAGATGGCATCGCGCTACTTGAATTCCATTCAAAATCAAATGCAATTGGTCTTGATATAGTTCAAATGATCAACTTCGCTATTGATGAAGTAGAAGCGAACTACAAGGGGCTTGTGATCGGTAACCAAGGTAAAAACTTCTGCGTTGGTGCGAATCTGGGCATGATTTTAATGGAAGCTCAAGATGATAACATTTTTGAACTAGACTTTGTTATCCGTTCCTTCCAAAAAGCAATGCGGCGTATTAAATATTGTACAAAACCAGTTGTTGCAGCACCGTTCGGTATGACCCTTGGTGGTGGTTCAGAAGTATGTTTACCAGCTACTCACATTCAAGCGTCAAGTGAAACATACATGGGGTTAGTCGAAGTTGGTGTCGGTTTGATTCCTGGTGGTGGTGGAAACTTAGCGCTTTATGAAAAGTTCTTAAAAGGATTGCCAAATGGAGTGGACATAGATTATCAAGCAATTGCTAATAAGGTATTTGAAACAATTGCCCTTGCAAAGGTCTCAACTTCTGGTGAAGAAGCGCGAGAAAATAACTTCTTAAATTTTGCAGATGGCATTTCGGTTAACCATGATCATTTATTATACGATGCAAAACAAGCAGCAATAGCAATCTATGAAGCGGGCTACACACCTCCAGTTCCAAAGAAAGTAAAAGTAGTTGGGGCACCGGGATATGCAACGCTTTTACTAGGAGCTCAGGGAATGTACCAATCTGGATACATTAGTGAACATGATCTAAAGATTGCGAAAAAGCTCGCTTATGTGATAGCAGGTGGTTTAGTCCCATACGGAACTGAAGTATCAGAAGATTACTTACTAAATTTAGAACGTGAAGCATTTTTACAACTCGTTGCAGATCCGAAATCTCAAGCAAGGATGCAACATATGCTCATAAAAGGTAAGCCACTACGTAACTAATATTTTCTACTATTCTACTAAAAGAATTTAGTAAAGGTGCAATTCTTAAAGGGGGAAAGAACAATATGCGTGAAGCCGTTATAATAGCTGGTGCGAGGACGCCGATCGGGAAAGCGAAAAAAGGAACACTTGCCAACATGCGTCCGGACGATTTAGGAGCGCTTGTTGTAAGAGAAACGTTAAATAGAGCAAATTTTGAGGGGCAGATAGATGATTTAATTATCGGTTGTGCTCTACCAGAAGCTGAACAAGGGTTAAATGTTGCAAGAAATATTGGCGCATTAGCTGGTCTACCTGATACAACACCTGCTGTCACCATCAACCGATACTGTTCTTCAGGGTTACAATCGATAGCCTATGCATCCGAACGTATTATGCTTGGACACTCAAAAGCAATTATTGCTGGAGGAGTCGAATCGATGAGTATGATCCCTATGCCAGGAAATGCTGTACGATTGAACCCTAAATTAGCAGAAGAAGCTCCTCAGTATTACATGAGTATGGGGCATACAGCTGAAGAAGTAGCCAATCGATATGGTGTTAGTCGAGAAGATCAAGATGCCTTTGCACTTCGCTCACACGAACTAGCGATCAAGGCAATAAAAGAAGGGAAGTTTAAAGAAGAAATTGTACCGGTAGAAGTAATCGAACATTTTGTAGATGAAAACCATAAGCTCCAAAAGAACGTTTATACGTTTGATACAGATGAAGGGGTGCGACCGGATACTTCGTTGGAAGGATTAGCAAAGTTGCGTCCTGCGTTTCATGCTAAAGGTTCTGTTACGGCAGGTAATTCATCGCAAACTTCTGATGGTGCTGCAGCCGTTTTAGTAATGGATAGGGAAGAAGCAGAAGCACAGGGCTTAAAACCAATGGCAAAGTTTCTAGGTTTTGCTGTAGGTGGCGTTCCACCAGAAGTAATGGGAATAGGGCCTATTGAAGCGGTGCCAAAAGCATTAAACATTGCCGGACTTACTCAAGATGAAATTGACCTTTGGGAATTAAATGAAGCATTTGCTTCACAATCCATTCAAGTCATTCGCCATCTTGGTATTGATATGATTAAAGTAAACGTAAACGGAGGCGCTATTGCTTTAGGTCATCCACTAGGTGCAACAGGTACCATGTTAACTTTAAAGATTATTCATGAGTTAAAAAGACAAGGGAAAAAATATGGGGTTGTAACAATGTGTATTGGTGGCGGTATGGGGGCTGCTGGAGTATTTGAAGTGATCTATTAATATGATTCTAATACAGCAAAATAGGGGAGGAAATAATATGGTTCAAACAACAAACATTATTAAAGGTGGAAGCTTTTTAATCGAAGATGTAGATGTAACTCGTGTCATGACACCAGAAGATTTTACAGATGAGCAAAAAATGATTGCGAAGACAACTGAGGAGTTTGTTGCAAATGAAGTATTACCTATTGTCGAAAAGTTAGAAAACCATGAATTTGAACATTCCTTAGAACTCATGAAAAAAGCGGGAGAATTAGGATTGTTAGCGGCTGATGTACCGGAAGAATATGACGGTTTAGGATTAGATAAAATTTCTTCAGCATTAATTGGGGAAAAAATGTCTGTTGCAGGTGGCTTTTCATTAACTCATGGTGCCCACGTTGGAATTGGGTCACTTCCAATCGTATTATTCGGTAATGAAGAACAAAAGAAGAAATACTTACCGAAACTTGCAAGTGGTGAAATGATTGCCGCTTATGCATTAACAGAGCCAGGATCAGGTTCTGATGCGTTAGGTGCAAAAACAGTAGCAAAATTAAATGAAGCGGGTACTCACTACATTTTAAACGGTGAAAAACAATGGATTACAAATGCAGGCTTTGCTGACGTATTCGTTGTATATGCGAAAGTAGACGGTGACAAATTTACAGCATTCATTGTAGAAAGGGCATTTCCTGGAGTTTCTGTAGGTGCTGAGGAAAAGAAAATGGGAATTAAATCATCCTCTACTCGCACGTTAATCTTACAAGATGTAGAAGTACCAGTTGAGAATTTATTAGGTGAAGTCGGTAGAGGTCATATAATTGCCTTTAATATATTAAATATTGGTCGTTATAAGTTAGGTGTCGGAACTGTTGGTGGTTCAAAACGAGCTTTTGATCTAGCCGTTCAATATACAAACGAGCGTCAACAATTCAAAACAAAAATATCTAGCTTCAATTTAACAAAAGAAAAATTAGCAACGATGGCTGCGACTCTATATGCTTCAGAGTCTTTAAATTATCGAACAGTTGGGTACTATGATGATGTTATGAGTCAATTATCACCAGAAGAACAAAAAGATCCTAAAGCAATTGCAGCAGCAGTTGCAGAATATGCAATTGAATGTTCGATTGCTAAAGTATTTGGTTCTGAAACGTTAGATTATATTGCAGACGAGGCAGTTCAATTGCATGGTGGTTATGGATTCATGTCAGAATACGAAGTTGAAAGAATTTATCGTGATTCGCGCATTAACCGTATTTTTGAAGGTACAAATGAAATTAACCGCCTAATTGTTCCAGGCACATTTATGAAAAAAGCGTTAAAAGGTGAATTGCCTTTACTGAAAGTTGCACAAGATTTACAACAAGAGCTATTAATGATGATGCCAGAAGAAATTGGCAGTGAACCATTAGCTCAAGAAAAGTATCTTGTGAAAAATGCTAAAAAGATTGGGGTTTTAGTAGCGGGTATTGCAGCACAAGCATTTGGTACTAAACTTGAACAAGAGCAAGAACTTTTAGTGAATATCGCCAACATCGCAAATCAGCTATATGCAATGGAATCAACTGTTCTCCGTACTGCAAAAGCGATTGAACGAGACGGTATTGAAAAATCAAAACAGAAATTACTTTATACTGAAATTTTCTGTCAAGAAGCATTTGCTGAAATTGAAAAAGAAGCAAAAGAAACCATTTTAGCATCAGCAGAAGGCGACAACGGACGAATCATGCTATCTGCATTACGAAAACTAACGAGATTCAATCCATATAATTTAATTCAGAAAAAACGTGAAGCTTCAGTGAAGTTAATAGAAGCTGAAAAATATGTCGTATAAATTTCTGTATGGCAGGGTCGATTAGGTAACTTTTATAAAGCTATTAAGAGAGGCAGCTGTTCGTTAATGTTAACGGCTAGTGCCTCTCGGTTACCTTTTAGTTATAATTTGAAAATGAATGGTCACTGATCATGGGTCTCAGTGACCAATTTGAGATAAAATAAAATCGAAAAGACATTGATAGTATGGCTCAAAACCCATTTCAAGATAAAGTTAGATTGTAACGAATTTATTTAGCTGTCTTTAGATTCTCAAATAAAATCTCCTTTATTCTCTACATGAAATCTTCTAATTTGTCCTCTTGATCTATTTAGAAAAAATCCCCACTATAACTCACATAGATTCATTAATCTAAAAAATACAAATCAATGAAAGAATATCAACACATATTTCTTAGAATATGAACTATTCATTTGCTATACTTAATCATATTAAATTATCACGTAATTTAGGAGGACATACATATGGCAGTACAATTTTATCATTACCCAAAATGTACAACTTGTAAAAAAGCCCAAAAATGGTTAGAAGAAAATGGTATAAATTACGAAGCATTTCATATTGTGGAAGAAACACCAACGAAAGATCAATTAAAAGCAATATGGGAAAAAAGCGAACTACCACTTAAGAAATTCTTTAATACATCGGGTTTAAAGTATAAAAGCCTTGGATTAAAGGACAAATTAAACACAATGAGTGATGAAGAACAATTGGAATTATTAGTTTCCGATGGCATGCTTATTAAGCGTCCAATTGTTACAGATGGTCATAAAATTACATTAGGATTTAAAGAATTAGAGTTTGAGAATACTTGGAAATAATAATAGCTATATTACCTTGTTTTCAAAGGGTAAATATGGCAAACTGAAGTTGAAAGTACTACATATCGTTGGAGGGGTTATATGAGCGGCACACCAAAAGATTTGCGATACTCTGAAGAACATGAGTGGGTTAAACTGGAAGATGGTAAAGTGCGTATCGGAATTACACATTTTGCACAATCTGAACTAGGAGATATTGTTTTTGTTGAATTACCGCAAGTTGGCGATGAAATTCAACTAAACGAACCCTTTGGTAGTGTAGAATCTGTGAAAACTGTATCAGAACTTTATGCTCCAATTTCAGGTAAAGTCATTGAGGTTAACTCAGAACTAGAAGATAGCCCTGAATTAGTGAATGAGTCACCATATGAAAAAGCTTGGATGGTTATCGTTGAACCGAAAGATTTAGAAGAAGTAAATAAATTACTTACTCCAGAACAATATGACGAAATGATTGTGTAATAAAATGTAAGAAACGCCAGTTAAAAGACCTGGCGTTTTTTTTCAAAATAAAATAAGATATAATACTACTCTTTCAAAACTCATCACCAATTCATTTTACTTTTCATTTGTACTGACAATTCGTGAGGTGAGCAAAATGACTGTTGAGAAGTGTATTATTGTTGAAGGTCGATCGGATATGTTAAAGTTGGCCCCAATTTTTGCGGAGGAAGTACAAATAGTCTGCACAAATGGAACAATTAGTGAAGATGCATTAATTGAACTGATTGAGCCTTTTGAGGAATGTAAATTATATACATTCTTTGATGCGGACAAAGCTGGGGAAAAGCTGAGAAGTCTTACAAAAAGAATTTACTCTGAAGCCGTACATTTATTAATTCCACGAACATATATTGAGGTCGCCAATGCACCGAGTAAAGTACTAGCTCAACGTTTAAGAGAGGCAAGATTTTCAGTTCATAAACAGTACTTAGTATAATGAAAGAGATAATTTCCTTGGACAAATAACCGAGATTTAGTTATAGATTTAAGAAGGTGGCGCAAAATTCGTATATAGCGAATTTTCGTCACCTTTTCGATTTTTTGTTATGATGGAGAAATAGAATAAATTTATGATATAGGATGAGTGACATGGAAGAATGGAATCGTGAACAATGGGAGACTACCGTAAAAGAGCATGACTTAACGGCTTTTTATTTATATACGCCGATGTGCGGAACTTGTGCAGTTGCTTCCAAAATGTTAGAAGTAGTTGAAAATATCATCACAGATGTTCCTATTGGCAAAGCAAATATTAACTTTATAGAAGAACTCGCTTTTGATTACAAAATCGAAAGTGTGCCATGCTTACTGATTAGTCATAATGGTCAAGTAGATGAAAAAATATATGCATTTCAATCTGTTCAGCATATTTATGAAAAGTTAAAAAAATGAGTTGACGAAATGTAGATCCCATGATAAAGTAACATTCGTAACTTACTAAACTTAATAATCTCTCTTATAAAGAGCGGTGGAGGGAAGTGCCCTATGAAGCCCGGCAACCATCACAGTAGTGATAAGGTGCCAAGTCACGCGAAGTGGATACTTTGGAAGATAAGAGGAAGGCAACGTATTTGTAACGAATATGAATTTTTAACCTTCTACTTATCCTAGTAGAAGGTTTTTTATATTGCACATAATTGAAAATAAAATTGACATATTATTGCTTTTTTTCTAAAATCTAGTAAACAGATAAGAATTATTATAGTTTCATTTTATGGTTACAGAATTTATATAGCGACCACAATACGTAAGTGTATTTGGGCAAAGGAGTTCCTAAAATGATTGAATTAAAAAATATATCAAAACTATATAAAACGAAAAACGGTGAAATAACAGCCGTTAAAGATGTTAACCTGTCAATTGACAAAGGTGAAATTTTTGGTGTTATTGGGTACAGCGGTGCTGGAAAAAGTACATTAATTCGTTTGTTAAATGGCTTAGAAAAGCCAACAAGTGGCTCAGTACTCGTAAATGGCCAAGAGGTTTCATCAATTTCCGGTAATCAACTTCGATCAGCTCGTCAAAAGATTAGTATGATCTTCCAACACTTCAATCTTCTTTGGTCAAGAACAGTAGAAGAGAATATTGCATTTCCATTAGAAATTGCAAAAGTTCCTAAAGAAGAACGTAAACAAAGAGTAAAGGAACTTATTGAATTAGTAGGATTAAAAGGGCGTGAAAAGTCTTATCCATCACAACTCTCTGGTGGACAGAAGCAACGCGTAGGTATCGCTAGAGCTCTAGCAAACAATCCGGAAGTATTGTTATGTGATGAAGCAACAAGTGCTTTAGATCCAGAAACGACTGATCAAATACTAGATTTATTGCTTGATATAAATAAACGCCTTGGTTTAACAATTGTATTAATAACTCACGAAATGCATGTTATTCGGAAGATTTGTAATCGTGTTGCAGTGATGGAAGCGGGACAAGTCGTTGAGAAAGGTGACGTTCTTCAAGTATTCCAAAATCCACAAGCTGCTATTACGAAAAATTTTGTACTGCAAGTATCAGGATCGAAGGAATCTAAAGATTCGATAGAGCAAATGTTAAAGAACTATCCTACGGGTAAAATTGTAAAACTTTCATTTGTTGGGACAAAAACAGAGCAACCGATTATTGCACATTTAATTAAAGAATATAACGTAAATGTAAATATCGTACACGGGAATATATCACAGACAGCAAGTGGCCCACACGGCACATTAATTGTTCAAATTGATGGTGAATCATCAAGTGTTGCAAAAGCATTGAATCATTTAGATACACTTGAAATACAAACGGAGGTGATTGAAAATGATTAATCAATTATTTCCAAATGTAGACTGGGAAGATATGTGGCAAGCAACATATGAAACAATCTATATGACAGGTATCTCAACGGTCGTAACATTTATATTAGGGTTACTTATTGGTATTTTGCTATTTTTAACAAGCCCACATCAGCTTTGGGCAAATAAGTTAGTGAACTTTATTACGGGCTCATTGGTCAATATTTTCAGATCGATTCCGTTTATCGTATTGATTATTTTGTTAATTCCATTTACGAAGTTCTTAATGGGTACTATGCGTGGTACAAATGCAGCATTACCTGCACTCATTATTGGGGCAGCACCATTTTATGCGCGCATGGTTTTGATCGCTCTTAGAGAAATTGATAAGGGTGTTATTGAAGCAGCACGTTCAATGGGGGCAAAAACATCTACAATTATTTGGAAGGTGTTAATCCCAGAATCACTGCCGGCATTATTATCGGGTATTACTGTTACAGCAGTAGCCCTTGTTGGGTATACAGCGATGGCAGGGGTAATTGGAGCGGGTGGCTTGGGTAACTTAGCATTCATCGACGGATTCCAACGCAGCAGAGACGATGTAACGCAAATGGCCACTATTATTATTTTAATCATTGTTTTCGTCATTCAATTTATTGGAGACTTCTTTACAGCAAGAACAGACAAGCGTTAACAACTTTTGGTGGAAATGGTTAAAAGACCATTCACATATAAAAATAATATCAAAAAGGAGAAAATATAATGAAGAAAATTCTATCATTTTTATTATTATCAGCAGTAATGTTAGTTTTAGCTGCATGTGGTAGCAATCAAGAAGCTGCAGAACCAACTGCAAACGAACCAGCTGGTGAAACACAACCAACTGAAACTACAGAACCAGCAGAATCAACTGAACCTGTAACTTTAACTGTAGGTGCTTCTAACGGGTTACACGATATCATTTTAGAAAAAGCTCAACCAATCTTAGCTGAAGAAGGTATTGAGTTAGTAGTTGAGCCTTATCAAGACTATGTTATGCCAAACCAAGACTTAGATTCTGGTGACTTAGATGCAAACTACTTCCAACACATTCCTTATTTAGAAAATGAAATAGCTGAAAAAGGTTATGATTTTGTGAATGCAGGTGGTATCCATATCGAACCAATCGGTATTTATTCTCAAAAATATGCATCATTAGATGAGCTTCCAGATGGTGCAACAATTATTATCTCAAACTCTGTAACTGACCAAGGTCGTATTCTGACACTTTTAGAAGCACAAGGTCTAATTAAATTAGCTGATGGAATTGATAAAACAGCAGCTACAAAAGACGATATCGTTGAAAATCCTAAAAATTTAGTAATCGATGATAGCTCTGCTCCAGAAATGTTAGTTACTTACTATGAAGAAGGCGAAGGAGATGCAGTAGTTATTAACTCTAACTTCGCAATCGATGCTGGAATTAACCCAGTTGAAGATTCAATTGCAATTGAAGGTTCTGAATCTCCATATGTAAACGTAATTGCAGTTCGTTCAGAAGATCAAGATAATCCAGCAATTCAAAAATTAGTTGAAGTATTGCGTTCTGAAGAAATTCAAAATTTCATTCTTGAAGAATGGGGCGGCGCAGTAGTTCCTGTTTCTGAATAATATATTACTACTAGGCAAAAAGAACTCACGGTATGTGATTACCATGAGTTCTTTTTTATTTATAGGAATTGAGTTAAGCGGGAGAAGAATGAGCTAATGAAATTTAAAAAAACTTGTTCTGAAGGCGCCATATCACGATTAGTAGGATAGATAATTCCTACAGTACGAGATATATTTGGACTTTCGATTGGTACTCGAATAGTAAAACGAGGTGTCGAATCGTTTAGTGAACTATCCGGCAGTAACGTTATTCCAATTCCTGCAGCTACAAGTCCTTTTAAGGCATCCATATCCTCACCTTCTGACGTAACGTTAGGAACAAAACCAGCAGCTTTGCATGCATCGACAGCTACTTTATTTAAAATATATCCTTCTGGGAATAAGACAAACTTCTCCTTTTTCAAATCAACTAAATTTAATTTATCATTTTTAGCTAGAGGATGATTTGCAGGTAATAGTGCATGGATATTTTCGCTAAACAGAATCATTGTATTTAGCACTTCATCTTTTGGTGGTACAGGACCCAAAAAGGCAAGATTTAACTCTCGATTTTTTACTGCATCTATTAAGTAACGATAAGACCCTTGACGCAAATGGAATGAAACATCAGGATATTCTCTTTTAAAGGCTGAGATAACTGTTGGTAATACATAACTTGCTAAGCTAGTAGGGAATCCAATCTTAATGGTTCCTTTTGCAGGGTCTAGATATTCTTCCACTTGTTTGACTGCGTAATCAATTGCCTTCAATGCGGTAACAGTATGATCTAAAAAAATTTTACCGATTGGTGTCAGCTTTACATTCCGACCAATACGTTCAAAAAGTGGTGTACCGAGCTCTGACTCAAGGTTTGCTATTTGTCGACTCACTGCCGATTGAGCTACATGGAGATGTTCTGCTGCTTCGGAAATATGTTCGCGTTCAGCAACCTCAACAAAGTATCTTAACTGCCGTAATTCCAATCTTTTCACCCCATCCATCTAATAAACAGATTAATAACATACAAACAATATATTGTTAATATTAATTTAAAAAAATTACAATGTAAATAAGATAATTCTGAAGATTTGGGGGATTTATATGACTTTTCATCAACTACCGAACGCGCAAGGCCTTTACTCTCCTAGTTTTGAGCATGATGCTTGTGGGATTGGATTTTACGCAAACATTAAAGGGTTGCCTTCACATAAAATTGTGAAAAATGGTTTAGAAATGTTATGTCGATTAGATCACCGTGCCGGTCGTGGCAGCGACGGTCGTACAGGTGATGGAGCAGGACTTATGGTTCAAATTCCAGATGCATTTTTTAGATTGAATTGTACGGAACTTCAATTACCAAACAAAGGTGAATACGGTGTTGGACAATTATTCTTTAATGATAATGAAGAAGAAAGACAATTAATTGAAAATAAAATAAATCAGTTAATCGAACAAGAGGGGCAAGGTTTAATAGGTTGGAGAACTGTTCCGACGAATAAGCACATTCTAAGTGAAACGGCAAAAGCAACTGCACCAGTAGTTCGTCAAGTATTTATTAAAGCGCAGCACGTAAATGATTCATTAGCATTTGAACGTAAATTGTATTTAATTCGTAAGCAAGCAGAGCTTTGGACAAAAGAGAACAATAAACAATTTTACTGCCCTAGTATGTCCAGTCAAACGATTGTGTTCAAAGGGTTATTAACACCTGAAGAAGTTAGTGAGTTTTATATCGATTTACAGGATGAGAGCTTTGTCTCTGCCTTTGCCATTGTCCATTCAAGATATTCAACAAATACTTTTCCTAGTTGGGAACGGGCTCATCCGAATCGTTATATCGTTCATAATGGTGAAATTAATACATTACGTGGAAACATTAACTGGATGACTGCTAGAGAACAGCGTTTCGTATCAGAGGCGTTTGGAGAAGACTTACAAAAAGTGTTACCAATCATTGACCATTCGGGTTCTGACTCGTCAATGCTGGATAATGCGTTTGAATTTTTTGTATTAGCAGGCCGTACTCCAGCCCATACTGCGATGATGCTTATTCCAGAGCCATGGACTGAAAACCCGTACATTTCTAAGGAGAAAAAAGCATTCTATGAATATCATGCGAATTTAATGGAGCCTTGGGATGGACCGACAGCCGTTTGTTTTACAGATGGAAAACAAATTGGTTCTATCTTAGATCGTAATGGCTTACGTCCTGCACGTTATTATGTAACAAAAGACGATATGATTGTCTTTTCATCGGAAGTTGGAGTAGTGGACATTGAAGAAGAAAACGTTTTATATAAGGAACGATTAAGTCCAGGACGCATGCTTTTAGTAGATTTAGAACAAGGGAAAATTATCTCTGATGATGAACTGAAAAGCCAAATGGCTAATGTACTCCCTTATGCAGATTGGTTAGAAGAAAATAAAGTATCTATCCAAGTAACAAAAGAAGAAGAGAAAGTAATTGATCAGCTGACACTTCGTCAAAAAGTATTCGGTTACACTTTTGAAGATGTTCAAAAATATATAAATCCGATTGCTTCTAGTGGAAAAGATCCTATTGGGTCAATGGGAAATGACACTCCTTTAGCCGTTTTATCAGATCGCCCACAATCCCTATTTAACTATTTTAAACAGCTATTTGCTCAAGTTACAAACCCTCCGATTGATTCAATCCGTGAACATATTGTAACTTCAACGATGACACTATTAGGTGCTGAAGGGAATTTGCTTCACCCAACACCTGAAAATGCTAGACGCATATTTTTAGAAACACCTATTTTAACAAATAGCGAATTTGAAGAAATCATTCAATTAAACAATGAACATTTCCAAAGCACAACGATTTCACTTCAATTTTCGAAATCATTAGAACAAGAGTTAGATAGAATATTTGAAGAAGCGGAAGTTGCTATTAAGCAAGGTAGTACATTAATTGTTTTATCAGATGAGCTAGAAGATTTAAAAACACCAACAGTTCCAATATTGCTTGCATCAAGTGCCCTACATCAATATCTTGTACGTACCGGGAAACGGACACTTGTCAGTATACTAGCGCATAGTGGCGAGGTACGTGAAGTTCATCACTTTGCAAGTTTAATAGGATTTGGTGTGGATGCTATTAACCCATATTTAGCTTACGCAACCATTGCTGAATTGATAGACAATGACCATCTGAAATTGGATTACCAAAAAGCGGTGGAAAATTACCGTAAAGGTATTTCTGAAGGTGTAGTAAAGGTAATGTCAAAAATGGGGATCTCAACCGTTCAATCCTATCGTGGTGCACAAATATTTGAAGCTGTAGGTATCGGTAAAGAGGTGATTGATCGATATTTCACAGGTACTGCATCTCAAATTGATGGTATTGATATTGAAACAATCGGTGAAGAAGCAAAACGTCGCCATGCATTCGCTTTCGATATGACAGACGAGCTAGATTCAGGAAGTGACTTTCAGTGGCGAGCGAATGGCGAACATCATGCGTTCAATCCAAAAACAATTCACACACTACAATGGGCAACACGTAAAAATGATATTGGGTTATATAGAATGTATGCAGAGATGGCAAACGAAGAAAGAATTGGTTTCTTAAGAAATCTATTTGAATTCAAAAAAGAGCTAAAACCAATCCCATTAGATGAAGTTGAATCTGTAGAATCGATTGTTAAACGTTTTAAAACTGGAGCCATGTCATTTGGTTCTATTTCGAAAGAAGCTCATGAAACTTTGGCAATTGCAATGAATCGTTTAGGAGGTCGCTCTAACTCAGGTGAAGGTGGAGAAAACGCTACTAGATATGAAGTAGACGAGAATGGGGATAATCGCAACAGTGCAATTAAACAAATTGCATCTGGAAGATTCGGCGTTAAATCTCATTATTTAGTCAATGCTCAGGAGCTACAAATAAAAGTAGCTCAAGGAGCAAAACCTGGTGAAGGTGGTCAATTGCCAGGAAACAAAGTATATCCTTGGGTAGCAGAAGTACGTGGATCGACACCTGGTGTTGGGTTAATATCGCCACCGCCACATCATGACATTTATTCGATTGAAGACTTAGCTGAGTTAATTTACGATTTAAAAAACGCAAATCGTTATGCTCGAATTTCGGTTAAGTTGGTAGCTAAAGCGGGAGTAGGTACAATCGCTGCTGGAGTTGCAAAAGGTGGGGCAGATGTAATTGTGATTTCAGGCTACGACGGAGGGACTGGCGCATCACCAAAAACTTCGATTAAACATACAGGGCTACCATGGGAACTTGGTTTAGCTGAAGCGCATCAGACATTAATGTTAAATGGATTGAGAGACCGTGTTACGTTGGAAACTGACGGTAAATTAATGACAGGGAAAGATGTTGTCTTAGCAGCATTATTAGGTGCTGAAGAGTATGGTTTTGCAACAGCTCCATTAATCGTATTAGGTTGTATTATGATGCGAGCTTGTCATTTAGATACATGTCCAGTAGGAGTAGCAACACAAAACCCTGAACTGCGTGAGAAGTTTATGGGTAAACCTGAACATGTTGTAAACTATATGCGTTTTGTTGCGGAAGAAATGCGAGAGTATATGGCGAAACTTGGATTCCGTACAATTGAAGAAATGGTAGGGCGCACAGATGTATTAAAAGTAAGTGATCGTGCGAAGTCACATTGGAAAGCTGGTCAATTAGATCTTTCTCGTCTCCTACATCAAGTTCAAGGGTCTCGCACAAAACAAAAAGACCAAAATCTAAGAATTGAAGAAACGTTTGACATACGTGAATTGCTTCCAAAAGTAGAGCAGAGCATTAAGAATAAAGAGAAAATTGAGTTAGAGTACGACATAAAAAATACAGATCGAGTTGTGGGAACAATTATAGGAAGTGAGATATCAAGTAAGTACGGAGAGGAAGGCTTACAAGAAGATACGATAACGTTGAAGTTCAACGGCCATGCAGGTCAAAGCTTTGGTGCTTTCACTCCGCAAGGTATGACACTTTCATGCGTCGGTGATGTTAACGACTACTTCGGAAAAGGGTTGTCTGGCGGTAAGCTAGTTGCAATTGCTCCTATTAAAGGTGAACAAGAAACTAACGTTATCGCAGGTAATGTATGTCTATATGGTGCAACAAGCGGTACAGCTTATATAAATGGACGTGCAGGTGAACGTTTTGCTGTTCGTAATAGTGGTGCAAATGTTGTTGTTGAAGGGATTGGCGACCATGGTTGTGAGTATATGACTGGAGGACGTGTCGTTATATTAGGTGATGTTGGGAAAAATTTCGCTGCGGGTATGAGTGGAGGAATAGCATATGTCTTACCAACAGACGAAGTAGATTTTAAGGAAAAATGTAATATGGAAATGAGTCAACTTGAAAGACTTGAAGATAATGAAGAAATGAACTTCCTTCGAAAAATGATTATCCAACATTTAGAACATACAGACAGTACTATTGCCCTTGATATATTAGCAAAATGGGATCAAATTGTACCGAAATTCATTAAAGTAGTGCCAACTGATTATAAAGCGATGATTGAAAAAATAAACCGTCATAAAGTTGATGGGCTGACAGAGGAGCATGCAACAATGCAAGCATTTGTCGAAACAACTGGCGATAAAGAGTTAGCTATTTCTAAATAAAGGGGGGGTTCTAGCATGGGAAAACCTACTGGATTCATGGAATTTAAAAGAGAAAAACTGAAAGAACAGTCTCCTGCTGATCGTATTAAAAATTGGAACGAATATGCAACAAGACTGTCAGATGAAACATTACAAACACAGGGTGCTCGTTGTATGGATTGTGGTACACCATTTTGTCATATGGGTATAGAGATTCGTGGAACTGCTGCTGGATGTCCGATTCAAAATGTGATACCTGAATGGAATGATCTTGTATATAAAGGTCAATGGAAAGAAGCATTGCAACGGCTTCATATGACAAATAATTTTCCTGAATTTACAGGACGTGTCTGTCCAGCACCTTGTGAAGCATCGTGTACATTGGCAATAACTGACCCAGCGGTAGCGATTAAATCAATTGAACGTTCTATTATTGATAAAGGGTTTGAAAATAATTGGATTACACCAAGAATTCCTGCAAAACGTTCTGGTAAAAAAGTGGCTATAGTTGGTTCAGGTCCAGCTGGGCTAGCAGCAGCTGACCAGTTGAACCAACTTGGTCATACCGTTACCGTATATGAGCGTGCAGATAGACCAGGTGGTTTGTTAATGTATGGAATTCCGAATATGAAACTTGAAAAAGACGTGATTGAACGCCGTATAAATCTTCTTCGTCAAGAAGGAATCGATTTTGTCTTAAATACGGAAATTGGCAAAGATATTCAAGCAGAAGATTTAAAAGCACAATATGATGCAGTTATTCTTTGTACAGGAGCACAAAAACAACGTGAGCTTCGTATTGAAGGAAGTGAATCTAATGGCGTTCATCTTGCTATGGATTACTTAACAAGTGTAACGAAAAGTTTACTAGATTCTAACTTTAAAGATGGGCTTAGCATGAATGTAAAAGGAAAAGATGTCATTGTCATTGGTGGTGGTGATACGGGTGCAGATTGTGTTGCGACAGCAATTCGTCAGAAAGCTAGATCGGTTTATCAATTTGGGAAACATCCACAATTACCAACTAGTAGAACAGATGATACACCTTGGCCACAAGATCCGAATGTTTATAAGCTAGATTATGCTTATGAGGAAGTGAGTGCTGTTCAGGGAGAAGATCCACGTGAGTATTGCATTCAAACACAAAAAATCATTGCAGATAAAAATGGTCATGTGAAAGAACTTCATACAATTCAAATGGAGAAAATTTTAGGCGAGGATGGTTTTCATTTCTTTAAAGAAATTCCTGGAACAGAAAAAGTTTGGCCAGCACAAGCGGTATTCGTAGCAATCGGCTTTGAAGGTGTTGAAAAATCACTACCGGAACAATTTGGTGTAACGGTATTAAATAATCGAATTAAAGCAACGGTTAGAAATTTTGAAACAAATATACCAGGTGTATATGCTGCTGGAGATGCTAGACGTGGTCAGAGCTTAGTCGTCTGGGCAATTAAAGAAGGACGCGGAGTTGCCGCAAATGTACATGATTATTTATTAGCTGATGTTGTAGCAAAATAAAATGAAAGGGCTATTTTTGACAGGTTTTTCTCAAAAATAGCTCTTTTTTCATGTGTAGTTCTGTATGTAAGCAGTTCATGATAATTAAACGTACAATTAGGGTATAATATATATATTGTGCAAAAGAGAAGAAAAAGATTTTTTGTATTACTAAATTATAGAGTGAAAGGCATTCTCAATTAGAAAACATTTATTGAAAATAATTAGTTCCACTTTTTAACTGCATTACTTTTTCTGAAAAACAAAAAACAATGATCATTTACCTTATTTTCTTGGTATTAGTCGATTCATTTTGATTGTTGAATAAATGTTTTGCATGGTAGATAGTTTTCGGTTAAGATTAGAATGATAATAAATTAGAAATGGTTTTACCATTCAATGTACAATACGGAGGGAAAATAATGTCTACACTAGTAATTAAAGATCTTCATGTATCAATTGAAGACAAAGAAATTTTAAAAGGTGTAAACCTAACAATTAATACAAATGAAATTCACGCAATCATGGGTCCTAATGGTACTGGTAAATCAACGTTAGCTTCTGCTATTATGGGACATCCAAAATATGAAGTTACTCAAGGAACAATTGAAATAGATGGAGAAAACGTATTAGAGATGGAAGTAGACGAGAGAGCAAAAGCTGGTCTGTTCTTAGCTATGCAATATCCTTCTGAGATTTCTGGTGTAACAAATGCTGACTTTATTCGTTCGGCTATCAATGCTCGCCGCGAAGAAGGCGATGAAATTTCTTTAATGAAATTCATCCGTGAGTTAGATAAAACGATGGATTTCTTAAATATGGACCAAGATATGGCTCAACGTTATTTAAATGAAGGTTTCTCTGGTGGGGAAAAGAAACGTAATGAAATCCTTCAATTAATGATGATTAAACCGACATTTGCTATTCTTGATGAAATCGACTCTGGTCTTGATATCGATGCTTTAAAAGTAGTTGCAAAAGGTATTAATGAAATGCGCGGAGAAGGGTTTGGCTGTTTAGCAATTACTCACTACCAACGTTTACTAAACTACATCACACCAGATCACGTACACGTAATGATGCAAGGACGCGTTGTAAAATCAGGTGGTCCTGAATTAGCCGAGCGTCTAGAAGCTGAAGGTTATGATTGGATTAAAAAAGAACTAGGAATTGAAGATACAGACGCAGTAGCATCAGAAGAAGCATAATAGAGGAGGACGAATCAAAATGACAGTTGAAACAAAATTGGCATTGTCAGTTGAGGAAGTGCGTTCGTTCTCACAAGCTAACAATGAACCCGCTTGGTTTACTGAGTTTCGTTCAAATGCATTAAAACAAGCAGAAGAACTACCAATGCCAAAACCAGATAAAACAAACATAACTAATTGGAACTTTTTGGAGTTCCCAGTTCATACTGTGGAAAGTACACCATTTTCTACTTTAAATGAGTTATCTGAAGAAGTTAAAGCCGTAATCGACATTGAAGGTCAAGAAAATTTATATGTTCAACGTAATAATACACCTGCATTTTTAAAAGTATCTGAAGAGCTTAAATCACAAGGTGTTATTTTTACAGATATTCAAACAGCAATTCGTGAACATAGTGAATTAGTGAAAAAATACTTCATGACAGAAGCTGTAAAAGTAGAAGAACATAAGCTTTCTGCTTACCATGCAGCTTTAGTTAATGGTGGAGTTTTTGTATACGTACCTAAAAATGTAGTTTTAGAAAAACCATTACAAGTAGTATTTGTTAATGACGATGAAAATGCATCATTATACAATCACGTTTTAGTAGTGGCTGATAATAATTCAGCAGTCACTTACGTTGAAACTTATATATCTACTATTGCACAATCGAATGGTCAAGCCAACATTATTGAAGAAGTCATTGCTTTAGATAATGCACAAATTACATTCGGAACAGTTGATGTTTTAGCAAATGGTTTCACAACATATGCAAACCGTCGTGGATACGCAAAACGTGATGCTAAAATTGACTGGGCGTTAGGCCTTATGAATGACTCAGATACAGTTTCTGAAAATATTACTCATTTAGTTGGTGATGGATCTACAGCAAATGCCAAAACTGTAGTTGTCGGCCGTGGTGAACAAAAGCAAAACTTCACTACTGAAATTCGTCACTGGGGTAAAAACTCGGAAGGCTTTATTTTAACGCATGGTGTTATGACTCAGGCTGCACAAACAATTTTCAATGGTATAGGGAAAATTGAACATGGAGCAAGTAAGTCAAATGCACAGCAAGAATCACGCGTTTTAATGTTATCTGAAAAAGCACGTGGGGATGCAAATCCAATTCTTCTTATTGACGAAGATGATGTAATGGCTGGTCACGCTGCGTCTGTTGGCCGTGTTGACCCACTACAACTCTATTATTTAATGAGCCGTGGTATTTCAAAAGCTGAAGCAGAACGATTAATCATTCATGGTTTCCTTGCGCCAGTTGTTACGGACCTTCCAATTGAAAGCGTCAAAGAACAATTGACGAAGGTGATCGAAGGGAAAGTTCGCTAATGAATGACATTAAAAAATATTTTCCGATTCTAAATCAAGAAGTAAACGGGCATCCGCTCGTTTACCTTGATAGTGCTGCGACATCTCAAAAGCCTATTCAAGTATTAGAAGTGATAAGAAAGTATTACGACTTTGATAATTCAAACGTACACCGTGGTGTACATACACTTGGTAACCGTGCGACTGATTCTTATGAAGGCGCACGTGAAAAAATCCGTAAGTTTATTAATGCAAATTCAACAAAAGAAATTATCTATACAAGAGGTACAACAACATCACTTAATACAGTTGCGTCAGCGTATGGTAGACAAAACGTACAAGAAGGTGATGAGATTGTCATCTCCAATATGGAGCATCATTCGAATTTAATTCCTTGGCAACAGCTTGCCAAGGAAAAGAAAGCAGTACTAAAATATTTTGATCTTGAAGAAGATGGAACGATTACATTAGAAACAGTTCGAAATACTATTACTGATAAAACGAAAATTGTTGCTATTACAATGGCTTCAAACGTATTAGGAACTATTAACCCAATTAAGGAAATCACAGCTATTGCCCATGAACACGGTGCTATTATGGTTGTGGATGCTGCACAAGCTGCACCACACATGCCAATCGATGTTCAAGATTTAGATTGTGACTTCTTAGGTTTCTCTGGACATAAAATGTGTGGGCCTACTGGAATTGGTGTCCTATATGGTAAACAAGCACTGTTAGAAGAGATGGAGCCAATTGAATTTGGCGGAGAAATGATTGATTTTGTTGATTTGTATGACTCTACTTGGAAAGAATTACCGTGGAAATTTGAAGGCGGAACACCTAATATAGCAGGTGCCATTGGTTTAGGAGCTGCAATTGATTTCTTAACTGAAATTGGGCTTGAAAATATAGCAGAACATGAGCATAAACTAGTAGAATACGCAATTGCGGAAATGGAAAAAATCGAAGGCATTAGTATTTACGGGCCAAAAGATCCGAAAAAACGTTGCGGTTTAGTTACTTTTAATTTAGATGGTGTCCATCCACATGACGTTGCAACAGTACTAGATATGCAAGGTATTGCTGTACGTGCTGGTCATCATTGTGCTCAACCATTAATGAAATGGCTGACATGTACTGCAACTGCACGAGCGAGCTTCTATATGTATAATAATACTGAAGATATTGATCGTCTTGTTGAGGGCCTACGAGGCGCGAAGGAGTATTTTAACGATGTCTATTAATAATTTAGATCAACTGTATCGTTCAGTTATCATGGACCATTATAAAAAACCTCGTAATAAGGGATCGTTAGATGAGAGCAGTGTGACGATTGATATGAACAATCCGACATGCGGTGACAGAATTCATCTAACATTAAAAATCAATAATGGTTTAGTGGAAGAAGCTAGATTTGATGGAGAAGGTTGTTCAATTTCTATGTCATCTGCATCGATGATGACGGAAGTTATTAAAGGGAAAAATATTGAAGCTGCCTTAAAATATGCTGATGTCTTTTCAAAAATGATGCTTGGCGAAGAAATTGATGAAGATTTACTAGATGAGCTAGGGGATGTAGCTGCACTTCAAGGTGTTTCTAAGTTCCCAGCACGTATTAAATGCGCCACATTAGCTTGGAAAGCGATGGAAAAAGGCGTACAAAACGAATCGAAATAAAGTTTGGACGGAGGAGAAAAAAATGGCTAAACAAATGCCTGAAATTGGCGATTACAAATATGGCTTCCATGACAAGGACGTTTCAGTTTTCCGTTCAAAACGTGGATTAACCGAAGAAATCGTCCGTGAAATTTCAAATATGAAAAATGAACCTGAGTGGATGTTAAACTATCGTTTAAAAGCGTTAGAAATCTTTTACTCAAAACCAATGCCACAATGGGGTGGAGACCTATCTGCATTAAACTTCGATGAAATTACTTACTATGTAAAACCATCTGAAGCAACTCAAAAATCTTGGGATGAAGTACCTGAAGAAATCAAAGCAACATTTGATAAATTAGGTATTCCTGAAGCAGAACAAAAATATTTAGCTGGTGTATCAGCTCAGTACGAATCAGAAGTTGTTTACCACAACATGAAAAAAGACCTTGAAGATTTAGGGATTGTTTTCAAAGATACTGATTCTGCATTAAAAGAAAATGAAGATATCTTTAAAAAGTATTGGGGTACTGTTATTCCATCATCAGACAACAAATTTTCTGCTTTAAACTCAGCTGTTTGGTCTGGGGGATCATTCATCTACGTACCACCTGGTGTTAAATTAGATACTCCTCTACAAGCTTACTTCCGTATTAACTCAGAAAACATGGGTCAATTCGAACGTACATTAATCATTGTAGATGAAGGTGCTAGTGTACACTATGTTGAAGGATGTACAGCGCCAGTTTATACAACTAGCTCACTTCACTCTGCAGTTGTTGAAATTATCGTTAAGAAAGATGCTTATTGCCGTTATACAACAATCCAAAACTGGGCTAACAACGTTTATAACCTAGTTACAAAACGTACAGTTGTTGAAGAAAACGGAACAATGGAATGGGTTGACGGTAACATCGGTTCAAAACTGACGATGAAATATCCAGCATGTATCCTTAAAGGTGAAGGCGCTCGTGGTATGACACTTTCAATTGCAATTGCAGGTAAAGGTCAACACCAAGATGCTGGTGCGAAAATGATTCACTTAGCACCAAACACATCATCAACAATCGTTTCAAAATCTATTTCAAAACAAGGCGGTAAAGTAACGTACCGAGGTATCGTAAGATTTGGTAAAAAAGCAACTGGAGCACGTTCAAATATCGAATGTGATACGTTAATTTTAGATAACCAATCAACATCTGATACAATTCCTTACAATGAAATTTTAAATGATAACGTTTCTTTAGAGCACGAAGCAAAAGTTTCAAAAGTATCTGAAGAACAATTATTCTACTTAATGAGCCGTGGTATTTCAGAACAAGAAGCTACTGAAATGATCGTGATGGGCTTCATCGAACCATTTACAAAAGAACTTCCAATGGAATATGCGGTTGAAATGAACCGTTTAATCAAGTTCGAAATGGAAGGTTCAATCGGATAAGTAGTATAATTGGGTGCCTGCATATTTAAGAATTTGTGGAGGTTGGAGAAATCCAATACCATAAATGGCCTGCAAAAGATCGAGTGAATCTCACTCGATCTTTTTATATCCGTTTTTTTAGTAATGATGAGAACTGCAGTCTACCTGCCCTTTCTCATTATGAACGGTTCACCAATAGTAGCAATAAGTAAGTAAATTTCATAATTGAGTTTACTCAAAGACAAAAGTAAGTCAATTACAACTAGTGTTCTTATATACATAATGTCACTTAAAAAGTGAAAATCTATAAAGTATGTATGATATTATAAATAAAGACAAAGGAGGGTGTTTTTTGATATATGTAGGTTTGACTGGCTGGGGAGATCACCCTTCTATATATAGTAAAACATCGACAAGTAGAGATAGACTGTTTGATTATAGTGCTCACTTTCCAATCGTTGAAGTCGATACATCATTTTACGCTATACCTTCAGAGAAAAATGTGAAAAAATGGTGTGCAGAAACTCCTCAAAATTTTCAGTTTGTATTAAAAGCATACCAAGGCATAACGGGCCATCTACGCGATGAACTGCCTTATGAAACACGTAACGATATGTTTGATTCATTTACATTTTGTGCAAGAGCTTTTCAAGACGAGGGGAAACTCGGAATGGTACTTGTACAATTCCCTCCTTGGTATGATTGCCAAGGTAAAAATGTAACATATATTCGTTATGTCAAAAGTCAACTGAAGGAATTTCCAGTAGCAATCGAATTTCGAAATCAGTCATGGTACACAGGAAAAAACAGAGAAGAAATGTTACAATTTTTGGAGAGAAATGAACTCATTCACTCAGTATGTGACGAACCCCAGGCAGGAAGCGGTTCTATTCCTTTAGTTACGAAATCTACGTCAAAGGAGAAAGTGTTATTTCGAATTCATGGTCGGAATATTCATGGATGGCGAAATGTCGGAAATAATCAAAATTGGCGAGAAGTTCGTTTTTTATACGATTATAGTGATGAGGAACTTCAACAACTTGCTAATGTCGTCTTAAGTTTAAAAGAACAATCAAAAGATGTTTAAATTTTATTTAATAACAATTCTGGTCACCATGCTGCGAAAAATGCAAAACAATTAATGAGCATGTTAAATATAGAATATAGTGGCTTGTCACCAAAACAATTAGATATGTTTGAAGGGGAATTTGAATGACATACGTACTTTTATCTCTCATAGCACTAACTTCGGGAATAATTGGGTCTCTTGTAGGGTTAGGTGGAGGAGTCATTTTAATTCCTGCAACACTATTTATAGGTATTACACTTGGATATATTCCCAGTTTAACACCACAAACTGTAGTAGGGCTATCTGTCATTATGATGATTTTTACAGGATTATCATCAACATTAGCACATATGAAATCCAAAACGGTCGATTATAAAAGTGGATTTATTTTTTTCGTAGGAAGTATTCCTGGAACAATGCTAGGTGCTTGGGTAAATCAATATTTAAATCTTCCATCCTTTAATTTATATTTCGGGATATTATTAGTTATTTTATCTATTCTTTTATTAGTGCGCGACAAACTTAAACCAGTTGAATGGTTTGTACAGCATGGCATGAAAAGAAATTATATTGATTCTAATGGGGTAGAATACATATATGGCTATCCTATTTGGTTTGCCATTGCGTTTACTTTCATTGTAGGGTTTTGCTCTGGATTGTTTGGAATAGGTGGAGGATCCATGATTGTTCCTGCCATGTTATTATTATTTAGATTTCCACCACATGTCGCTGTCGCTACATCGATGTTTTTAGTATTTTTATCATCACTTGTTAATTCTGCAAGTCATATTTCGTTAGGGAATGTCCCGTGGATTTATACAATTCCTATCATCATTGGAGCATTTGTTGGTGCACAAATAGGTTCTACGTTGAATAAGAAAATGAAATCTGAAACACTAATATTTGCATTAAGAATGATTTTACTATTGTTAGGTATACGATCTATATATGATGGACTTTTTTAGTCAGATAGAAGAAAAACGATTTGAAAGATGGTGGTCAGTATGATTGAAACAATTCATATTTTTCATACAAACGATGTACATAGTCATTTTGAATATTGGCCACGCATGCAACATTACATACGGGATCAAAGAAGAACGTATGCAAGACT
Organism: Lysinibacillus timonensis; assembly: GCF_900291985.1. Lineage (NCBI taxonomy): Bacteria > Bacillati > Bacillota > Bacilli > Caryophanales > Bacillaceae > Lysinibacillus > Lysinibacillus timonensis. The sequence continues at coordinate 1,284,893 of NZ_LT985980.1, read as the reverse complement.
TGGTGAGCCGAGTTTTTTAATTGATATTGGTGACCATCTGGATCGTTCGAATATCTATACGGAAGCTACTATTGGTAGAGGCAATGTTGAGTTATTAAATGAAGCACAATACGATGTTGTCACTATAGGTAATAATGAGGGTATTACATTATCATTTAATGATTTATATCATTTATACGATAATGCGCAATTTGATGTTGTCGTTGCTAACTTAAGTGTGAAAAATGGGAAAAACCCTAATTGGATTAAGCCCTATACAATATTAACGACTAAATATGGAACAAAAATCGGTGTTGTAGGTGCAACAGCTATATATACGACATTCTATGAAGAGCTTAACTGGAATATTGAAGAACCTAGACAGTCGATAAAAAAAATTGTCAGTGAACTACATGGTCATGTAGATATCATTGTCTGCTTATCACATTTAGGTATTTCAGAAGATGAACTACTTGCAATGGAATGCCCAGAAATTAATGTTATTTTTGGCTCGCATACACACCATTTATTGTTAACAGGAAAGACTGTTAACAATGTTTTATTAACTGGTTGTGGAAAATTTGGTGCTTATACAGGACATTTAACTTTAGAGTATGATCATAGTAAAAGATTACTTATAAAAAAAGAAGAATCTGTAATAGAAAATGCACTGCTACCTGAAATAGAATTTGAAGGTCAATTTGTGGAGCACCTTTCAAAAAAGGGGAAGGAATTATTACAAGTACCCGTTTTTCAAACGAGCAGAAGTTACAATAGAGAATGGTTCCATCACTCACAAATATCCAGATTGTTTGCTAAGTGTTTACTAGATTTTACTGGTGCGGATTGTGCTATGTTTAATGCAGGAATTTTCCTAAACGGGTTAAAAAAAGGGGTTGTGACTAAATACGATATCCACAAGATACTACCACACCCTATTAACGCTTGTGTAGTCGAATTAAGTGGCAAAGAATTAAAAGAAGTACTTTTGGCCTCCAAAAACGAAGAGTGGCCTTTACTGGAGCTTAAAGGACTAGGATTTAGAGGATCGATCTTTGGAAAAATGTTAACTTATAATTTTACAATGAATGAAAAACGTGAATTATTAATTAATGACCAAGTAGTGGATTTAAATAAGATGTATACCCTTGCGACTTTAGATATGTTTACGTTTGGATATTTCTTTCCGACCTTTAAAAGTGCTAAGAAGAAGTATTACTTACCTATGTTTTTAAGGGACATTTTGGCCGATTTAGGAGAAACACATCTTTAATTGACAAATAATAGCGATACCCTATATTATATTAAAATATTCAGCTTTAAAAGGATTGGAGCATTACTAACATGAGATTGATAACAATTGATGTACTTGCACCCGGTATGACGATAGCAAGAACAATTTGGAATGAAGCTGGACTTCCATTATTACAAAAAGATGCAGTTGTTACCATTCCAGTGATTAATCGTTTACGTCAACTGAATATTAAATATGTGTACATCGATGATACAATCTCAAGTGGAATTGAAGTAAAAGAAATAGTCTCTCCAGAACAAAGGGTTAAAGCTGTAAAGAAAATTACCGAATCTTTTCGAAAATTAAAGGGCGTAGACGCTAAAAATGCGTCTTATATTTTAGACAAACAATCAGGCGAAATTGGGAAGCTAGTTGATAATTTACTAGAGACAATTCTATCAAGTAATGAAATATTAACCGTTTTAACGGATTCCTTCTTATTTGATGAGTATTTATATCAACATTCATTTCAAGTAACGCTATATTCCATAGCTATTGCAAGAGAATTAGGTTATAGCCATAACGAATTACGGACAATTGGAATTGGTGCAATGTTACATGATGTTGGTAAATTACAAGTACCTTCTCATATATTAATGAAACCTGGTCGTTTGACTGACGAAGAATTCGAAGTAATGAAACAACATACACGACTAGGGTTCGATATTTTAAGAAATCTACATTCCATTTCTTTACTAGTAGCACATTGTGCATTACAACACCATGAAAGACTTGATGGAAGTGGATATCCTCGTGGTATAGTGGATCAGGAAATTCATCCATATGCTAAAATTATTGCAGTTGCTGATGTATTTGATGCGGTCACATCAAATCGAGTTTATCGCGATAAAATGTTACCTTTAGAAGGAATTAAAATAATTGAAAATGGTAGTGGCACAATATTTGATGCTCGTGTGGTTGAAGCTTTTAAACGTAGTGTCGTTCATTATCCAAATGGATCCATTGTATTATTAACAGATGGTCGTCGTGGGGTTGTCGCAAAACAAAATATGAATCATTCTGCTCTCCCGTATCTTCGAATTTTCGAGGAACAAAATGCCATATTGAAAACAACGTATATACTTAATTTAGAAGAACATCCTGACTTAAGTATTAAAAGTATTGAACCTGATTACATATTACATGTTGAATAGTTATCTCCTCCTGTTCATAAATTTATAGAATAGGAGGAGATTTTTTTTGTTTTCTCGTCGACCCAATGTAATGTTTTCCCGTGGAATTAAGCGAAAATATCATGCGAAGAAATTCGGAAAATCCAATCGTTTAGCAATTTTCCTCATAAGTTTCATCGCGTGCGTCATATTGTTTTTACTTTTTATAAATGATCGCTTACTACCCACCTACTTAGAGTATGCGGAAGTTCAGACGTATAAAATTGCTTCCCATGTCGTTAGTAGAGCGATTAGTGCGAAAGTTGACAATGTCATGGACGTGAACGAAATCATTGAAAATGTTCCAACGAATTCTAACGAAATGGTGACAAGTAAATTTGACACGGAGATCATTAATAAGGTGCGAGCAGAAATTGTTGCTCTAGTAAAACAAAACTTACAGGAAGCAGAAGAAGGAGATCTTACACAGTTACCTGACTTAGAAAATGTCGAATATGATGTTGGGAGTATGGAAGCAGGTGATGGTATTGTGTTCTTCGTTCCATTAGGGCAAGCTTTAAATCTACCAATTCTAGGAAATTTAGGACCTAAAATTCCAATACGATTCCATATCATTGGAAACGTTAGTAGTGATGTAGTAACTAAAATTGATGAATTCGGAATTAATAATGCCAAAGTAGAAGTAGGCATTCACATAATAGTGAATGTGCAAATTATCGTCCCGTTTTCAAGTAAAACAGCAACTGTTGAACAATATATTCCTGTTGCAATCGGACTTGTACAAAGCCCAGTCCCACATATTTGGTCAAATGGTGGTGATGGTGCCCAACCATCTATAGAAGTTCCGGTGCCATACGAGCAAAATTAATCACTGAAATACAGATTTTTATTGTACAATGGAAGAAACTTAGTTGTTACAATGATTGTAATATGTTACAGTGGCAACAAGATGTTGTTAGTATGATAGGGGAGAATATCTATGACAATCAGCAACAAAAATAAAGAAGAGATTTTACGTAAACCTGAATGGTTAAAAATAAAACTAAATACAAATGATGCATATAAAGATTTAAAAAAGTTAATGCGTGAGAAAAATCTAAATACTGTTTGTGAAGAAGCTCGTTGTCCGAATATCCATGAATGTTGGGGAGAACGTAGAACTGCTACCATGATGATTCTAGGTGCTGTTTGTACACGTGCTTGTCGTTTCTGTGCAGTTAAAACCGGCTTACCAAATGAGTTAGACTTAGCTGAACCAGAACGAGTTGCAGATTCAGTTCAAATTATGAATTTAAAACACGTAGTAATTACGATGGTAGCTCGAGATGATTTGAAAGATGGTGGTGCGGGTGTATTAGCTGAAACAATCCGTGCAATTCGCCGTAAATCTCCACAAACATCTGTAGAAGTTTTACCTTCCGATTTAGGCGGTGTTGAGGAAAACTTACAGATGGTCATGGATGCTAAACCGGATATTTTAAATCATAATATTGAAACGGTTCGTCGATTAACTCCTAGAGTTCGAGCTCGTGCGAAATATGACCGTTCTTTGGAATTCCTACGCCGTGCGAAAGAAATGCAACCGGATATCCCGACAAAATCTTCTTTAATGATTGGATTAGGAGAGACTTGGGATGAAATCATAGAAGTAATGGATGATTTACGTGCAAATAATGTAGATATAATGACGATTGGTCAATATTTACAACCAACAACAAAACACTTACCTGTTAAAAAATATTATTCTCCAATAGAATTTGGAAAACTACGTAAGATTGCGATGGAGAAAGGTTTTAAACATTGCCAAGCAGGTCCTTTAGTACGTAGTAGTTATCATGCCGATGAACAAGTGAATGAAGCTACGAAAAATAGACAATTACAAGTAGAAATCTAATTTATAAGTCATTGAATACTTAACTGATTAGAAAGCTCTAGTATTATTATACATTTTTTAACAAAACGAATAAATGAAGCGTAGCAAGAAAGAAGGGGGAATTTCGATGATCATCGCAGAGGGATATGCTTATGAAATTGTCGAAAATGTCCGAAATGGTTTTCAAGAAGATGTATTTTTAGCTCGGTACTCGGATGTATTAGTAAAATATGATTATATCGTTGGCGATTGGGGTTATGGTCAATTACGTATGAAAGGCTTTTTTGATGACCGTAATCAGAAGTCTACGTTTGATACAAAAATCAGTACTTTCGAAGATTATTTATTTGAGTATTGTAATTTTGGATGTGCTTATTTTATCTTACGAAAAATTGGGCGAGCCCCTAAAACAGTAGAATTACCTACTAGTGTAGAGGATTCGACAGGAAAACAAAATACTGAAAAAGTAGAACAATATTAAAAAAACGTAGGACCATCTCATATACAGAGTATGGTCCTTTTTTTAAGAAAGTAATTCAGTTAAATATTCACGTAAATCCTCGGCTTCTTCTTCAGTTTTATTATATACAAACTCTAAATAACCTGGTTCCTCTACGTCGTCTGGACCAATAATAGCAAATCTACTTGATTGCATATCTAGGACTAATACTTTTCCAAAAAAACGGGTAGATTGTACAATAGCTAAATCATATCGGAGTTTTCTACCAGTAAAACTAACAAATCGTGTCTTAGTATCTTCTATATCGTCATATAAGAAAAAACGTTCCATGTTATATTCTCCTCCCAATTCTAAAGAATATGGTACTATAAAAAAGAAACGTCTATCAACTTAATTGATTAAATGGAGGCATTTATATGTATTTTGTCGATCGTAATAAAATAGTAACTACATTGCAACATCTAGATGAGCTTATTCAGATTTTTCAAGGAAAAAACGATTGGTCTGAAAATGACATTACAAAACTAGCTCTACAAAGGATTGCACATAATTCAATTGAAGCTTTAATGGATGTTGGGAATCTAATGATAGATGGGTTTATAATGCGAGACCCAGGAAGTTATGACGATATTATTGATATTTTAGTCGATGAAAAAGTAATTACACCTGATATGGAATTACAATTAAAAGAAGTGGTTGCGCTTCGTAAAATGATTGTAAGGGAATATGTGGATATTGATAATACATTAATTCAAACTGTTTTAGCAAACTGTGTACCTTCTTTAAGTCAATTTTCTAGCCATGTTTTAAACTATTTAGAAAATGAGTTAGGGCCAGTATCAGCATTTTTACCGGAGAATGAAAAATGAAAAAGTATAAAGCATATTGTTTCGATCTAGATGGAACTGTATATAGGGGACAAGAGGGAATTGAGTCAGCAATTCGTTTTATTCATAAATTGCAAAAAGCGGGCATAGACTATTACTTTATCACAAATAATGCTTCAAAAACACCTGAACAATTTCAACACGCTCTCGCAAGCATGAATATAGATACACCAGTTAGTAGAATCTATTCTAGTGCTATAACAACTGCGAAGTATATTTCACAAAATTATCGTGATGCTAAAGTTCATATGATTGGCTCTGAGGGGTTAGTAGCAGCTTTAGCAGATGAAGGAATAACTCTAACCGAGGACTTGGTTGCAGATATCGTAGTAATGGGCATAGACCAAACAGTAGATTATATGAAATTAGCCCAAGCAAGTGTTACCGTGCAGAATGGTGCCAAACTAATTGGGACGAATGAAGATATGAAATTCCCAAGTGAATTTGGATTACTACCTGGGAACGGCTCATTTGTACAGCTTGTAGCTAACGTAGCAAACGTTCAACCGCTTTATATAGGTAAACCTTCACCTGTCATGTTAGAGGTTATACAAGAGGAATATGGGTATCAAAAAGACGAAATGGTCATGATTGGCGATAATTATGATACAGATATTTTATGTGGTATCGAATTCGGTTGTGATACAATTCATGTCAATACGGGTGTAACAAGTACTGAAATTGTTATGTTGAAAGAAGAAAAGCCTACATATTGTGTTGAAGACTTAGATGAGGTGGAAATATAATTAGTAGGAGTTTAGAAGAATAGAAAGTTGAGTTGGAATCAGGTTAAGAAATTCTATCTAATTTTAATTGAAAACGAGAAACGCGCACATTTTTGTGCGCGTTTCAGATTGTCGACAAAAGGCTTACAGAATGAGACCATTCTGTAAGCCTTTCGTATTTTTAAAAGTTAGTTAGGTATTTTACAACCTTTTTTATAGCCAAAGTACTCTACGAGTACTTCAATTTCAGACGATTTTTGGTGCTTGCCATGTCCAATTGGCAAGCTTCTTTAAATTCATGGCAGCAAAAGTTAGCATCGCCTGCATAGACAATTTTTTAATTCCCCGTAGGGTTGTCCATCGCATACCATGCTTTTCTTTTGCATCTGCAAAGACACGTTCAATCGTTTCTTTACGTCTCGCATATATTTGTTTAATATCGTTTTGATGACGAAGATGATCCGCTTCCTCTACATGATGTTCCCAAATATGTCGTTCAATTACTTTTCGATGATCCTTACTATTAGTACATTGGGCAAGTAAAGGACAAGTTGCACATTGAGTTGGGTTTGATTTATATTGGCGTTTACCTTCTTTGGTCGTAGTTGAGTATTTAAGTTCTTGCCCTTCAGGGCAAAGATAGCAGTCATAGTACTCATCATATACATAATCATGTTTGCGTAAAAATCCGTCCTTAGTTTTGGGACGTGTATACGGAAGTACAGGTTGAATATCTTGGTCGAATAAGAATTTAGTTATCGCAGGCGTTTTATAAGCAGCATCGGCAGCAACAGCAAGTGGCTTTTTTACTTTTTCCATTACCTTTTCAACAAGTGGCTGAAGCATATGACTATCATGAACATTACCAGGTGTCACAATAGTTCCGAGTATAAACCCATATCGATCTGCCGCTGCATGAAATGAGTAAGCAAACTGCTTAGTCCTTTCATCTTTTACATAGTAGCCACTTTCAGGGTCTGTTGTACTTTCTTTAATCTCCTTCATCTCTTCTTTTTCAAATTTATCTGGTGAAAATGGTTTCTTTCCACGATTAATTCTATCTTGATTTAATTCTTCTTGAAGTTTAGCTTCATATGCACGAGTCTCTTTACGTACCATTTTCTTTTCAAATTTACGTTTATTCGCACTCGCTTTGACATGAGTTGAATCAATGAAAACATGGTCAGCACTTAGTAAACCTTTATCAGCAATTTCTTTAAGTATGTGATAGAAAATCTGTTCAAAAATATCAGTATCTTGAAAACGACGTTCATAATTTTTACCGAAGGTAGAAAAGTGAGGTACTTCTGAATGAAATCCAAATCCTAGAAACCAACGATAAGCCATATTTGTTTCAATTTCTTTTATTGTTTGACGCATTGAACGGATTCCAAATACATATTGAACAAAAGTCATCTTTATTAATACAACTGGGTCGACACTAGGTCGACCTAATGTAGAGTACAATGGTTCCACTAGTGGATAGATGAAAGAAAAATCAATCGCCGCTTCAAGTTTTCTGACCAGATGGTCTTGAGGCACAAGTTGATCAATAGTTATCATCTCAATTTGATCACGTTCATGATTGTGGTTTTTCGTCATCATATCTATCACCTCTAGTAGTTTCTACTTCTTATAAGTCTATTTTAAAAGAAAAAAGACTGTAGGCAAACTCGAAATTTCGAGTTTGTCTACAGTCTGAAACGCGCACATTTTTGTGCGCGTTTTTTTAGAAAAGAGGGTTTTCCTCAATATATAAGTAAATCTTTTTTGTCAATTCTTCAGGTGTATCTGCTTCAACGATATCACCGTTTACAAGAGCATATAACGAGCGGTCACAAGTTGTGCAATAGCTTAGACAACCATATTCTAATACATCTATATTAGGGTCTCTTTCTAATATCTCATAAGTTTCTTGTGCCCCGTTTGCTAGATTACTAATGCAAAATTCTACTAAAGGATTCAATGGAGTTCACCTCATGAAAATGCTACTCTCTTTTTGATGATTCGTCAATTTTTAAGTTTTAGTTTTGTACTATTCGATTTATGCTTATGTAATTAAAAGGGTTATACAAACGTTTTATGGAGTTAGATTTTCCCTTTAGATTCTTAGGTAACCAAACTTTGAACTTAAAATGTATTTTCAACAAAACATTTTATGTGAATTTTTTCACAAAATTTTAAAATCATATTGTGAAAAGTATCACAATAAGATATACTCGTTTGTGTATTATTTGTGAACGAACAGAAAATAGAGGGAGAGTTATATGAAAAACTTAGTTTTATTAGGTGGAGGTTATGGCAACATGCGTATTTTACATCGTCTTTTGCCAAATAACTTACCTGAAGATACGATGATTACGTTATTGGACCGAACACCTTTTCACAGTTTAAAAACTGAATTTTACGCATTGGCAGCTGGAACTTCCACTGATAAAGAGGTACGAGTAAGTTTTCCAGAACATTCTAGATTGCAAATGGTTTACGGTGAAATAATAAAAATTGATACAAAAGCAAAAGTTGTTTATTTAGAAGAAGGAAAAGAAATTGCCTATGATGATTTAGTAATTGGTCTTGGTTGTGAGGATAAGTATCATGGCGTACCAGGAGCTCCTGAATATACTTATAGTATACAGACAATTGCAAAATCACGTACTACTTTTGAAAAACTATGTGGTTTACCTGCAGGCTCTTCTGTTGGAATTGTCGGGGCAGGTTTAAGTGGTATTGAATTAGCAAGCGAACTAAGAGAAAGTAGATCGGACTTGAAAATTAAATTGTTTGACCGTTCTAACCGTATACTTCCTGATTTTCCTGAGAAACTAAGCAATTATATCAAGTCATGGTTTGAGAAGAACAATGTTGAGGTCATTGCCAACTCAAATATTACAAAAGTAGAAGATAAGCTTCTGTACAACCATGAAGAAGTAATAGAAGTAGATGCGATTGTTTGGACTGCAGGAGTGCAGCCAGTAAAAGTTGTACGTGACATGGAGGATATAGAGAAAGATTCAAAAGGTCGTCCTATTGTGAACCAATACTTCCAATTAGTTAATGATCAACATGTTTATGTAATCGGAGATTGTGCGTCTTCTGATCTTCCACCGAGTGCTCAATTAGCAGAAGAACAAGCAGAACACGTTGTGAAAGTATTAAAACAACTATTCAAAAATGAACCATTACCAGAAAAAATGCCTGAAATTAAGTTAAAAGGATATTTAGGGTCACTGGGGAAAAAAGAAGGATTTGCTCATGTAATGGATATGGCTGTTACAGGACGCCTAGCTCGATTAATGAAATCAGGCTACCTATGGTTTTATAAGCGCCAAGTTGATTCATAGAAAAATAGAAGAAGCGTTTTTGCCTCTTCTAATTAATCAGCAGGAACAAAACCTAAATTTTCAAGGTATGAAAATATAGGGGATATTTGGATGAACCCTTCACCAACAACTTCATCATTAATTAATACTAAGGGGAAAAAATATTCATCATTTTGTATTCGGTTAACCCATTCTTGATCGCGCTTATTTATTTGGGGTTGCTCAATATCGATATACCGAATAATATAAGGTTGGTTTGGATATTTACGATGAATAGCTGCCTGTAGCCATTCAAACGTATCTTTCGAAGAAGGCGCATTAATGCAACTTGCACAAAGTACATTTGCTCCAAAAACTTCAATCATTGGATGATCATTCATCTTTTACTACCAACCTTTCTAACTTATATATTGGATTTTTTCGTTTCTTCACTTTATAATTATTTTAATGAAAGGAGTCGAAAGAAATGACAGAATTAGAACAAAAAGAACAAGTACAAGAAGTTTTAGATAAATTACGCCCATTTTTATTACGTGATGGTGGCGACTGTGAATTAGTAGACGTAGAGGATGGTATCGTTCGATTACGTTTACTTGGTGCATGTGGTAGCTGCCCTAGTTCAACAATTACTTTAAAAGCTGGTATTGAACGTGCCCTTTTAGAAGAAGTACCGGGCATTGTTGAAGTAGAACAAGTATTCTAATGATGAAAGGCTACCTAATGTAAAAGTTAGGTAGCCCCTCTTTTTATCCAACCTTTTTAGCTTTGAGCTTGTGCTCTAATATATTCTCGTTGATCACGGACTAATTGCCATTGTTCTTTCGCCATATCAATGAGTTTAGCATCTCCACCTATATGCTGATTCTCAATTACTTTTGAAAAGAATCGAGTTGCATTATCTAAATCTTTCAATCGACGTGAAAGTTCTGCAATCATATACATGATACGGACATCAGACATTTGGGTTCCGGCATAATCTTCATTTGAATAAGATTCCATATAATAATCCCGTGCCATCTTAAGAAAACGCATTTCCTGATTTTCATTTTCTAACGTTCTATAAAGCCAACCAAGTCTAAGTGATAACCCAGCAAGGGAAACAAATTTTTCTTTTTTTAATGTCCCACAAAATAGAGCGAGTTTATAGGTCTGAATCGCTTCGGAAATCGTTCTTTCGCCATTAAAATCGTGTTGTACCCATTTTGATGTAATTTGTTTTGCTATTTCTTCCTGTACGCCTGGCGCGAAATATTTTGTGAAATCTTCAGTGAATGAAAAACCACAATGTTCACAAACAAAAACATTATAATATAATCCATTAACATTAGAGTCTATATAAATAGGGCGAAAATCGCTTTCGGTTTCTGCAATTTTAATAAACTTTGATCGTACTTTAAACGTGGGGAATGTTTTTTTACAATGAATACATTCAATTTTTTTCTCATAAAACGGTGTAATTTCCATCGTGAATACTCCTTAAGACGCATAATCATATGACTATTATAACAATAATCTCGCAACAATAGTTATTACTAAATACCTATTTTTAAAAAGACAGTTTTGTTGAATCAACAAGCAAAAAATTGATATTATATATGTAGAAGGAAGGTGATCGAGAATGACAAATGAAAAGAAAGTGATTGTTTTAACAGAGGCAGCAGCATTTCGCATTCAGGAAATGCAAAAGCATAATGAAGAAGATGGTTCATATTTACGAGTAGCAGTTCATGGTGGTGGCTGTAGTGGACTATCATACGGTATGAATTTTGATCAAAATCAAAACGAAGACGATTATATAGATGAACAACACGGTATTAAAATATTAGTCTCGAAAGAAGATGCACCTATTTTAATGGGAACAAATATCGATTATAAACAATCTCTAATGGGTGGCGGCTTCACCATCGAAAATCCAAACGCAATCGCATCATGTGGCTGTGGAACTTCATTTAGAACGGCTAAAGTGGAAGGTACGCCTGAAGTTTGTGAATAAAATGCTCAAAACTCATTCATTTAATCATATACATGGTTAAATGAATGGGTTTTTTTATAGGTGGACCTATATATTGAATGTATAATATAAACAATATAGTAAGGTGCAAAGGGTGATTTTATTGAAAGCTGAACGTGGGAAGGTTTGGTTAGGGGTTGCTGGTGTTGTCATCAATTCTGCAGGAGAATGGCTTGTTGTAAACAAAAAATATAGCGGGTTAAAAGGGGTTTGGTCTCTTCCAGCAGGGTTTGTACAATTTGGTGAGACTGCAGATGAAGCCGTAGTTAGAGAGATAAAAGAAGAAACAGGTATTGATTGTCAAGTAAGTGGGTTAATCGGTTTTCGAACAGGCGTCATTCGTCATGATATTAGCGACAATATGGCCATTTTTTTCTGTGAATTAAATGATGAAAATCAAGAAATCACCATTCAAGAGGAAGAGTTAGCGGAAGCGAAATGGCTGACGGTAGACGAGATTGTCAATGGTGGACAATCATCGGTTATGTTAAGGGAGATGGCTAGTCACAAATTAAAAAATTATCAACTTTTTAAAAAAGAAGGAATTAACCCCGGTGATATTTTTGAATACTCAGCTTATAAGCTATTTTTTAATAAATAATATTACATAGTCCTAATAATTATCCGAAATGTTTTTTCGTTCATTTTTACTTGAGATAGGATACCTTCGAAAGTCATGGAAACGCGTACATTTTTCTATTTGAAAGCGTCTATTGAATAGGTTACACTAGGTAAGAGAATAACGGAGGTATACATATATGAGCGGTCCAGTTTCTGTAGTACAGCTAATCATTTCAATCGTACTATTTTTTGTCATGTTTTTTGGTATAGGGTTTTTATTAAACATGCTTCTTCGTATGACATGGTTAATGGCGATTCTTTACCCAATCGTTGTCATTTTTATTATCGATGAAGTTAGTTTCTTAGATTATATATTTAAACCCGGAATGGCTTTTCCAGCTTTAGGGGAAAAGATAACTTCACTCCAAATTGTTGATATTTCAATCTTACTTGGGGGATTAGCCGGAGCAATTGTGGCTGGTTTTGTCATGATCTTCTTAAGAAAAAGTGGATATCGAATGTTCTAAATGTAAGACAGTGCTACTGGTTAATTGGTTATACCAGAGCACTGTCTTTTTATCCGATAAAGTTATAAAAAATGATGGCAATAAGAATACCTGTTGTAGCACCTGATAATACTTCACTAGGCTTATGGCCAAGTAATGTTTTAAGATCTTGGTGTTCTTTTTCATTTTTGTCAGGCCAACGTGAGATTTCTCTGAAAAATACATAGAGATCATCTCGAATTTGGTTCAAAATCGCGGCGTGTTGTCCAGCCTGATAACGTACACCACTTGCATCATACATAACGATACCTGCAAACATAGCAGCTACTGCAAAGGTAGGGGAGTTTAAGCCAGTTTCGAATCCAACCGCAGTGGCTAAACTTGAAACAGCAGCAGAATGGGAGCTAGGCATTCCTCCTGTTGAAGTCATTAAAGACCAATCTACTTTTTTCGTTAGGATAAAATGAATTGGTACTTTAATAAATTGAGCAAACAGAATTGAAAATATTGCTAATAATAAAGGTGTATTCTGTAAAAGAGCCAAATCGATAAATCCCTACCTTTCTTATTCTATGTCTAAAGTATAGCATAACTTAGTAACAAGATTTAATCATTCTTATTAATTTTGGCGTAATATTATTGTAAATTAAACGACTGTTATAAAATGAAGTTTAAGGAGGTTTATCATATGAAAATGATTAAGGAATCTAAAGAATTTCAACAAATTACATCAGAGTTATTAATCGTAGGGGTGAGAAAAAACTCTGACCAAATTCCAGGATGGGACCATTTTATATCGTTTTTTGGAACAGAAATAGAAGAATGGATAAAATCAGGGGATATTGATACAAATCAAAAAATATTAACCAGAATTCCTTACAATGGTTCAAATAACAATTTGAAAAGAATCTTATTTGTAGGTTTGGGGGATCAAAAAAAGTTAACTGAGGAAGTTCTGCGACAATCCTTTGGGTTGGTAGGTAAAGAACTTAAAAAGATGAAAGCAAGTAATTATGCCATTTGGCTTGAGTCTTTTACCGCAGCTCCTATCGATGAGAATGATATATCACATATTTCTGCAGAAGGTATTGGTTTAGGGTTTTATACAATTCCACATTATAAAACGACAATAAACGAACCTGATGTATTTTTAGAATCAGTAGAATTTGTAACAAAAGCTGATATAGATGAGGTGTTTGCAAGTTTTCATGTTGGAAAAGTATACGCTGAGTCGGTAAACGAGGCGAGAACTTTAATTAACACACCCCCAAATCTTTTAACTGCCCCTGATCTTGCTGAGTATGCAAGAAGACTAGCAAATGAATATGACTTTGAAGTGGAAATTCTAACGAAAGCAGAACTAGAAGAACTAGGAATGGGCGGTATATTAGCAGTCAACCAAGGGTCTTCCATTGAACCTCGCCTGATTACGCTTAAATACAAAGCAACAGATGAATGGGAAAATGTCATAGGTTTAATCGGTAAAGGTGTAACTTATGATACGGGTGGTTATTCAATTAAGTCAAAAACGGGTATGGTTGGTATGAAGGGTGACATGGGGGGCGCAGCTGCTGTATTAGGAGCTATGAAAATTGTAGGTGAACTCCGACCAGAACAAAATGTAGTCGCAGTAATTGGAGCAACTGATAATATGATTTCAAGTAATGCAATGAAACCAGATGATGTAATCACAACTTATAGTGGTAAAACTGTAGAAGTGTTAAACTCTGATGCAGAAGGTCGTCTTGTTTTAGCTGATGCTGTCACTTATGCGAAGCAACAAGGAGCGAATTATTTAATTGATGTTGCTACTTTAACTGGCGGAGTTATCACAGCCCTTGGATATGATAAAACAGGTGCTCTTTCAAACAATGAGGCATTTTTCGATGCATTTATTGAAGCAAGTATCGAAACGGGAGAATTTGTATGGGGGATGCCTTTAACTGAAAACGATAAAAAGCGCATTCGCAAGTCTGATGTGGCTGATTTAAATAATTCACCGGGTAGTGACGGACATATGATATTCGGTGGAGGGTTTGTAGGAGAGTTTGTAGAAGGAACTCCATGGATTCATTTAGATATTGCAGGCACTTCAGAGTCTAAAAACGGCAATGATTTAGGACCAAAAGGCGGTACTGGTGTTATGGTCAGAACATTGGCTACGTTTATTGAACGTTTTTCAGATTTGATGCATGAACGTAACAGTTTTTAATTCTTAAGACATAGTAGGCAACAGCATAAATGCACCTTCTTTTTCAACATATGTTACTAAAGAAAAGGAGGAATAGCATGACAAACTTCTATGGAGGCTATGGTGGAGGCTTTGGGTACCCATTTTTAGGAGGATTATTAGGCGGCTTTTTAGGAAACGTACTTTATCCGGATAATCGTTATCCATACTATTACCAACCTTATCCATACTATCCTTATCCGCAATATCATCATCATCATTATCCAAGAAGAAGACCCTATAGACATTACTAAAAAAGAAGCGCGGGTAATCGCGCTTCTTTTTAACTTATTTAATATTTTGCTCTTTTTTCATTCTTTCCAATTCATTTTTCAAATCATCTCGAATTGTACCTGACCACGGTTTCACTCCTGCAATATATGAAGAACGTCCCATGATATGTGCACCCACAGGTCCAGTGATGAACAAAAATAAAACACCTAAAAGAATCGCAGGGTTAAAATGCCCTTCATTGAGCCAAAAGTGAAAGAACACACCTAGTAAAATACACATAACTCCTAAAGTTGAACTTTTCGAAGCTGCATGTGATCTTGAATATAAATCGGGTAATCGAATTATACCAATGGCTGCAACTACAGTAAATAATAAACCAGCGGCAATAAAGAAAACAACAAGTATATTAGCGAGAATCGTCACGAGTTATGATATCTCCTTTCTCTATAAATTTAGAGAAGGCAATGGTTCCAATGAAAGAGAGTATCGCTAAAAGCAAAATAATCTCAAGGAAGAAGCTTGTATCTACTAGAATAGAGAACAGCCCTACTAAACATATGAGAGCTATACCTAATGCATCTAACGCTATGACTCTATCAGACGGGGTAGGCCCTTTCACAACACGGAAAAGTAAGGCAATCATGGATAACGCAATAATGACGATTGCAGTCCAAATAAAATATGTCACGAGCGGCTCACCTCCAATATTGCCTTTTCAAAGGAATTTTTAATCGAATCAATTGTTTCATCGATATCGTTACTATCTATCACATGGATATATAAAGATTTAGAATCATCTGACACATGAACAACGACCGTACCAGGAGTTAATGTAATTAACGCCGACAGAAGTGTGATTTCCCAATCCGAAGTTAATTTAGTATCATATTTAAAAAATGCTGGCTGCATTTGTAGTTTAGGTTTTATAACTAGTACAAGCACAGAAATATTTGCTAAAACTAACTCTTTAATAAAGAGAATAATCAATTTAATAATCGCCCAAACTCGACCAACATATAGTCTAGAATTAAAGAACTTCCGTAAGGCTAGGAGCGCTAGTAAACCAAGTAAATAGCCTATTACAAAGCCTGATGGTGAATAATTTGATGTTAAAAACATTAAAAGAAATGCTAAGAATATATTAAGTAAGATTTGAAAGGACATATTTATTCTCCTCCTTTCAACACTGCATCATTATAAACTGAAGGATCAGATAGAACTTTTGAAGCTTCATCCATAAATGGCATAATGATCTCAGTTCCTACCCCATATAGGATTGATAATAATACTAAAAGTATGGTTGGGACGAATAGATGGTTGTAGGTTGTCTTATTCATTTCGTTTGAGAGCTGACCTTGCTCACCCCAAAACGCATATATAAATATTCGAATAACAGAAAGTAAAACAACTAAACTTGAGGCCAATATAAAAATACTTGTCCAGTTATTTCCTGCTTGGAACCCACCTTGTACAATTAATAGCTTACCAATAAACCCACTTAACGGGGGAACACCAGCTAAGCCGAGAGCTGCGATTAAATAAAACCATCCTAAAGCTGGATATTTTTTCATTAACCCGCCCATTTTCCTCAAATTTGTCGTACCAGTTACGTAAATGACAATACCTATCAACATAAACAATGCAGCTTTAATAATCATATCGTGTATTAAATAAAATACTGCACCTTCAAGAGCCACTTCATTCATTTGCGCAACACCATATAAAATAACACCAACTGCAATGACGATGTTATAAATGATAATTTGTTTAACATCGAAGTGGGCAAGTGCACCAATACTTCCAGCAACAATAGTAATGATAGCTAGCACAAGTAATAATTCGTGTGTATATGAAAGATCGTGCGTAAAGAATAGAGTATAAGTACGCATAATTGCGTATACTCCAACCTTTGTTAATAGAGCACCGAATAGCGCGAGCACTGGTATCGGTGGTGCAGCATAAGCACTAGGTAACCAGAAGTAAAGTGGGAAAATAGCTGCTTTCATCCCGAATACTAATAAGAATAGTATGGCAATGACTGTAAGAATACCAGGTTGGTTGATTTCTGCAATTTTCACTGAAATATCTGCCATATTTAATGTACCGATTACAGAATATAAATAAGCAACAGTAATAACAAATAGTGCTGATGAAATTACGTTAATTAAAATATATTTAATGGATTCTCGAAGTTGAGCTTTTTCCCCACCTAATACAATTAACAAGTAGGAAGCCATTAAGAGTACTTCGAAAAATACAAATAGGTTAAAAATATCACCTGTAGTAAATGCACCATTAACCCCTGTAACGATAAACATGACGCCAGGGTAGAAGAAAAATCTTTCACGTTCTTTACCAATGGATCCAAATCCATACCATACAATAAAGAATGTAAGCACTAGTGTAGTTAATACCAATAAAGCCGAAACCATGTCCGATACCATTGTAATACCAAACGGCACTGGCCAACTTCCGAATGTTACGGTTTGGGGGCCGTTTTCATATACATCAACAATTAATACGAAAGCACAAATGATTGAAATAATCAAACCTAATAGTGTTGTTATTCGTTGATACTTTAATTGCTTTTGGCCAAACATTAAAATCATTCCGAAGAAGAATGGAATAATAATAGGTAACAAAAGAAAGTTACTCATTATTTTCACTTCCTTTCAATTGTGTCATATCATCCGTTTTTAACTCTTGATAAGCACGATATGCCAATACTAGGAAGAATGCTGTTACACCAAAACTAATAACAATAGCTGTTAAAATTAATGCCTGAGGAAGTGGGTCAACATATTCCGTTACTCCATCGGCTAACACAGGAGGATTGTTTCCCCCGAAGCCGCCCATTGTAAGTATTAATAAGTGAGCTCCGTGACTCAATAGCCCAGTACCAATAATAATTCTAAGTAAACTTCTAGATAATATTAAATAGATTGCTGACATAAATAAAAACCCACAAACAAAAGCCATAACTATTTCCATTATTCATCCTCCCCGATCGTTTGAATAATGGTCATCGTAACGCCGACAACAACCAAATAAACACCTAAGTCGAATAATGCTGCAGTATGAAGTGAAGTCTTCCCGAACAAAGGCAAATAAAAATAATCAAAGAAATGGGTAAAGAACGGTTGCCCTACAAACATCGAAAACGATGCTGTTCCTAGTGATAATATTAAGCCTACTGCAACAACGAAAATATAGTTAATCGGAAGAAGCTTTTGAACCGTATTTAAATCAAATGCAATGATTAATAATACGATTGCACTTGCTGTCACTAAACCGCCAACAAATCCTCCACCAGGTGTATAGTGTCCTGCAAAGAATATATTAACAGCAAAGAAGAAAATAATGAAAAAGACGATTTTGGCGGTGAACTGCAAAATGACGTTATTTACTTTCATAATTTTTCTCCTTTCTGCTTAAGCGTAATTTAATCATTGCATAAATGGAAATACCTGCAATTGCGAGTACAGCAATTTCGAATAATGTATCAAATCCACGGTAATCAACTAAAATTACGTTTACAATATTACCTCCACCTGCTTCAGAATAAACGGTTTCTTTATAATATTCTGAGATGGATTCAACTAATTTTTGAGAATGGCTTGATAGAGCAACAAGCGTTACCATTACCCCAACGGCAACAGAGACAAAAGCTCTACCAAATTTAAAACGAGTACGTTCCTCAGTTTTTGTAAACTTTGGTAAGTGATAAAAAGCCATTAAGAATAAAGCAACGGAAATTGTTTCAATAACAAGCTGAGTTAACGCTAAGTCTGGTGCATTAAATATGACAAAGAATAGAGATACAGTATATCCGACAGCACCTAATGCAATAATTGAAGTCATTCGAGATTTAGCAAAAACAGTAGTAATGGTTCCAATGACTAAAACAGCGATTAATATAATGTGATATAAATGAACTTGTGTTGCACCATCAAACGAGAAGGCGAATGCATTTTTAAATATCAACGTTCCAATAACAATAATCGGAATAGCGGTAAACATATAAGTTAAATATTTACGGTTAGAACCTGTCATGTATAGACCCGAAAGACGAGTCATCCAAGAACCTAATAATTCATTAATTGTATAGTCATATAATCGATTTAAGGTGAAGCGTTCAGGAAGTGTGCTGTATAATTTCTGCCACTTCGATAAAGTAAAGAATAATGCTAAACCTACTCCAACGATACCAAGCGTCATGAATAATTCTGGTGTAGGACCATGCCAAGCCGATACATGTATATGAATATCAGCCGGAGTACTATATAAGAATGGTTGAATAGCAACTACAGCTGGTTTTACAAACGTATCTGTTATCAAATTAGGAATAAAGAATATTGCAACAACTAAGGTTGCTAAAATAACAGGTGAAATTAACATTCCAATTGGTGCTTCATGTGGCTTTTTCGGTAATTCATCAGCTTTAAGTTTTCCTGTAAATGTTTTAAATACGAAGTAAAAACTATATATGAATGTAAACACACTAGCGACCCATGCAATAATAGGGAATACTGGTCCCCAAGTTGCAAAATTGAAAAGATCAAATTCAGAAACTGAAAGCATACTTGTTAAGAACATTTCTTTACTTAGGAAACCGTTAAATGGAGGTAAGCCGGCCATTGAAAAGCTTCCTATTAAAGCAACAGTGAAACTTACTGGCATAAGACTCATTAACCCTCCGAGTTTACGGATATCACGTGTGCCAGTTTCATGGTCAACAATACCAGCAATCATAAACAAACTACCTTTAAAAGTAGCGTGGTTAATAAGATGGAATATAGCAGCAAATGCAGCATATTTAAATACCGTATCTTCAGCACCATCCACGTGGTAAGCAATCGCACCAACACCTAGTAGTGACATAATTAGTCCCAATTGACTGACGGTAGAAAACGCAAGAATGCCTTTTAAATCTGTTTGTTTCAAAGCAAAGAACGAACCCCAGAAAAGTGTTAACAATCCAATTCCAGCAACTAACCAAATCCAAACTTCTGATAAGGCGAAAATTGGTGTGAAACGGGCAACTAAATAAATACCTGCTTTTACCATAGTCGCAGAGTGTAGATATGCGCTGACTGGTGTAGGCGCTTCCATTGCATCAGGTAACCAGATGTAAAATGGGAATTGTGCAGACTTTGTAAATGCACCTAATAGAATTAAAACTAGTGCCATTACGAATGTATCATTAGTAGCTAACTGCGGTGCTTGTTCTATTAATGCTCGTATAGAGAATGTTCCGCCCATTAATGACAATAATACAAACCCACCGAGCATCATCATACCACCCGCAACTGTTATCATCATTGACTTCAGTGCACCAAAGCGAGACTTATCTCGATTAAACCAATATCCAATTAGTAAAAATGATGATATAGACGTTAACTCCCAGAATAAATAAAGAGTAATCATATTGTCAGATTGTACGACGCCTAACATAGCTGACATGAAAATTAATAAGTAGATATAGAAATTGTGAAGTTGTTCTTTATTACGATCTAGATAAAAGATAGAATAAAGAACAACAAGTGCTCCAATTCCTGTTATTAATAAGGAAAATAATAAACTTAATCCATCAAGGTACGATACAAATGAAATACCAAGGGAAGGAATCCACGGTAACTGCTCAACTAATGTCTCTCCTTTTGATATGGAAGGGATATAAGTTGAATAATAGATAACTAATAATAGAGGAACTATTAAAACAAACCAGCCAGTATGTACATTTTTAATCTTTTTAAAGAAAAAGGGCATAAAAATGGCGGCGATTAAAGGAATGAAAAGACATAATACTTGTAACAAAATAATCCTCCTTTCTAAAATAAAACAAAAAAATTCTCGAATAGTTAAAATTATACTGTAATTAATACATTTATGCACTTATATGTGCAAAACTAACTTGATAGGATACATAAAAAATATGCTATTATATGGGCAGAGAATAAAAGTATAGGGGAATCCCTTCATGAAAAATCCATATTTGTATGGTTACTTACCATTATTTACAATTGTATTGTTTAGTTTAACGTTTGGAATTTTCACAGTTGATAAATCAATACAATTATTAACATCAATAGGAGTTTATGCTGGAATGCGTGAATTTTTAACAGAGTTCGAACTCCGTATATTTTTGTTAATAATTTTCACACTATGTTTTTTTATGTTATTTTCAGCCTTAAAACTAATCGGAGAAACGATTCATGAAGTGGGAATGTTATTTTTCTCTAAAGATAGTGAAGGTCAAACGATTAGTGTTGCACGTGGAGGGTATGTCATTCTCTTCTTTGGGTCCATAGTATCAGTTATGGGGGTACAATCTTTTACCATTTTAATTGTTATTTTTTTATTGACCATTTTTGCATATTTTATCTATACAATTTATAAAATGAGCCAATTTATGTCAATGGTTGGTATGATCGCTTTAATCGCTTTTGAAATATTATTTTGGTCTCTATTCACGACACTTATTTTGTATACAGTGTTAAAATTATATAATGGAATATTAGCAAGTTTACCTTTTACAAATTAAAATGGGACGCAGTTCACAATGTGAGCGTCCCATTTTTTAATTCATAATGATATTAAAGATTGCAAAATGAATCTGATCATCTTCTAGGTACTGCATTGGCTTAGGTTGATCGTATCCTAGCCAAATTGCAGTTGTATATTCATTCGTTAAACCTGATAACCAAAAATCCTTATAAACGTTTGTTGTACCCGTTTTAGCACCAATATAAGAGGAATCAGCATATAAACCAATACCAGTACCACTCGTAACTACATCAGAAAGAAGGGAGCGAATATACTGAACAGTGTGTGGGGACCAAACAACTTCTCTTTCCTCTGGCCATCTATAAAGAATATTTCCTTCTAAGTCAGTTACTTTTCGAATACTGTGAATGCGCTGATAACTTCCATCGACAAAACTGCTATATGCGTCTGCCATCTCAAGGGTAGACACCCCGTAAGTTAAACCGCCCAAAGCACTTGCATACGTTTTATCTTCAGATTCAAGCGATTGAAAGTTAAATTGCTCTAAATATTGGAATGCAGTTTCAATTCCCGTTATATTCAGTAGTCGAACAGCAGATGTGTTATAACTATGTTTAAATGCTGTAGATAGGCTGACATTTCCGTAAATGCCTCCACCATAATTTTGAGGACAGAAATTGTCTATACAAATTGTATCGCCACTCACAAGGGAACTAGGTGTGTAATTGGTTGTTTCAAATAATGGTGCATAAACAACTAGTGGCTTAAATGACGAACCCGGTTGGCGTTTGGCTTGGTAAGCTCTGTTAAAATCAAACTTTTGATAGTTTTTACCGGCATACAAGCTAACAATTTCTCTTGTTTCGTTATCTACAATAACAGCGCTAGCTTGTAGCTCATCTAACGATAAGAGCGAATCGATCCTCTTTTCATCATCTAATTGTTTTGCAGAATCTAAAGCAGTATAGATTTGAATTCCAGAACTCATTACTTGTTCAAATCTAGTATCAATCTCTTGTTGAACAAGTTGTTGGTCTTCATCAGTTAACGCTTGTTCTAGTTTCAAATCTAAACCTTCATTATGTGCTATTAGCCATTTAAGTTCATCTAATACGTATGTGCTGTAAGCAGGAGACTTTTGTATTTTTGTTTTAATATTTAACGTGATTGTTTCTTCTTTATGTTTCACGGCCTCTTCTATTGTAATGATACCGTTTTTTGCAAGCATATCAATTAGTCGTTCTTGTCGTAACTTTGTATTTTCAAAATGAACTAATGGATCGTAAAGAGAAGGATTGTTAGGAATTGCTGCGATAAATGCCATTTGTGCTAATGATAACTGTTCTAAAGGTTTTTGAAAATAATAGGTTGCAGCAGAACCTATCCCGTACACTTTGTTTCCAAAGTACATTTCGTTTAGATACATTTCAAAAATTGTCTCTTTATCATATTGTTGTTCAAGTTTATATGCATAGAACAATTCCATTAATTTTCTTTCATAGGTTTGTTCTTCTGATAAGTAGCGCAACCGAACCAATTGTTGAGTAATAGTACTACCACCTTGCTCAATAGCTTGACTTGTGGAATTGATTACAAATGCCCTAGCAATGGCACTTACGTCAAACCCAATATGTTTATAAAATTCAGTATCTTCACTAAGAAGGTATATTTGTTTAACCACTTCTGGAACATCTTTCAATTGAATAGGTGTTCGCCATTCCGTATATTCTTCATTAAAAACAATATTATCCCGATCAACCATTTTTGCAGGTTGCTGAAGTTTTACTTCAGGCAGTTGTATCTCTTCAGTTAATTTTTTTTCATAGGCAATTGTAATTGAATATTCACTCCATAAATTTTTACCTACCAATAGTAGTATAGGTATACTAAAAACAATTAGTACATATCCGGCTACTTGTTTCATACAAAAATCCTCCAAAGAAATTCATTATTCAATGATTTTCCAGTTAATTACTAACATTTATCTTGATGACTTTTTAATATGTCTTCCATATATTGTTTTGGTAACTTTTGGATATAGAAGACAATAATAGCTGCTATGAAGAACAAGAAACCAGTAGAATAAAATACCATCGATATGGAAGCTAAAGCACTAACGAACCCCCCTAAAACAGGCCCAATGATATTACCTAAAAAACGGAAGCTCTGATTATAACCCATTATTTCTCCTTGTATTTCGATAGGTGCTTCACGCCGAATTAGTGCAGATGTTATAGGAATTAGTCCACCAGAAAAAATCCCGAATAAAATTCTTAAAACGATCAATTGCCATAAAGAAGTAACAAGAGCTTGAGGAATAATCATAATAAAACTAATAAAAAGTAAAATCATTAATATTTTTTCATAACCTATTTGATCTGCTAAACGTCCAAAAAGGCGTGAAAATAGTAGACTTCCAACTCCGGCAGCACTAAATGTAATCCCAGCAAGTAATGCAACCTGTTCTGACATCGTTAGGTGAGATACATAAAGCGATAAAAGCGGTTGTATGCTAAAATTTCCGATTTGAATTAGTGAAGTTACAAACATGACGTTTAAAATTAAACGGTGATGGAAAATTGTCCATAGAATATTTTTTCGAGAAAACAGAGCGTTTTTTTGTTTTCGTACAATTTCTGGTTCGTGAACAGAAATAATAATGAGAATTGCCGCAATCGAAATCGTAATGGATGTTAGGGTGAATGTATAATTGAATCCTACTTGGTCGGCTATAGCCCCACCAAAAATTGGACCAAAAAGAGCGCCTCCAACGCTTCCCATTTGGAGTGTACCGAGCGTTTTCCCTGCAACTTTCTTTGGTGTATGTTTACTTATAAAAGCCATTGATGTTGGAATAAAGCCAGTTACTATGCCCATAAACAACCTTAATATAAAAAACTGTTCGACATTTTGAACGTACCCCATTAGGAAAATGCTCGTTGCCATGCCAAAACAGTTAACAATCATGATAGGCTTATAGCCATATTTATCAGCAACACGCCCCCAAATTGGTGACATGATGAAAGCAGTGACAAAGGTTGCCCCAAAAATTAAGCCAGCCCAAGTCTGTACATAGCTTTCTGAGAAATTCCCAAAAGTACCAATATACAAAGATAAAAAGGGCATAATCATTGTCATAGACCCGGAAACAATAAAGTTGGAGATCAGGATAATAACAAAATTATGTTTTTGCGTTGACATAGATGATTCACTTTCTTTCTATTTCTTTGGAAAATCACAAACGTATTTGCTGTTGCTAGGACAAAAATGTTAACCTTTGGAAAGAGAACGACATTTTAAAAATGATAATAAAAACTGACCCTTTGTAAAAGTACAAAATAAAGTATACCGAATTACTTACTTTGTTAAAATGGGTACAAAGGGATAATAGCGGAAAAATTATTAGTCTTATGGTAAACTGTAACGAGTCAATAAGAAAAGAAATTATATACGTTACTAACGTAATAAAAGGAGAGACGGAAATGTTTCCACAATTAACTAAAGAAGTAAATTCAGGTGAAGTAGTAGTAGAAATGAAAACTACTCTAGGCTCAATTAAGATTAAATTATTTCCAGAGCATGCCCCTAAAACAGTCGAAAACTTTTTAGGACATGCAAAGTCTGGTTATTATAACGGAATCATTTTCCACCGAGTAATCCAAGACTTTATGATTCAAGGTGGAGACCCAACAGGTACTGGTATGGGTGGAGAATCTATTTGGGGACAATCTTTTGAAGATGAATTCAGCCAAGAGTTGTTTAATTTCCGTGGTGCACTATCGATGGCGAATGCTGGGCCAAATACAAACGGATCTCAATTCTTTATTGTCCAAATGCAAAATGTACCAAATAATATGATTCAGCAAATGGAACAAGCAGGATACCCAAAAGAGGTTATCGAAGAATATGCACGTGTTGGCGGAACACCATGGTTAGATTATAAACATACAGTATTCGGTCATGTAATTGAAGGTATGGACATTGTTGACAATATTGCGAACGTTGATAAAGATATGCGCGATAAACCACTTGAAGATGTTACAATAGAATCAATCACGGTTCTAGAATAATTATTTCAAAGGAAGAGTGTTAAAATGAATTTAATCGCACTTTACTCTGGTTTTTTATATTTTCCAGAAGATAAATCTGCTTATATCCCGGCGGTCATTGAATTTGGCATTATGATTCTTTTATGCATTCTTGTCTTTATGGGAATTCGACGCATTTCAAGGAAACAAGCGTTGAAAACAAAAGAACTAGAAGAACGAATTCTTAGTGAAAGACAACAAAATATAGGCAATAAAAACTAGATGAAAAAAAGAGGAAGTACTAAGTCATGAGTGACATAGAACTTCCTCTTTTTATTGTTTAGTCGTGCCTTTTTTCTTCACTAAAAACATAAATACTAAATACATAATTGGTAATGAGATGGTTAAGTAAATAATTCCATTCCAATGCCATGTTTCATAGAGTGGGCCTAGGAGTGTACTACCTGATGCCACCCCAATGTAATAGGAGACTAAATAAAGGCTTGAAGCACTTCCTTTTAAATTAACTGCAATCTGACTAACCGATGATGCAGTTAAAGCATGCGCGGTAAAGAAACCGAAACAGAGTATACACATTCCCATTAGTACTATAAAAATGGAAGAGTGCATCGTTAGGACAACTCCAAAGACAAGAAATAATATTGCAACTGTGCGTATCTTTTCTAATGTAAATCGGTTGGTAAGCCAACTTGCTATAGGTGCACCTAGAATTCCAAAACCATAAACAAAATAGATCAGTGATACTGACTCGAGTGATAATCCAAAATGTGGAGAGGTTAAATGAAAGGGCAAATAAGTCCAAACCCCTGTATAGGTTATTTGCAATACAATACCTAAACCAAACATCAATAGAAGGGAAGGGTTTGTTAAGTGATAACTAAATCCCTTTAAATCTTCCGTAAAAGTCCGATTGCTCGGGGAAAAATTTTTTGATTTTGGTAAGGCAAATAATACGAATAGGAAAACGAAGGCACCGAATATAGATAAAATATAAAAAGCAATTTGCCAATTAATTTCGGAATAATAGCCTGTAATTACCCTTCCAATCATACCTCCGAGTGGATTACTCGATATATATAGGGCTATTGCAATGTGACTGGATTTAACATCAATTTCTTCACTAATATAGGCAAGTGCTGCTGCAGGAACTCCTGCTAGTGTAAAGCCTTGTATAAATCTTAATAGAGTGATAACAAAAAATGAGTCTGTAAAAGGAATAAATAATATAGGTAAGATAGAAAGAAAAATGGACAGCTTTATAAATAAAACACGTCCATTTCGATCAGCAAAAAAACTTAATACAATTAAACCTAAAATTAAGGAAATTGTTGATAATGACATCGTCATACTAGCGGATGAAACAGTAATACCGAATTCATCCGTTAGTACAGGTAGTAGAGGCTGGAACGAGTAAAATGCTGCAAAAGTAAACATTGAAGCAAGTGACAGGCTCAGCACAATGACCCAAAATTGTCTTTCTTTTATTGAATACCCCTTTATGTTCAACGTGAAGTCTCCCCTACATATCCAGTGTAATCGTCCATTAATCCCCCATTAAAGGACGCTAACATCTGATTGGTTATGGCATAACAATACTAGAGTTTGAAAGAGATGGTAGCCATAATGATAGTTGTGGGAATAGAATAACGATAATTAACCATGCAATCATTAATATGATAAACGGTATAACCCCTCGTACTGCAACTCCCAGTTTTTCTTTAACGATACCACTTACAACGAATAGATTTAACCCAACAGGAGGCGTAATCATACCAAGTTCCATGTTAATTGTCATAATAATTGCAAAGTGATATAGGTTAATTCCAAAGTGATCTAAGATAGGTAATAGAATTGGTAGTGTAATTAAAATAATAGAAACCGCTTCTAGGAACATACCTAAAATAAAGAATAGAATGTTAACAGTTAACATGAAAATCCATACATTCATTTCACTTTCAGCAATCCATGCACCAACAGCTTGTGGTACTTGTTCGTTTGTTAAATATAAACCGAATAATGAAGCAGAACCAATAATTAAAAAGATCATCGCTGTAACGTTAATAGATTCGACGATAATAGGACGAAGATCTTTCAGTTTCATTTCACGATAAATAAATGCAGAAACAAGTAGACCATAAACGACAGCAATTACAGCAGATTCTGTTGGAGTAACCGCACCAGAATATATAGATCCTAAAATCAATACTGGTAAGAATGCTCCCCAAATCGCTTTTAAGGACTTACGACCACGTTCGCCCCAAGTTGCTTTTGCATCCCCTTTATAGCCATTTTTCTTTGCATAAAATACTGCTGAAATGACTAATACTGCAGTTAAACCAAGTCCAGGAATAACCCCTGCCATAAATAAAGAACCAATTGATTCTTCAGATGTAATACCATAGATAATTAGTGGTACACTTGGTGGAATTAGTATACCTAATGTACCACCGGCTGCAACGAGACCGAGTGCGTATCTTTTATCATAACCACCAGCAATTAATGCAGGGATCATAATTGAACCGATTGCTGCTGCAGTTGCAGGTGACGACCCTGAAATCGCAGCGAAAATAGCACATGCTAAAATTGTAACAACAGCTAGACCACCCGGAAGGTGACCAACCCATGAACGTAATGCCTCAATTAAATACTTAGAAATACCACCGCGAGCCATAATAATACCAGCTAATACAAACCCTGGAATCGCCATCATAGGGAACGAATCTAAGGCAGTGAAAATTCTTTGTGGAACCATGTTCATGTTGAAATCAGACATGAAGAGTACAAAGATTGTAGAAAGTCCTAATCCAACCGCAACGGGTACACGTAAAAATAATAATGCAAAGAAACTAATTAAGAGGATTAGCATATTCTTCATCCTTTCTACGCAGAATATTCACTAATCTTTCGATAAAGCGAAGTAAGAATAGTGTTCCTGAAACTGGTAATATTAGATAAACAATCCACATAGGAATCCCTACATCTAGTGATACCATTCCAGAAGTAAATCTATTTGCTACTAGCACAAGTCCGTAATATGTATAAATAAGACAAAATACAATACTTAAACCAGTAGCAAAAAGATTCAAAATAAACTTCCATGTGTTATTTAATTTATCGTATAGAATGTCTACTTGAATATGTTGATTATGTTTAAGAGCAAGACCAAAACCTAAGAATACTCCCCAAATGATTGTGTATCGTGCAACTTCTTCAACCCATGCTTGTGGGTCGTTCATAATGTAACGCATAACAACGCCATAAAAAATTAATAATATACCAATTGAAAAGAACACCCCAGCCAGTAGTTCTTCGAAGAATGTCCAAGCTTTCATTAATAGTTTCATAATTTCACTCCTTTAAGGGTTATTTGAAAAAGGGAGTGCCAACTAGTGGCACTCTATGCTTAAAGAATTATTTTTTTAATGCTTCAATACCTTCGAGTAATTCTGGTGTAATTACTTCAGCGAATTCTTCGTATACAGGTTGCATTGCTTCTTTTAATACGTCACGTTCTTCTTGTGACATTTCATACACTTCAACAGTACCTAATGCTTTAATATTTTCTAATGATTTCGCATTTTCTTCAGCAGCTAAATCCTGTGCATAAGTAGTTGCTTCAGCAAGAGCGTCATCAACTAATGTTCTTAAGTCTTCTGGCATTGATTCCCAGAAAGATTTATTAACAAAGATTGCATAGTCTAAACGACCATGAGCAGAAGTAGAATAATACTTTTGAACTTCGTAGAATTTCATTGTATCGAAGTTGTTATGTGGATTTTCTGTACCATCTACTGTCCCTTGTTGTAAAGCTGCATATGTTTCACCGAAAGAAATTGTTGCAGAACCAGCATCTAAAGCTTTAAATTGTGCTTCTAACACTTTACCAGCTTGTGCACGGAATTTTTGTCCAGCAAAATCTTCTGGTTTTACTAATGGATTTTTGTTAGATGAGAAATTTTTAAAGCCATTTGGCCAGAATGCTTTACCTAGGATATCGTTTGATGCTAAAGCATCAGAGTTAAATAAGCTTTGAGCAACTTCTGAATCGAAGAATGCTTGTACATGTTCGTCATCTTGGAATAAGAAAGGCATATCAACATACTGCCAACGTGGGTCAAGTTTTACCATTTTAGTAACAGAAGGAGCGATCATATGTACGTTCCCTGACATTAAAGCGTCAAGTTCGTCAGCGTCTCCATATAATTGAGAAGAAGGGTAAACTTCAACTTTTACACGACCTTCAGTTTTTTCTTCTACTAACTGCTTGAAATAATCTGCAGATTTACCTTTAACACTATCAATAGCTGTAACGTGTGAGAATTTGATTACTAATGGATTTTCTTTTGTGTAGTCTTCGCTAGATTTAGCTTCATTACTACCACCGCCACCACAAGCAGCCAATACTAATGCGATTGCACTAATAATTGTTAGCAATAGCCATTTTTTCATTTTGTTTTGTCCCCCTTAAAAAAATAATTAATATATTGTTAAAAGAGAAAAGTCTCTTTTTAACCAAATGGAGTAATACTAGATTTAGATGTGAACTTTGGAAGCGCTTTAATATATTCGTCACCGTATTTATCAATATAATAGTCATAGACTGGTTTGAATTTGTCTTCCCATTCTTTTACATCATCATCATTTAAATAGTGAAGTTCAATACACTGACAGTTCTCGATATTTTGCAATGTTTGCTCATTTAACATTTCTGTTAATTCCCATTCCCACTGTTGAACTTCAAGTAGTGTTTCAGTGATCAGCTCTTGTACATCCTCTTCTAAACTATTCCAGAAATCTAAATTGAATAGAACATAGTATCCTAAATAACCATGATTACTAATAGTTAAATAATCTTGAAGAGCATAGATGTTTTTACTTGTAATGTTCGTTAATGTGTTTTCTTGTCCATCAACTGAACCTTTTTGAAGCTCTTGATATACGGCATTAAAATCATACTCTTTAGGATAAGCGCCTACATTTGAGAACTGTTGTACTAAAATATCACTCGGCATAATTCGCATTCTTAAATTTTTTAAGTCATTGTAATGTTCGATTGGTTGGATCCGATTACTAATTTGTTTGAATCCACTATCCCAAAGACCAACAGCATAAAGATTATGTTCTTTAAGTTTCCCGGTTAATTCTTGACCCTTCTCACTTTGTGCAAATTCATGTACTTCATCTAATGTATTGAAAGCATATGGTAAGTCGAAAACCGAAATTTCAGGAACGTATTTTGTTAGTTTTGAAATTGCAGGAGCAATTAGTTGGATATCTCCACGAGAAAGCGCATTCAATTCTTCGCCATCTTTATAGAGAGTCCCATTAGAAAAGACCTGAACCTCTATATACCCATTGCTTCGCTCTTTAATGAGTTCAGCAAATTTACGTGCAGCCATCCCTTTTGGCGTATCTTCCCCAACTACATGTGAAAAACGTATGACAAGTCGTTCATCTTCACTTAACTGTTCATAGTCAATTGGATAATCTTGTACTTGCCATGAAACGAGTATGATAAATGGAATAATGCAAATAAGACAAAATATGATAATTCCGAAAACTCGCTTCAAAAAAATCCGCTCCTCACAATCGATAATGCGATTAATTTCATCTTAATAAAAAAAACAAAATGAACAATATTATGAAGTTATTGGACATTTTGTTCTTTGTGGTATATAACAATATAAAATGAATCGTTACTGTTATAAAACAAAATATAAAGCCTATAAACATAGTGTTTATAGGCTTTATAACATTATTTAATAGAATAATATTTCGTAGGGCGGCCAACTGTACCATATTTTAGATCAATATGAACTTTCCCCTTATTAGCTAAAAAATCTAAATACTTTCGAACAGTTACTCTGGCCATTCCTACATTTTGAGCCAATCGTTCAGAAGTGATAGGGCCGTTATTGATCGTTAAACCATCTATGATTTGTTTCATTGTTATATCATTTAACCCTTTTGGAAGCGTCATTTCATCTTGATTATGACCTAGCCATTCATCTAAGTCTTCTTGTTTTAAATTATTCGTTGTGCTTATTTTTTTCATTGTCATTTGGTAATTATGTAATGCTTTTTGGAATCTTTCAAATCGAAACGGTTTAATTAAATAATCAAATGCCCCCATACGAATAACATCTTGTACCGTCTTGGCATCCCTTGCGGCTGTAATCATAATGATGTCGCATGGAATTTGTTCATATCTTAGTTTCTGTAATAATTCAAGCCCAGGCTTATCTGGTAAATACATATCTAACAAAACTAAATTAGGTTTCTTTTTTGTAATTTGTTTAACTGCTTCATCAAAAGTTTGTGCTTCACCGATAAGTGTAAACCCTGTCATTTTTTCTAAAAAATTTTTGTTTACTTCTAAAACCATCGGATCATCTTCTACAATAAATACAGTTAAGTTTGTCATCCTATCACCCCAGCTTCTACAATAATAGTTGTACCGATATTTACTTCAGATGTTACTTTAATAGTACCTTTGTTTGATTCAATAATTTGTTTTACTAGTGCTAAACCAATTCCATGGCCATCGAGTTGTTTTGTACTAAAACCGTATTCGAAGATTCTCTCCGGCGCACCAACAATTCCTATTCCACTATCCTGAACTTCGATAAAAAGATGATGTTTGTCCCCTTGGATTAATATGTTAACGTCTTTTATTTCTTTTGTTAAACATGCTTCCATGGCATTATCAATTAAATTTCCGATTACCGTAACTAAGTCACTACTTGAGAATCCTGTCATAAAATCTAACAAATAGGAATCTTCATCTAACGTGAGGTCAACTCCTAATTCTTTTGCTCGTGAATGTTTACCAAGGAGTAATCCTTGAATAGAATAGTCAGAGATCTTATCTCGTAGCTTTTGTATAATTTCTTCTTCATCTGTTATTTCATCAATAATTAAACTAAGTGCATCTTCATAGCGTTCAAGTTGGATAAGACCAGAAATACTATGCAGTCTATTTAAATATTCATGGTGTTGAGCTCTTAGAGAATCTACAAGGGCCTTAATACCTGTTAACTCTTCAGCTAATGTGTGCGCTTCTTGTCTATCGGTAATCATTATTAAATATCCAGCATTTTTCTCTTGTATACGTATTGGGAACGTACGAACTAAATACATTTGTTCGAAAAGGAGTAGAGGGCGATAACTTTCTAGTTTTACAATTTTCTCCTCTGCAAGCCAAGTATTTTTAAATAAGTCCTGTAAACTTCCATTCTTTTTGAAAAAATGAGTATACTGACGAGCTAATCGATTAATAAAAGTGATTTTTCCATCGCTATCTGTTGCGAGTATACCAACATCCATTGCCTGCATCATAGCGGATCGTTCTTGAACGATTCGAGCTATTTGGTATGGTTCAAGATTTAACGTTTGTTTTTTTAAGTGATTAGCAATAAAAACAGAACCGATTAAACCAATAAATAAGCCCCAACATAAGGAAATTAATATGTCTGTTTGATATTGAATTAATAAGTGATACCATTTAGGAGAAAGGATCCCAACATTAATAACGCCAACTTGTTTAGTTGCAGTGCTATTCATAATTGGTACAAATGCACGGATTGAATAACCTTGAACACCAACCGCCTTTGATATGTACTCATGTTGAGATAGGGCCTCGCTATTTTCTGCACTTTCGAAAACGGTTCCAATTTTACTTTCTGACGGATGTGAGTACCTTACACCATTCATATCAAATACAACAATATAGTCAACATCCGTAGCAAGACGTATTCGTTCTGCTATTGGTTGTATGATTTGAAAGCCTTCTCTAGTACCCACTGTATCTTGAATATCTGTCATTTGCGCTACGGTTCTTGCAATAGCAATTGCTCTATTACCAAATTCTTTTTCAAATGCGCCCGCTATGTTATGGAT
Organism: Lysinibacillus timonensis; assembly: GCF_900291985.1. Taxonomy (NCBI): domain Bacteria; kingdom Bacillati; phylum Bacillota; class Bacilli; order Caryophanales; family Bacillaceae; genus Lysinibacillus; species Lysinibacillus timonensis. The sequence goes on along the minus strand of NZ_LT985980.1, from coordinate 1,251,225 downwards.
CATCATTGCACCACTAGTTAGGATGGAGAAAAATACAATGACGAAAGAAAAAACAAACATTTTGAATTTCAAAGATTTTTTTTCCATATTTTATTGTTGTAATCTTACAACACGATACACCTCATTTAAAATAGCTTTGCAATAATAATCAAAATAATATAAAAAAAGATTTTAATTATCGTAATTATAATTAAATAGAGATATTAATAAAAGAGTATATTCATAAAAAATAGAGAATCAGTGAAAATAAAAAAACAAGACGTGATATACGTCTTGTTTAGTCGCTATTTTAAGATAACGCTTTTTTAAATCTTTCTACGCCATCCTTAACTGTTTCAAATGGACATGCCACGTTGATTCTTAAAAAACCTCTTCCAGCTTCTTCGTATTTAGTACCAGGTTCTAGTGCAAGCTTTCCTTTTTCTAGTAAACGGTGCATCATTTCACTTTCAGATAAGCCTGTTTGTCGATAGTCAATCCACATTAAATAAGTAGCATTTGGTTTTGTAACAGTAATGCCTTCTAATTGATTTAATTGTTCAACAACATAATCCATATTTTTAGCAATATATTGAATCATGTGATCGAGCCAAGCTTCACCTTTAGCATATGCCGCTTGTACAGCTGCAGATGCTAATAGGTTTAATTCACCAAGACCGTGTGCTTGTAGATTTTGAGATAAATTAGCTCTTAATTCATTGTTTGGCACGACCATCATAGCAGCATGAATACCTGCTATATTAAAAGTTTTTGTTGGAGCAATACATGCTACAATTTTTGCTTTCTCTGCATCTTTTACAGTCAAAGTAGGAATATGTTTATAGCCATCAAAGACAATATCTGCGTGAATTTCGTCTGAAATTAACAAAACATTATATTGAATACATAGTTGTACAATCTTTTCTAAATCATCTTTGGACCAAACAGTTCCACCAGGATTATGAGGGTTGCACAGTACATATATTTTAACACCTGATTTAAATGCGTCTTCTAATGCAGTAAAATCATATTGATATGCTTGATCTTTTAAAACTAAATCACAAGTAATAACTTCCCGTTTCTGTGCTCTTGGAATACTGAAGAATGCTGGGTATACAGGTGTAGAAATACAGATTTTATCACCCGGTTCAGTAAAGGTTTCAATTATTGTCGCAATCGCAGGAACTACACCTTGTTGGAATAATATTGTTTGCGGTTCAATTTCCCAATTATGTCGTTTTGCAAACCAACTTTGGATAGCTGATTTACATTCATCACTAACATATGAGTAACCAAATATTGGGTGGTCTAGGCGCTCTTTTATTGCATTTGTAATCACTTCAGGAATTGCAAAGTCCATATCGGCAACCCACATTGGTAGAATATCATTGGATTCATGAACGTTATATTGAATTTTTATACGCTCTTTAAATTGATCCCATTTTAAAGAGTTCGTATTTTTTCTGTTTAATAATTCATCAAAGTTAAATGTCAAAACGATCACTCATTTCATTTAATATTTTTTAAATCTATGATAACATACGAATGAAACTAGAGAGTAATAAGGTGAAAAAAGTGGATAATATAATGATGAATCAAAAAGCTTTGCAGCTATTACGAGAATGGGACCCATTTAATATAGGTGAAGATCATTACGATACAGAGACTTCAGATGTAGTCGCTGCGCTGCAAGGTATTGATGATCCAAGTACACTCGCGAAAGTCATTCAAACGGTTTATGAGCATTCATTTGAAGAATGGATACCCTTTGAACATTGTGTATCAATTTCCTATAAGTTAATTGCCGTTAAGTTTGAAGCAAAGTGTATTTTATAGTTATAAATATTAGGGGGTCTAATTGATACGTTCTACGTAATTAGACCCCCTTGTTCGTATTGTTAAGCTTGTAGTCCATCTATTAGATTCGAAGCAGGAACTTCTAATACAGTAGATAATTTTAAAATAGTTTGTGTAGAAGGTATAAGTGCACCTTGTTCGTATTGAGTTAGTTTATCAATACTAATTTGTGTTTTATTGGATAACTCTTCAAGAGACCAGTTATGTTCTTGTCTAAGAATTTTTAATTGCTCATGGAAAAGTTGTTTCATTATAGTCAGATCCCTTCGTGCTATTAGTAATTACAATTATAAATGAATTTACGTTTTAAATTTTAAGAATATTTTGTCTAAAAGATGAAAGTTTTAAAATGATTATTGGCGTTAAGTGGGCACTTTAGGTTAATGGTTTCTCTAAAAATAAGCATGTTTAAATGTGAGAATATTTTATAAGTTGTGATGATTTTTTGTTAACGAACACTACTGTATGTTATAATTTAACATGACATTTACGTAAGAATTAGAAAGTAGGAAATTCGTTATGACAAAAAAATATGAAGTAGGTGAAGTAGTAACGGGAAAGGTAACAGGAATTCAACCATATGGAGCTTTCGTAGCGTTGGATGAAGACACACAAGGTTTAGTTCATATCTCTGAAATCACATATGGATTCGTGAAAGATATTGAAGAATACTTGAAAATCGGTGACGTGATACAAGTGAGGATTCTTGAAATTGATGATACTTCCGAAAAAATTAGTTTATCCACCCGCGCACTACAAGAAGCACCTCCGCTAAAAAAGAAAGAAGTACAACCAAGAAAGTCATTACAAGATCGAGTAAACGAGAATGACGCAAATGGATTTAAATCGTTGAAGGATAAGTTACAACATTGGATTGAAAAATCGGGTCAATAAAAAAGGTGTACGAAAAATTTCAAAGGAGCGACTCTTCCGCAGTTAAATTCCTTTGATACTAAAATTGAAAAGTAGTTGGGGCTGTTTAGAAAGTTACTTTCTAGACAGCCCTTTTTATTTTTATAACTTTTGTAAACTATCCATTCATTAAAAAATGGTATTTTCCTCCTGTTAAATTATTTTGAATACATTTGTCCCTGTAGTATTACCTTAAAAAAGGTATAGAAAATCCTATCCAGGCTAAATAATAATAGAGGCACTCTTATCAATTGCAAAATTTATTTACTCATTTATTTATCACGATAATGATCGACTAGTATGTGTATATATTATTGTAGAGTTATTTTAAAGCAAAAGTAGATTCAAACCAATTAAAGAAATAATGTTTGTTCATTTAATTTTATAAAATATAGAATTTCGATACGGTTAAATTTAGTAAGTTGATATTATATAAATTAAACTAATGGAGGAATATCAATCGTGGTAGTACCATACAAACATGAACCTTTAACAGACTTTTCGGTTGAAAGAAATCGTCAAGCTTATTTAGAGGCCTTAAAGAAAGTGGAAAGCGAACTCGGTAAAGAATACCCTCTGATTATTGGTGGAGAAAGAATTACAACAGAACAAAAAATTACTTCATATAATCCGGCTAATATAACAGAGGTTATTGGATCCGTTTCAAAAGCTAATCAAGAATTAGCTGAAAAAGCTATGCAAATCGCAGATAAAACATTTAGTACTTGGAAAAAAGTCGATCCAACTATTCGAGCTGAAATACTTTTTAAAGCAGCAGCTATCGCGCGTCGCCGTAAATTTGAACTATGTGCCTGGTTAACGAAAGAAGCTGGTAAGCCATGGCCGCAAGCTGACGGAGATATAGCTGAGGGTATTGACTTCTTGGAGTATTATGGTCGTCAAATGTTGGAGCTTGCAAAAGGGAAACCACTTGCAGAGAATCCCGGTCAAATTAATAAATATACTTATATTTCTCTAGGTGTAGGTGTCGTGATTTCACCGTGGAACTTCCCGTTTGCCATTATGCTTGGTACTACAGTAGCAGCAGTTGTAACTGGAAACACAGTTTTACTTAAACCAGCTTCTACAACACCTGTTATTGCTTATAAGTTTATGGAAATTATGGAAGAGGCAGGTTTACCAGCAGGGGTTATTAATTATATTCCTGGTCCAGGTGCTGAAGTAGGGGACTACTTAGTAGATCATCCACGTACTCGCTTCATTAGTTTCACTGGTTCCCGTGATGTAGGTTTGCGCATTAATGAACGTGCATCAGTACTAAATGAAGGACAAATTTGGATAAAACGCGTCATAGCTGAAATGGGTGGTAAAGATACGATTGTAGTTGACGATGCTAATAGTGCTGATTTAGAGTTAGCAGCACAGTCAATTGTAACATCTGCTTTTGGCTTTAGCGGACAAAAATGCTCTGCATGTTCCCGTGCTGTAATTGTAGGTGATGATGCATACAACAAGGTAGTGGAACGTGTAGTAGAGTTAACGAATGAATTAGTTGTTGGTGATCCAATGAACCAAGATGTTTACTGTGGACCAGTAAATGATGGTGGTGCATTTAAGAAAATTAGTGAGTATATCGAAATTGGTAAAGAGGAAGGTCGACTAGTTGCTGGTGGTAAATATGATGACTCCAAAGGTTATTTCATTTACCCTACAGTGTTTGTTGATGTAGATCCAAAAGCACGTATTATGCAAGAGGAAATCTTTGGGCCTGTGTTAGCAATGACGAAAGCAAATGATTTTGATCAAGCGATTGAAATTGCAAATAATACTGTTTACGGGTTAACGGGAGCTGTCATTTCGAATAACAGAGCCCATTTAGAACAAGCACGAGAAGAATTCCATGTTGGGAATTTATACTTTAACCGTGGATGTACAGCGGCCACTGTTGGTTACCAACCATTTGGTGGATTTAATATGTCTGGTACTGATTCTAAAGCCGGTGGTCCAGATTATTTGACACTACACATGCAAGCTAAGTCAATATCTGAATCTCTATAAAATTTCTGATGGAAAACTAAAAAGCAGGCGGTTTTTGGACGCCTGCTTTTTTTCTAAAGCTGAACAAAGTAGGTATTTATCCTTATGGATAATGGTATTTTAGCCTTTAAAAAATATTATTAAAACAATAATATAAATTTAAAAAGAAATAATGGTTTTTGTTAGCCAAAAATAGAAATAATTGTGTTACAATGTTTGCGAACGAATGATTATTATTCAGGATAAAGAGGCGAATGGATATGTCAGAAAATTTAAGTCTTTTAACACCAACCCAAGACGTTATTAAGGAAGCATTAAATAAACTGGGATACGATGAAGCAATGTACGAACTATTAAAAGAACCGTTACGAATGTTAACTGTACGTATCCCGGTTAAAATGGATGATGGTTCAACTAAAGTATTTACTGGATACCGTGCACAACACAATGATGCTGTCGGTCCAACAAAAGGAGGCGTGCGTTTTCATCCAGCGGTTAATGAAGATGAGGTTAAAGCGCTTTCAATGTGGATGACTTTAAAGTGTGGTATTGTTGATTTACCATATGGTGGTGGTAAAGGTGGTATCATTTGTGATCCACGCCAAATGTCTATGGGTGAATTAGAACGTTTAAGTCGTGGATATGTTCGTGCAGTTAGTCAAATTGTTGGTCCAACAAAAGATATTCCTGCTCCAGACGTATTTACAAATGCGCAAATAATGGCATGGATGATGGACGAATATAGCCGTATGGACGAATTTAACTCACCTGGGTTCATTACAGGGAAACCATTAGTGCTAGGTGGTTCTCAAGGTCGCGACCGGGCAACTGCACAAGGAGTAACAATCGTTATTCAAGAAGCAGCAAAGAAAAAGAATATCGATATTAATGGTGCTAGAGTTGTAATCCAAGGCTTTGGTAATGCGGGTAGTTTCCTAGCTAAATTTATGAGCGACCTTGGAGCAAAAGTTATAGGAATTTCTGATGCTTACGGTGCTCTTCATGATCCTGAAGGATTAGATATTGACTATTTACTAGATCGTCGCGATAGTTTTGGTACTGTTACGACGTTGTTTGAAAATACAATTACGAATAAAGAATTACTAGAACTTGAATGTGATATTTTAGTGCCAGCTGCAATTGAAAATCAAATCACGGCTGAGAATGCTCACGATATTAAAGCGAAAATAGTTGTTGAAGCTGCAAATGGTCCAACAACTGCTGAAGCTACTAAAATACTAACTGAACGTGGTATTTTACTCGTACCAGATGTTTTAGCGTCTGCTGGTGGGGTAACGGTTTCTTATTTCGAATGGGTACAAAACAACCAAGGTTACTATTGGTCTGAAGAAGAAGTTCAAGAGAGATTGTATCAAAAAATGGTGACATCATTTGATAATGTATATATGACTGCAACTACTCGTAATATTAATATGCGTTTAGCAGCATATATGGTTGGTGTGCGACGTACAGCTGAAGCATCTCGCTTCCGTGGATGGGTATAATCGATTAAAATATGCTATGTAAAGAAATACTTTCTTTACATAGCTTTTTTATTGAAAAACTTACACTTATAAAGGGGAGTATAAATTGGATAACTTTTCATTCTACAATCCTGTTCGATTACACTTCGGTAAAGGTCAAATTGCGCAATTAGAAACAGAACTACCTCAATATGGCGATAAAGTACTGGTGGTTTATGGTGGAGGAAGTATTAAAAGAAATGGATTATATGATGAAGTAATGTCCGTACTCGCTAAGCTAAACATGCGAGTCTTTGAATTAAGCGGTGTAGAACCAAATCCGCGAGTCGAGACAGCTCGTAAAGGGATTGAAATATGTAAAAATGAAAACATTGATATTGTTCTCGCTGTCGGTGGCGGTTCAGTAATTGACTGCACAAAGTTAATTGTAGCCGGTGCGAAAATTGATGAAGACCCATGGAATATCGTTATACAAAAATCGGCAGTTACGGATGCCCTTCCATTTGGAACGATACTTACTATTGCAGCAACTGGATCTGAGATGAATAAAGGATCTGTCATTACTAATGAAGAAACATTAGAGAAATACGGTTGGGGAAGTCCTTATGTCTTTCCGAAATTTTCAATACTAGATCCCACGTATACATTCACATTACCGAAAAATCAAACAGTATATGGAATTGTTGATATGATGTCACATGTTTTTGAGCAATACTTCCATAATGCGACCAATACACCAATTACTGACGAAATGTGCGAAGGCGTACTACGTACTATTATTGAGGCTGCACCAAAATTAGTTAATGATTTGGAGAATTATGAACTTCGAGAAACAATTCTACTTGCAGGTACTATAGGGTTAAATGGTTTCTTATCTCTTGGTTCACAAGGAGATTGGGCAACTCATGGTATCGAACATGCTGTGTCTGCAGTATATGATATACCACATGGTGGTGGCCTAGCTATACTATTCCCTAACTGGATGAGACATAATGTGCATGTAAATCCAGAACGGTTTGCTCGTCTTGCTACGAGAGTGTTTGGTGTCAATGCTGAGGAAAAAACAGTTGAAGAAGTGGCGTTTGAGGGGATTAACCGTTTAAGCGAATTTTGGATTTCTATTGGAGCACCAAGTCGTTTAGCAGATTATGAAATTGATGATTCTCAAATGGATACACTTGTAGAAAAAGCATTGCTGCGAGGCCCACTTGGTAAATTTAAAGAGTTAGAAGCAAACGACGTAAGAAAAATTTTAGAGATGTCTTTATAATAAACCAATAAGACATATCCGAACAATCTAATTTGTGAATGAAATAATAAGGGCTGTCCAGAAAACTATTCTGGCAGCCCTTTATTAAATCCTATATTAACAAAAAACGTACTTAGAAGGTTATCTTCTCTAATAAAGCACCTTACTTCCTATCGCTATCTGTATTATCTTTCGTTAGATGATGCTTCCATTCAGTAACGCCATCTTCTTCATCAAATGCTATGGTTACTTTGGTTACACCTTTTTGACTTAAAATTAGTTCCTTTAGATGGTCTCGTACATCATCTAAGTATGCTAATGAGAGGGATGGATCAGTTTCTGCTATTAATTCCACATGAAGAAATTCTCCTTCTTTAACTACCTCTAAACGAGCGATATCCTTTACATTAGGATCTTCCATAGCTAAATTCCCAATGTGAACTAACATTTCCTCATCGGTTTCTCCAATTGCCCCGCGAGCATTGTCAAGGAATACACGAGCGACAACGTAGAACATCATAATACCGATAATCATTGAAACTAACCCTTCCAATGGAGAGTAACCAGTATAGTAGGCAATAATAATTGCTAGGAATGCTAAAACGTTTCCGCTTGTAGCAACTAAATCTTCCATCCATACGAGTTTGGTTGCAGGTTTAGCGCGGTTCAAATGAACAACAGATTTTGGGATTGCTGTTATGCCAACATGATCATGGCCAACTTCGTGAAGTACTTCTTTTGCTGCTTTATGAAGTACGAAAGCTTCTAAAATAATACCAATAAGTAATACGCCGAGGGCAATGAGTATCCCACCAGATTCTTCTGCGGGATGTAAAAAATGATGCCAACCTTCTTTAATTGTTTCATAAGAAAGAATGGCAACAATCAAAACAGCACCTAAACAGACTAAATTAACAACTCGCCCAAATCCATTAGGATAGCGTTTAGTGGGTGCCTTTTTAGAAAGTGCTGAACCTATAAATACGAAAAATTGGTTTGCAGCGTCCCCTAAGGAATGCATCATTTCTGCAAACATTGCTACATTACCTGTAAAGAAATATGCTACACCTTTGATAATCCCTAAGAATAGATTGACGAATGCTGCTACTAAAGATGGTTTATTGCCGCCCTTAAGTAGTTTGAAAATTTCACCCATATTATTTCCTCCGTTTTAAGCTAGAATTTCAATGTCAATGTTCCTAATATAAGGTAGTGAATGAAGTAAACTATAAATGGCAAATGTATCTAGCTTTAGTAATGTTGAAAATCGAATATCTACTTCATATAGTATTTGGTCAACTGATGCTTGAATATCCCTAATACGTATATTATCTATAAACATTTCGTTTTCTTTCATAAAACTGAGCAAATTTTTTATATTTTTTTCATCTACTAAACGAACAGTTAATGCAATATCCCGCATGCGAAGTCGTTTAGGTCCGATTTTCCATAATAAAGGAGCAATAATTTCAATTCCAATTACAACTATTACGACTGTTACAAATGCTTGTATGTAAAATCCTGCGCCAACAGCTATACCAATTCCTGCTGCACCCCAAATCATAGCAGCAGTAGTCAAGCCAGTAATACTATCATTTCCTTTCCTTAAAATAACTCCAGCTCCTAAAAACCCAATCCCACTCACAATTTGTGCTGCTAATCTTAGTGGGTCAAGTGTAATATTTATATCTTCACGGGCTGGAACACTGTAAGCAGTGTCTATCGAAATGATAGTTAGTAAACAACTAAACGTCGAAATAACTAAACTGGTTTTTAAACCAACGGGCTTTCTTTTTATTTCACGTTCTATTCCAATTATAAGACTAAGTACTGCTGCGATAATTAATTTGATTAGTTCTTCAAGGGAAAAAGAATCAAGCAATAGATGAAACATTCGTATATCCCCCTTACTTAGTATTGCTAACTTTGTTAAACAATGACAAAATATAAAAACATACTTTACTTACAAAGTTTAAGTTCAGTTATTATAGGAAGAACTATTTTATGATTGGAGAAAGAATTCTATGAATAAACCAGCTATTCATCCTTATATACCAATTCTTATTGGAGTAATATCTATATCTCTTTCCGCTATTCTTGTTAAATTAGCAATGGCTGATGCTGGGGTTATTGCGTTCTATCGAATGTTATTTTCTGTTTTAATAATGAGTCCAATATTTTTTATGAAATATCAACATGAATTAAGGCTCATCACAAAACGAGATTGGTTATTTTCAACAATTGCGGGTATTTTTTTAGCATTCCATTTCATTCTTTGGTTTGAATCATTAAACTACACTTCGGTAGCAAGTTCGACTGTTCTGGTAACATTACAACCGTTATTTGCATTTGTGGGTACATATTTTTTCTTTAAAGAAAAGCTGAATGTGAAGACTATACTTGCTGGTGTTATTGCTGTATCCGGAAGTTTAATTATTAGTTGGGGAGACTTTCATGTAAGTGGAGCAGCGCTATATGGAGATTTATTAGCGCTAATTGCTTGTGCACTTGTTACGGGGTATTTATTGTTTGGCCAAGAAGTACGACAAAGGGTATCATTAATTACTTATACTATGGTTGTATACTCTATTAGTACAGTTTGTTTGTTTTTTTATGTAATAGTAAAAGGAGAGTCTTTTGCTCCGTATCCTATAATGAACTGGGTATGGTTTATTTTACTCGCAATCGTACCAAATCTATTAGGACATACACTGTTTAATTGGGCTATTAAATGGGTCAGTACAAATGTTATTTC